>NZ_CP099917.1:2960000-3319794 GCF_030994125.1 Pseudoalteromonas xiamenensis | reverse complement strand
GCACATCTAATGATGAAGCAGGCAATTTAACTTTTCTTTTTGATATTTTTACTTGGGCAACATACTCCCTATTTCTTTTATCCTCCTCTGCATATAAAAGACTTAAAACTGAATCAAAGTCCCAGGCCATACCAGTTACAGGTTCATCTCCCCAGCGACCATATTTTGGGTCCTTTTTAGCTTTTCGTTTGTTGGACGAGTTCCCAAACAATAAGTACCTTTCCGCTTCTTCGTAGTCTTGAGGCCAGACTTCCGAGTCCATTTGAGCAACTCGCTGAGCTGAAACACGATGTACGAATTGCTCTTCCACTTGATTGTATTCCATCCAATGTCCAAGACGGCTTTTTCCAGCTCCATTTGCCCCGACTATAACCATTGAACGCACATCTGTAACTTCTGTAATTGTCTGAGAGTTACCACTTTTAGGGAGTAATACTGAACATGATTTCATAGTATTTAGAATATCCTTTTTTATTAAAATCAAAACAACCCGTCATTTTTTAATCAGCTTCTTCTTTGAAGACATACGCCGTATTCGATACATTGCTAGCGTTTTTTTAGAGATGCCAGTAACACTTCTTGCTCTTTGGAGCTAAGTGTACCTAGAATTTTAATTAGCTCTGCAAGCTGAGGTTCTTCACAATAAAAATAAGCCACAGGCACACCCAACTCATCAGCGATTCGCTTCATGGTTGTATAGTCTGGTGCATGTTTACCTTTTTCGTACTGGTTCATTCTTGCACTGGCCGTGTTGGGCTCCATACCTAATGCAATGCCTAGCTGCTGTTGCGTATAGCCAGCGGCTTTGCGGGCTTCTTTTAGGCGTAAGGGCGTTGGTGATTCCATGATTACCTTAGCTACTAACTTCAATAGCTAAGATTCTCTTAGTATAGCGCCCTCATTGGTACTAAGGAATACTTAGTTAAGTAAGGCGTAATTTTTAAGTATATTTTTAAATCAACTGTAATAAAGAGCGCAAGGAATGAAGAATTGCTCATTTTTGCACGCAACAAACTAGGTAAACTAGTCTCAATTAATGACGTTCCCAATGGCAAGTTATGTCAATGCACATGTCCTGGCTGTGATGATGAACTCGTAGCAAGAAACAGAGGAAAGATAAAAGCTCACTCCTTTGCGCACACCTCAAAACCTGAGAAAAGCTCTTGCTTAATGACTGCGCTACATAGGTTCGCACAAGAATATTTAGCCGCTCAAGAGCAAATATTACTTCCTTCCGTTAAATGTAAGCACATGGGTAAAACCAAAGTACGACCCCAAAAACTCGTCAAAATATTACAAGGTTCGGTAGAGTCTTCCTTGGATAAATACAAAATGGATGTTGAATTGGAAACATCTGTGGGAAAAATATTCATCGAAGTTAAAGTCACTGCTCCCTGTAGCGATGAGAAAGTAAACTTTATAAAAAGCAACAAAGTACCAACGCTAGAAGTCGACCTATCTCAATTCATTGAGCAGCCCTTGGAAGCTGTTATTGATGCGCTTCGTAACTTAGAGCCTTACTCAAATTGGATTTATAGTTGGTGTGATGATGCGCTAAAAAATGAGATAAAAATAGAAGTCGAAGCTGAACGACTCGCTGCCCAACGAGCATTAGAGCTAGAAGTAGAGCGCAAGAAAAAAATAACCAAGCGAGCAATTGATAACCTAACTAGGAATAGCGCTATCGGTTTACCCGCAAAAGAGTTCCCATTTACGACATTTATCGGGGCCAGAGAGTATAAATTACAAGCGAAAGTACTCAATGCTGCTTCTTGGAACTTCAACAACTTCAATGTAATGATCGACACAGAGGACTATATATTAGTGACTTGCCAAATGCTGAGCAAAAAAGGAAAGGAAGGTAATAAGCTCTATATACTATTTCCATTTAATGATGATGCATTACGTAATTTTAAGCCCGTACCCAACTCTGCGGTACTTTGCAGGTTGTTTAGAAAAGGAAGCTACCCTTATAAGTGGTTATCATTTCCAGAGCCTAGCCCTCATAAGCTGCAACAGGCTCAACTAAAAGCAAAACAGCTAAAACGTGAATCACTCGAGTATTTTGAGAGTTATTAGTGAATTGTGAAAAGAATATCTCGAAAACAACCAAGCACTCAGCTAGTTCATTCCCTCCCCCTTTTGTGTTAAAAAATTTGGATTACTCATTTATTAACGCATTATTGATCCAATAGCCAAAAGCGATTAATTTCTTGAACATAAAAAACCCTTGACTATCTTCACTTGCATAAGGTAATCATAGATAAAAATAAGAGGGAATTTCGTGGACTCAAATCATTTATTTATTATAGGTAATGGCTTTGACTTGTGGCATGACATGCCTACAAATTACAAAGATTTTTATCAAAAATACCGTGAATATCTAGATCAAATCGAGCACTACTTCCCAAATGGATTACGAGAAGAAGAACTTTGGAGTGACTTTGAAAATGTTTTAGGTAAATTTGACGAGTCTATTTTGATTGATGAAAATGACTTTATGGATTTCTCTGGCGATGATTTTCCAACACAGCAAATGTATGGACTTGAAGACGCTGTAGATAATTTCAGTAGTGATGTTATCCAAAATATAACTAGAAGTTTTACTGCATGGATCAAAGGTATAAATTTAGAAAGTTCAAAGCGGCAAATGACTTTCCCTGATACAGCTCACTTCATTAACTTCAACTACACCTCTACACTACAACAGTTATACAAAATTCCTATGGAGAACGTTTATCATATTCACGGCAATGTAGAACAGGCAAAGCCTTTGATTTTTGGTCACACTGAAGCTGTGATCAATGCTACGGCTGAAAAAGATTCTTATTATACGGTAGCAATTAATAATGGTCGGAGAGTACTAGAAGCTCTTCAAAAGCCCGTAACTAAAATTATAAGAGATAGGCTTAATCCTTTATTAGAAAGTAGCAAGCATATATCAGTGATTACCGTAATTGGCCATTCACTCAATAAAATAGATGTTCCATATTTTTCGCGTATCGTTAATCAATTTCCTAATGCTCTCTGGCAGTGTTACTCATACAACCTAAACGAAGCCATTGCTCACAAAGCTATACTCGAGCAAATTGGCATTCCAAAAAATAACTTAAGTATCGGAACCTATAAGCAGCTCGTTCAAAAATATCCGTTGTAGAGGGCTATTGTGAAACAGAGAGTTTGCTATGTGGCAAGCAAGTGACTTGCCTTTGTCACGCTTTGAGTAATATTCAAAAATGAGTTGACTCAACATCTCCATAAATCAATTCAGTTTAGTTGTTCTCATTGTTTAGATTTCCAAAAATCTAAGCGATTTTGAAAGGCTTCTTTTGCTTGGTGTATTTCGGAAGAACCGCGTACAACTGGATACTCCACCTTATTAGCAAGAGGTCTAGAGACTTTAAGACCATACGCTGACTCACTAAAAGAGATTAAATCATAACAATCAAACAGCTTCATTAAATCATCAACTTCACTCGCTCCCAAAAAAACCTCTTCTTCTCGAGCCTTTTCCATAACAATAAACCATGCAGCTGCGCTAGCATTTAAAGCAGCCTCAAATGATGCTAATTTCCCGTGATGTTTTGTTGCGTTGTTTTCATCTCGTCCTTCTATTTTCAACTTGTCATTTGTAACTAATGAAAAAGGCATTAGCACTTCCAATACAGGCCAATATGTAAACCGAACCTTAATCTCTTCCCATTTCCACTCTTGAGAACTGCCCCATCTCGTTATTTCAGGCCAAAATTCTCTGCTACAAAATGCGGCCTCGTGGAGATTTGCAGCTTCATTAAGAATAGAGGTAAAAGCCAAGCTAGTAGTTTGCCTATTTTCTTCTAAACTGGGATGTACATGAAAAAATTCGTTTTCCAAGCGCTTCAATAGGTAATTAAGCCTTCTAATTAAAATATGAACAGCTCTTTCCTTATTATTCATTTAAACCTCTTTAATTCGTTTGGCACTACTACTAACTTTCCCTCTCTGATTCAGATCTATTACAATCACCTCTATAGCATTAACTGTTGGATATTCTTTGGATATTAAAGTCCAATAATTCATCAGCGCATCACGTAATTCATCAAGAGAAACACTTTGGTTATCTATTTGCCAAGTCTTATTTGTCTTGGCTGAAACCAAGAGGAATACACCACAAGATGCTCCATTGGCCCTGAGGTAATCACCAACTAATTGGTTTCTTAATCGCTCACACAACTGGTTTCCCGACCAGCTTTTGTCTAATAATTTTAGTTCAATAGGTACTGGCGCATTAACATAGTTGCTGTTCAGCCAAATATCCATTCTTTGATCATTTGCTAATTCAGGTTCTTGAGCCGTTGTGTATTGATCTCGACAATTTTGATTAAGCCAACCGGTTACTAAGTTGCGCATCTCATTTTCTTGCTCAGCCTTTTGCCAAGTTCTCCATGGACTATCGTTTCCTTGCTCTAGCCAAGTTTTCATGTTCTTCAGTTTCAAAACTCCCAGCTCAAACAGCTGCTTATGGGTTCTTGGAGTGACTAACTGATAGGTAGCATACTGGCAAACTTGCTCACAACTCCATGGCTCTAAATCAGCATCGGCTTCAGCTCGTTTATATGCTTGCTTTTTCATCCAGTGACGGTAATTAGGTTCTGGATGTTCTTGTTCTAGCTCTTTCATCGCGTCATAAGCAGCTTTGTCTGGTAACTCAGTTAGTAGTGAAAAAAGACGGTTTCTTGCATCTTGTGCATCGTCTCGAAGCCCTGGTGTATAGGCCCCGCCTGTAGATCTTTTAATATCATCTTCAGCTCGAATAAACCTATACGCTAAAATATAAAGTTGTTTTAAGTATTGAGGGGTAATGTATGTTTCCATGCCGCCAATCCCCCCGCGACCACTTCTATCGCCGACCAAATAAGTTACAAAAGTTTCAGCGGTAATTTTAGCTTTCTCATCAGACAACTCTTCTAACCACGCTTCAAGCGCAGGTATTGCTTGCTCGGCTTCCCAGTCGACCCACATGGCGTACCAACGAGCCTGAATTTCCGTGGGAGTTCCTCTGCTTAGCTCACGTTTCGCTAATGCGACCAGAGCTTCTCTAGGGTATTTCCCACCAACCATGATCTGAACACAATACTCTGGAAACTTAATGATTTTTCCTGGGTTGTTATATAGCCAGTCAAATATCGCGGGAGCAATAGCTTCATGTACCCATGGAGCTTGGTGCAGTATATTACTTAATATGTAGTGCACTTTGTCATCTTTAGAGGCATATTCAAGCTCCCAGATGACTTCTTTTGCCATCGCCTCAGTCGTTTCTAATGGATAAACTTTGAATAGTTCTTCAAGCCAACTAGGGAAGCCATTGAGTTCTTTACCTAAAAACCTCAATGCTTGATTTAATTCGGTACCTGAAAGGTTATGAGGGAATGCCGATGACTCGCGCGATTCGATTTCAAGGCCACCAAGGGCAACATTAAGAGCATAAGAGTGACTATTTATATACGACTTGTGCTCTGACTGTAGAGGCACATTGAAACTGCGCCATAGCTTTTGTGCAATTGCTCGGTACTCCATTGCTACTTTTTCACCAAACTCCGGTATAAGCTTTTGCCAATCAGCTCCACCTGCACTTGTCGTAATTAGCCCTTCTTGAACAATTTCAGAGTAAAGCCATACAATGTTATTGGATATTTTACCATTGTTAAGAAGCGATTCCACCACGAGTTGATTTGGTGCACTACGTAGCCTCTCTATCCACTCTTGCCGTTGCTGCTGTTCTTTTTTTCCACAACTTCTTGCCTTTTTCTGCTGGCATAAAGTCGCCTTTGAGTGTCACTAATTTCAGTTAGTGTTGGACCAAGCCTTACTTGCATTAACCCTTGCAAGGAAGAGTTAGTCTGAGCTGCTACTTTTAAATCGTCTAACATCTTTTTTGGTTTATTAGTCCACCAATAAAGATCAATCACTGTACTTAACGCAGCTAACTGCTCTTCCTCGCACTCTAAATTAGAAATACTTTTCAATAGCCTTGTATATGAGTTTTCGTCAATCACCCAAAAGCTATTGTGACTAGCAACACCCCAGAGTTCTGCTCCTCCATTTCCAACTTTCTCATAAGAGGTTCGAGCTTGATACAATGTCTCCCAATATAGCGCGTCATTTAATTCGGGCCACTCAGGTATTAGTTCCCCAAGACTATCCTCGTAATCATTATAGCCACTATGTCCCCAAGAAGATTTCACTTGAGCAATTGAGATGAGTACAGACAGAGCTCGTTGAGAAAACACGGACTCACACTTCGATTCAATCATTTTTTCCAACATCAACGCGGCATAACTAATCAACCAAGCATGATTTGCTGAAACCTTGCAATATTCATCGTTTATGAATGGTTTACACCTAAACAGCCTATCCAAGCCATCTATTAGCTTATTTAGCACCTCAACATTATTATTAATTGTAACTTTACATATAAAGTCATCCATTGCATTGCGCAAAGAGTAGAAGTCACTTTTTCTTTTATCACAATCAATTACTTCAAGGGACTTTAGTAGGTGTTCAACATTGTGTACATTAGGGCAGGCCTCTTCCAACAGTTCAGCTAATAGACGTTGCTCAATAGCATGAGCTGAGCAATTTAATTTAGCCCATAATTCTGCACTATAGTTGGGTTCAGCCAATGTTGCGATTGCCCTCACTCCAGCTACTCTGGCATATATATCTCTGCCAGCATCCAGAGCAATTTTCTCAAACAACACTACGGCATCAACCATTTTTCCTTGCCATACTAAACGCCCAAGAAAAAAATGGCCTCATCGTTATCAAAATACTCTTTTATTAATTCGACCGTTTTAGGTGTTAAATCTTCTCTAGCAATTCTTGCTATAGCAGTATTGTCTCTAGCGCCACGGTCATCTTTATTTGTGGCAATTTCAAGCACAATCTTCTCTAGTAACCGTTCTCGTGTCGGTAGTGGCAATATGGCTGGATCACCGCCTTCAACAGCTATTTCCGGTGCAATGCTTATTGCCTGCTGATAGAAAATATCATCAAATAGAATCAACCAGCTTAAAACTGAGCGAAGCCTTGGTGTAATTATTTTTTCGCCATATTGCTCCTTGAAAAAAAGCGCGGCAATTGAGCTTCTATCAGCTCCAGATTGCAGCAAAGAGTCAAACCACTCTGCTGCTAATAACTCTCTGATTTCTCTGTGACGGAATCTAACCGTATCGTAAATAATATCATTGAAGATACCCAGTTCTAGTAATGCTCGAATATCTTTTGGAGCCCAATCACTTAATACTTCACAGGCTTGTATTCCTTTCAGTTTTGATATTGAATCTGGAATAACAATGCCTGCGGTATCAGTTAATATAACTGCAGCCGCTAGCTTACGGGCCCCATTTAAGGCTTGTTCCAAAACCAAGTGCTGGCTGTCGGCTCTATCAACAGAGTGTTGTTCGGTCAGTTTTGATTTAATATTGTGCTTTAACAGCTCTATTCGACTACCAAGAACGCCTGCCTCTCGCCATTTATCAATGATGTTTTCCAGATCAAAAGGGCGCTCTGCTAAGGTCCACAAATTTAACCGTTCTATTTCTTCTAGAAGGGAGTCAACACTCTGTGCATCACGCGCTTCACAGTAACTTTTTATTCTGTCACTATCAAGCGGCTTTAACATCATCACGGTTAACGCACTAAGATCATTCTCTGTCTCGTCGCCATCATGGACTGAAGGCTCTTTCGTATTCTGGCACTGAGGTAGATATAATTTATCATCTACAATGCTTCTATCTTCTTTTGGCCTCCACGCATAAGGTCGACTCGAAATAAATATATGCGCTCGGTGTTTAGCGTTTGAGATGCATGTGGCGAATCTATTAATAGCTTTTTTGAAAGCATTTGGGTTTGTTAACCTAGCTTCATCGACTGAGTCTAAAAAAAACCAAGCTTCGCCACTACCATCTAACCAATCTCTAAACTCCTGCTGAGAACCTATTTCAAACGCATCCTCAAAGTCGCTATCAATGTCTTCGATACGAATAAAAAACGATGTAACACCTCGTTTCATCAAATTGGAAGCCTGTTGCCTAAACTCTTCTGTTTTGCCTGCTCCCGCCTCTGCAAGTATGACGCAACGGTATTCTTTTAGTACATCGCTCCAACCTTTTTCCTTTGAACTACCAAGAAAAGAACCCCACTCATCTTGGTATTCCCTTTCCTGACTTTCAGGTATCAAAGCAAAAGCTCTGTTTAAGTTTATGTAGTTTTCCATAAGCTCCTTGCTGCTTTGATATGTGCGAAATACAAACTAACTCATGAGTTCAAAGCTGTTGATTTTTAATGTTAGCTTATTTACATAAGCTAAAGTCAAACCTTTGCGTTTTGGCGTCTGTACGACTCACTTCTTCAACAACTGCACCAGTGACACCTTCTTACAAAACTGGGTATCAATAAATGGGTCTTCATCTTGAGGCCCATCGGGTTTAAAAGTGGAATACTGTTCCACCTCACAGCCTTGAATTTTATTAACATTCATCTCAAATACATTGTCGAGTTCTGGCCGCCATGCCTTAAACGCAGAACTTAAACATTGCTTATTTAGTGTTACAGCATCGCTTATTAGCGCTTCAGTAAGTGCTGAGTCTAAGAAGTTTTTCAGCTTTCTAAGGCAGCCATTTGAAATGGCAAAAAGTGACAATGCGATATCCAAATCCTCAAAACGAGGCTTGTCTGAAAATGGCAATCGATTTGCAAACCCTTTAAGCACACGAATAAAAAGTTGAAGATCTTCTTTTTTTGAGATTTTAAAATAAGGAATAAAGCGGCGAATAAAAATGCGTGATGACCACTGAGGCTCATCGGCTATTTGGTCTATCCAAGGCATACCGACTAATACAATGGAGATCCCCGCTTTTTCATTGATGTATTTAAACTGATTGGCAATGTCTCGGCGCTTTTTACCTAAGTTGTTTTCAACAAGTTCTTGAAACTCGTCAATAATAATTAACTCTGTACCCGAGCGCTTTAATTGCTCAACTAAACTTTCAGCCAGCGCTATCTCATTGCCATGTTTAAGTCGTTTGCTAGATTTAGCTCCAAACTGTCCTAGGTCGTGCAGCAACTGCTTTAAAGTAGATTCAATTGATGGGTTACTCGGTATTCGGCTCAGCAATACGGGGACTTTACGCCGGCCATCAGCAAAGTGCGGTGGGTTGTTATCGTAATAATGTTGAATCAGTGCCGATTTGCCACACCCAGTATCACCACTTAACATCATGCACGGCTTTTCACCTGCAAGATCATGGTGCAAACGCAGTTTGTCGAAATCATTTATGATGGTCTTTGGTATGGTGTATTCAATAAACACCGCTTTAAATTGATTGAGTTTTGCCTTTTTAGCCTCGGTCAGCATAACTAAAACGCCTCAAGATCTGAGACAAAATCATCCCAGTTATCGTCGTCTTTTTTAGGCTTAGTGTCAGCGGGGCTTGGTTCAGCTTGCTTTGCCTCTGGTATTGTCGCAATGGATTTAACTTGAGTATTATCTACGCCCTGCGCCCTAGCAATTGCTTTGGTGCCAGTGACTTTGCTTTTTGACCCTACGTTTTTAAGCTGCCGCGCTTCTTCTTTCACTCGCTCATCAATAAATTGCCGCGCCTTGGCAAGCCCCAATAGATCTACTTTGCCTTGAATATAGTCTCTGTGAAACTTAAGGTGTATTTTATGCCTGATCAGCGACAAACCCATTGTATAGCCCTCTGAATCAATGCTTGGCACTTTTATATAGTGCTCTAGCGCATCTAGGAAGACGTATACATACGACAGGTCATCTGGGTTTATTTTAACCTTAACCTTTATGCTCTTTTTGGGACTGTATCGCTTGCGATATAAAGAGAGCTCGTCACTGTCATAGTTAATATGTAGGTTTTTAATACCCCCTTTGCGCAATGTTTTCTCTTTCGCCATGCACATAACAACATCAAGCTTGTCTGTATCTTGCTGTGTAAGCTTAGCAGGAGGCAGTAGAGCAAACCCTTTGTTCCAGTCTTTATAGGGGATATATCTAAATCTCGCATCAGCGGATTGATGATGAACATCTACAATCCATTTATGAAACAGCATGGTAAAGGTGCCAAAACGCAATATGGCATCTTTTTTCGGGTTATAATCATGCCTCGCGAGCATGTTTGAGAATGTTTTACCGGGAAATGGCGAAAGCATCATTTCGTTAATGGTTTTAAAAAACTGCTCAACGAAGGGCTTCAGCCAAGGTTTGCCAACGGGGTTATAGCTAATATTTATCCCAACCTCTTCACACGCAAGCTCTAATGACTGACACCAAAATTCGGCACCATTATCAACCACTAAAGTTTCTATCTTCCCACAACACGGCCATTCATTTACGACTTCTGGATAGGTACTTTTAAGATAGCTTTTTGGCTTCATCGCATGACTTATCGCTCTGCGCACAGCATCGTAACCAGGACTCTGAAAACCAAGGTAAAAGCCAACAACGCAGTGGCTATAAACATCAATGAGCAAGGTTAGGGTTGGTCTTCCCAGTGGCACATCAAGCTCATCGTCCAATAGAATGAGATCCAATGGTGTATGGTCTATTTCAACACGCTCAAGCACTCTCGTGGGCCTTTTATGACTCATCACTTTGTTGTATTCAATGTCGGCTAAGCGTTTACCATAGCGTTCAAGCATCACCTCATATTGAGGTAGGTTATCAATGCGGTTTTTAAACGCTTTATAAGTGAGTGGTTTTAGTGGCTCACCTAACACTTTGTCATTTTCTAAAACGATTTGGTCGCAATAAAAACGGTGTGCTGATGCTACATTCGGGATCTCTTTAGTCAGATAACGTGTAAGAGCAAGTTCAAAAAATTTGTCCGTATCGGTGCGGGCTTGGCGGTTGCCCTTACGATGATGCTTTGGGATCAAAGCATGAATGTCTTCTTCGGCTTTAATATAGTCCGCGTGCCACCCAGCAACCGTACGCCACTTTGGCTTTTCTTGCCCTTGAAACTCAGGCATTTCAACGAGTAATGGTGCTAAGTTTTTTTGTGTCCAACCACCGATTAAACGCTGTTTAAGCCATTTGACGCATTTAAGTCGAGCGAGTGTGGCATCCTGCACTTCCTTGGGCAGTGACTCTAAATCACGAGGTTGAAGGTTAGGCTCTTCCGCTTTAGCGGTTTCAGCTAACTTTTGCGGTGCTTCCTCAAAGTTAAACTCGTCTTCAAACTCCATCAGTCCAAATCACCGATTCTAAGGTAAGTTCTGTGTTTAAGTCTGAATTAACATTGCCTAAAGACAATAAACGATATACCGAGGCAAACACCTCACCGATGGAGGCTTTTAGGGTCACTACCAAATCTTGAATAGTGAGTTTTCGCCATTGGTTAAGTAGCTGAATGATGGAAAGCTGAAGGTCTGTTAAAGACTGAAGACCAGAGTAACGATGAAGCAACTTTAAGTTGTCTAAAGTTGGATAAACACGAATTTGTTTGTCAGTGACTAATATCAGCTCAATGCCCATTTGTTCTTTGGCAACTAACTGTTTTTGCGCAAAGCGTGCTCTAAATTCAGGGTTTGATATTTTACTAAAGGGTTTAACTTCAATAAGTTTTTGCGGCTTTTTATGGTGCGTTATCAAAAAATCAGGAGTGTACCCGCAAACCTTGCCATTGAATTCATATCCAAATACTAACGGTTGAGCCTCAAAGGCTTTTATTTCACGAGAGTATTCAAAGTGAAAGCACGCATCGAACTCTAAGGATGATTCAACTAAGCAAGTAGTTTTGTTCTTTTGACTTGCGAACTTGTAAAGGTTTTTGACTCTGGAGCGACTTATTTTATGCCTGATCATAACCATCACCGAATATGTGAGACGATTTAAAAGTAGGCTATGCAGGGTTATATTTCAATTTTTATGCGGGGTTTTACTACAAATTTGCAGACTTACACTTCAAACAACACATTTTGCAGATTTGGGTGGCAGTCTTACCAGCCACATCCCGGCACACAAGTCATACGCTGTGGCTGCTTCGTTCCCGACCTGACCAGGTTCACGTACTATTGTTGCGAGAGGACCAATAAGACTACCACAGAGAGCCGTCTTAGGCGCGGGATGGATTATCTCGGGTTTCCCCTCGAGTTTCAAGGGAAAACCGCAAGAAAAACGTCAACTGACCAAATATCGGACAAATTGTCTTTTTATTGATGTTTTAATTCTTTTTGTACAGCACGCAGTGTCACTTTCAATTTTTCCATATTTTCAGGTCCCATACGCAAAAAGAGTTTTTGTGCATCAGAAAGTTGCTCCCACTCGGTGCTAACGTATTTGTACGTGACTGATTCTTTGATCAGTGGCAGCGGTGCTTTTGGAATGGGTGTATCTATCAGCTCTTGAATCGCACTTTCCAGCGTACCTTCAAACTGGTCACCCTCGTAACCAATCTCTTGATAGGCTTCAACAAATAATGGTTGGAACTCGTTATACATGCGCACCAGTTGTGCACCGCTAAAACGAGTAACGAGCTCAACATACGGTGTATAGCGCTCAAAACTATTTGGGTCAATCGTGACGATGTCCCCTTCTATTGCTGTAAACTTCTCTTTTGGTTGCTGTACAGGGCTGTGTTTTTTAGCGATGTCGCCCTTTGCTAGGTTATCAATAAAAACCACCGTACGACGGATTAAGTCGTCGTTTGCAAGTAACTTAACGGCTGAGTTCGTTACCTTATTTTCTATCGCTTGAATGACCGTCGCATCACTATTATCAAGACTTGGAAGCGCTGGCTTAGTAGGTTGTTCCGGCTCTAAACGTGGCGTTGATTCGGATTGTTCAGGTTTTGGCAGTTCAACCGATGCCGAGTCCTCAGGCATCATTGTTGTAGGTTCAACCAATGCGACTTGAGGCTCAAGTGGTTTTGTTGGGATCACATCTGGCACAGGCATTGGTTCAGACGATGCGATTGATTCCCCTTGCTTTGTCATTACATACGCGACAACCACCGCTAAAATCACAAGGATGGCTGACGCAAACAATAAACTCGCCTTTTTGTTATTGTTTGCAGCTTGATGGTCGGATTGTTGTTCTGACATGAAGTCTCCCTTTATATAAACTTCTTCACTTTCGATGCTGGAGCTTCCTCCAGTATTGGCATAAACTAAAATTAAATCAGAAAGTAACGTGCGTTTTCTGAATGCAACCTTACTCTCACAGCACACATACTTATTATAGGTATGAGCGCGACAAAACCAATTAGTTCACTCACATTTAATGGTAATTATGGGTAGAAAGCAACAAAACCAAGACAAACCAAACGTTGCACTGCTATTAACGGGTGGTGGTGCGCGTGCAGCCTATCAAGTTGGCGTGTTAAAGGCGCTGGCTCATAGTATGGCCAGAACAGCGCCCCTTCCCTTTCAAATCATTAATGGCACCTCTGCGGGCGCGATAAACTCCTGCGCACTGGCATGCTATGCATCCTGTATGCATTTGGCCGTTCGAAAAATCGAATGGGTGTGGAAGAACTTTCATACTTCAATGGTGTATCGCAGTGATTTTGTAGGTGTATACAGTAATATCTTTGGTAACATGCTGCGTAGTTTCCAGTCCGAACATTTAAATCATCCCCCAGCAAGTCTTTTAGATAATGCGCCTCTGCGTCGCTTGCTGAGTGAAGTGTTGGATTTGGCGCGTATTGACCGAAATATCCATCGCAATTTTTTAGACGCGGTTTCAGTCACTGCGTCTTGTTATTCCACGGGCGAATCGGTTGCCTTCTACCAAGCCCGAGATGCAGAACCGTGGAAACGTGCACGTCGCCGTGGCCAACATATGCAACTGACTATTGACCACTTGATGGCGTCGAGTGCTATTCCGCTGGTTTTTCCGAGTGTGAGAGTGAAACACCATTATTACGGCGATGGTTCAATCCACCAGCTCTCGCCATTAAGCCCACCGATTCATTTAGGTGCGGACAAAATTTTCATCATCGGTGTCGACCAACCAAAGCCAGATACCCCGGTTGGTTATGAGCCTCATTTTCCAGGAATGTCAGCGGTTGCGGGTCATTTACTCGATAGTATTTTTAGTGACACGCTCCAATCCGACTTAGAGCGGTTATCGCGCATCAATCGCACCGTCGATTCAGTTTGTGAAGAAGACAGCAAAACCGAATTAAAGCGTATCGATACGTTACTGGTTAACCCCTCCGAAAACTTTAACCAAATTGCACAAGAGCTCTACGATGACATGCCCTTGGCAATTCGCTCTATGCTTCGGTTAATCGGTGTGAAGAAAACAACCGATTCCAGCTTGCCAAGCTATCTAATGTTCGAAAAAGCGTTTACGCAGCGCTTGATCGAAATTGGTTATCAAGATGGACTACGTAAACTACCTGAAATTAGGGCATTCCTTGAATTAAATTAATCACCAAGTCTTTACCTTAAAAATTTTTTATATGCCAACAAATCGTGGTTGGTCCCATGTCATGAGGTAGATCTGAATTGCTAAGATGACGTTATGGCAAACCATCGAGCAAAAACTGCTCAGCGCGTTCAACCCGTCTTGGCTTTCCTTTTAAAAGAACCACATCGTGCGCACGAATTTGTGTTTCTTCATCCGGCATGGAAATCTCAGCGCCATTTCGCCTTAACGCACTGATCTCGACTTTGCGCTGCAACAGTCCAAGTTCTTTTATGGTTTTATTTACGGCAAACGCATTCTCGGGAAGAGCAATGGCGTGCAAAAATTCAAGTCGGTCTTGCTGTTCCATTCGCAAATCTTCCGTATCTCCTGCAAAGAACCCATGCAAAAACGCGTAGCGATTTTGACGCTCCTTGCTTACACGTCTAAGGATACGTTTCATCGGTACGCCAGACATAAACAACACGTGAGAAACAAGCATCAAACTGGCTTCCAACTCTTCCGGCACAACTTCTGTTACGCCCACTAATTTCAATTGCTCTACATGAGTGTCATCACGGGTCCGCACAAGAATATTTACTTCAGGTGCCACGCGTTTGATGGTATCAATAATCTCTAGACTCTTTTCATATTCCACGAAAGAGATGATAACGAGCCGAGCTTTCTCAATTCCAGCTGACTTTAGAATTGCTTTTTGACCCGCATGACCGAAATAGACCGCTTCTCCCGCTGCTTTTGCCTCTTGAACTAAGGTAGGGTTAAAATCGACTGCGACATAGGGGATCGCCTCTGGTTTTAAAAAGCGCGCAATAGTTTGCCCAACACGACCAAATCCAACAATAACAACATGGTTCGACAGTGAATTTAAGTCATTATTTTGAGGTTGCTCGCCTTCATCATGGCCGCCAGAGACATTGAGCTTATCAAGAATGAAATCCAGCTTATCAATGATGTATGGTGTAGCTGCCATCGACAGTACGCCTAAAGCGATGAGAAATGATGCAGTACCTGCATCAAGCATATGATGTTTGCTCGCCAAAGCTACTAACACGAAGCCAAATTCCCCCATCTGCCATAGCATTAGTCCTGCAGCAATGGAGTCACGCTTTCGTTCTCCCATCGTTTGAGCAGCGGCTGCCAATATAATCACTTTACAAACGAGTAACCCTATCAATGAGACGGCAACCCAACCCCAAACGTCTGCGAGGTAATTTAGGTTTAACTCCATGCCTACGGTAACAAAAAACAGCCCCATCAAGATGTCGCGAAATGGTCTAATCTCGGCTTCAAGTTGATGCCGATAGTGGCTTTCACCTAGCATCATACCCGCTAAAAAGGCCCCGAGCGCCATAGATAACCCAAAGGCGTAAGTCATCATGCCAGCGCAAAGTGCGACGAGTATGGTCGTCAGTACAAACAGTTCATCTGATCGTGCAGAGGCTACTTCATTGAATACTTTTGGTAGTAACCACTTACCTACAGCTAAAAGAAAGATACACACAAACGCGCCTTTCGCGAATGCAAATAAAATGGCTCCAGCCACATCTTTGCCGCCCGAATTAGCAAGAAGCGGTAACGCAATCAATAACGGCACAACGGCAATATCTTGGAACAGCAATACGCCGATAGCAAGTTGGCCTCGACGGATATTCAGAGTGCCACTTTCTTTTAATACCTTAACAACCACAGCCGTTGAAGAAAGGGCCATTAATGCCGCAATCGTAAAGGCCGTGAGCGTGTTATAGCCAATGAGCTTCAACACCATCATGCCAATACCAGTGGTGACTAGCACTTGTAACGTACCAAGACCGAACACAATATTACGCATTGCCATTAAACGCGGCAACGAAAACTCAAGGCCTAAACTAAACAGCAAAAAGACGATCCCTAATTCGGCAATAAGGTGTATTTCCTCACTATTGGTCATCCAGCCAATACCATGGCTTCCCGCTAATAGTCCTGTCGCCAGATAGGCTAAAATCGCGGGTAAACCGATGCGCTTAAATACCCATACAAGCACTACGGCAGCTGCGATTAACGCAAAGATTTGCGCAAATATGTTTTGCAAACGCTGTCTCCGTCAAACTCTTGGCTACGTGACAGTCGTTTACACGCCATCACCCCTCTTTTGCCGACCCATTGCCGCATCATTTCTTATTAAATATAGCAACCAGCTGTTTTATATCCAGTTTAAAAAACTGGCACAGTATTCGCTTAATCCAATACGAAAGTTGTACTAAAGGGGTTAACGATGGAAAATGTCCATATTCTGTCACAGCGCATGCCAACACGCGGCGAATTTTTGCCGTTTGGTTCCGCATTGCAATCGCAGTCAAGTCAAAACGAGTATCAAAAACTCGTTGAGAAATTACAGACATCTTTAGATTTAACCGAGCTCGTTACAATCTATGCTGACTTTGCTGCACGTGTTTTTAAATTTAGTGGAATGCAATTTCACTGCTCACTTGGCGTGTTTCCAATGAAAAACGCTGATTTGAGTAATACCCCATCATCATTTGAATTGCATCTAAGCGGTGAGCATTTAGGTCAACTGGTTTATTTTAGCCAATACCCAGTGTCTGAAAGCATTACCGATAAATTAGGTAAATTACATCAATGTCTTTTGTATCCGCTTCGAAATGCGTTGATGTACACGCGTGTACTAAAACTTGCAACAAAAGATTCTTTAACAGGACTTAACAATCGCAGTCAGTTTAATGAAATTTTGAAACAGAAAATTGAAACAGCCCGTCGTCAACATCGTCCGTTCGGTTTAATGCTGTTGGATTTAGACAATTTTAAGCAAGTTAACGACGTATACGGACACAAGGCAGGAGACGAAGTACTTGTCGAATTTGCGACGATTTTGGATAACAGTGTCCGCGCGACGGATTCCGTGTTTCGATTCGGTGGAGATGAATTTGCCATTCTCATTGATGACCCAGCTATCATGACCAATAAAGTTGTTGCTGAGCGCATTATGAAAACAGTGACAAAATCAGCGCTAATGAACCGTTATGGCGTAACCAGCAGTATCGGCTATACACTTGCGCTTAGCAAAGATGGAGAAGACGAGCTGTTTGCCCGCGCAGACAAAGGCCTTTATCAAGCGAAAAACGCTGGCCGTAATTGCGCTCGAAGCGCCTAAAACACGTTTGAGTTTCCCGTGGCTCAGATCCCCTTGCTGAGCCATTTTTTTATCCGCTTAATTCTTACTTTTTGCAGCAAGGCTGTTCCTGCTAGCAATAATGCAAAACCAAAGAAAAAACCAACAACTGCAAAACCAAGTGCAATGACGCTTGGGATCGGTGCAAACACGATATGAACCAAAGGCATTAGTAGGCTCAACATAAACCAAACACCGCCCTTACCATGCCAATACCCAAGTAACATTAAGGCTGACAAACCACCAAACCCAACGCCTTGTAAACCAACCGGCCAAGGTCCAGCTGAATAAGCAAACAACCCTGCTGCGATGAACGTTAAAATGACCAAACCCATTGGTGATTTGCGGATAATGCCTGAACCTATTTTTTGTTCCACCCTTGCCTCTCTACTGCGCTAACGCTTTGTGGGATTTTGGACTCAATTGCCAGCGGATCCCATTGTCGACTAAATGGGAGTGTGCGATACCAACCCCGATAATTTGCACGGGTGTATCGTTATAAAAAATCACCGGAATGTTACCGCGCTCCCAAGACGGAATTTTCGCATCTTTCAACCAGTGTTTGATGGTATTTGAACCCGGTTTGTGACTCAAGTGAATGCGAACCAATGGACAATTGAAACGAACACTGATGGTTTCGTCATTGCGCGGTAATCGAAGCCCTTTGGTTGTATGAACTTGCTCTAAAATCATCGCCCCAAAATCAATGTGAAGACCTAACTCTACTGTTTGATTTGAGTATTGCTTACAGGGTCTGACTAAATAAAGCCTATCTCGGTAGCGCTTTACAGACAGACCTTTTAGTTTAATATCGATTTGTGCGTCGTCTTTCGAGGACACCGCTTGAATACGGATTTGTTCCAAGATGGCAAAAGACGGCATTGGTAACTGTCCAAGCCTAATAAAAGCACGCAGGACATTACGTTGCCGCGATACACTCATGTCACGCACGGTGTTTAAACAGAGCGTGCCATTATCTAGTGCAGCCTGCAAATCAAGATCCGTATATTCATCCAGCAAGTTTTGCTGCTCTCGCAAAAGTGTGGCGCTTCGCGTGATCGCTCGCAGCAACCCTGGCTGCAAACGCTCCCATAAAGGGATAACGTTATTGCGTAAAAAGTTGCGTGCGAATCTATCGTCAGAATTGGATTCATCTTCAATATGTTGAATTTGAAAGGTTTCAACAAACGCATCAATCTCTTTTCGGGTAGACTCCAACAACGGTCGGAAACACAGCGCCCCATTATCTAACAAACGAGATTCTGCCATACCGGCAAGCCCAAGGCTTCCAGCACCACGTTGCAATCGAAGAAGCACGGTTTCAAGTTGATCGTTTGCATGATGTCCAAGCAAAACAATCGTTGTTTCATCTGAGTGCTTTTCAAACGCGGCATATCGCGCGATTCGAGCCTGTTCTTCAATGCTATATCGAGCTCTTTCAACAACGTGTACGGCTTCTGCATAAAAAGGTATGTTCAGCGAGCGACAACTACGCTGCGCATGTGCTTGCCAAGCATCGGCATTTATCGATAGACCATGATGTACGTACAGGGCTTTCATCTCTAACGAATGCGATTGACAAAACGTTTGGCAAAGATGCAACAGTACCATTGAATCCGCGCCGCCCGACAGCGCAACCAGCAGTGTCGTTCTGGAGGGATGTTGAGACAAAAAACACGCTAGTTTCGACTCCACGCTTTTATACAAAGGATGTGAAGAAATGAATAGTGTCATCGTCTTCCTTTTTCTGGCTTGAATACAACATAGTTTGAAATACAAAGGCTCGAAATAGAAAAAGCCGCTTAAAGCGGCTTTTTCTCACAGTTTGCATCCAAGTGCAAGTCGATTAGCAATAACCAAACGACATCAAACGCTTGTAACGTTGGTCTAGCATGTCTTCTGTGCTTAATGCGTCTAAATCGGCAAGGTCACGCTTAAGTTGATTCTTAAGATTCTTTGCCATTGCATCGTAGTTACGGTGTGCTCCACCCATTGGCTCATCAATAATGTTATTGATAAGGTCTAGCTCTTTAACGCGAGACGCAGAAACCCCCATCGCTTCAGCCGCGAGAGGCGCTTTTTCAGCACTTTTCCAAAGAATTGACGCACAACCTTCAGGTGAAATAACAGAGTACGTGCTGTACTGCAGCATGTTAACGCGATCGCCAACACCGATTGCCAAAGCACCACCTGAACCACCTTCACCAATCACTGTACAAATTGTTGGTACTTTAAGCGCCGCCATCACTTTTAAATTACGTGCGATAGCTTCACTTTGACCACGTTCTTCTGCTCCAACACCTGGATAAGCGCCCGGCGTGTCAATGAACGTGATAATTGGCATTTTGAAGCGCTCAGCCATTTCCATTAAACGTAATGCTTTACGGTAACCTTCTGGCTTTGGCATACCAAAGTTACGTTTGATCTTCTCAGCCGTATCACGACCTTTTTGTTGACCGATAACCATAACTGGACGACCATCTAAACGCGCAACACCACCTAAAATAGCGGGATCATTGGCAAACACGCGATCCCCAGCAAATTCATCAAATTCAGTGAAAATGCGGTCAATGTAGTCACGTGTATACGGGCGAAGTGGATGACGCGCTAACTGAGAAACTTGCCATGCACCTAAGTTAGCAAAAATCTTTTGTGTTAGTTCGACGTTTTTTTCTTTTAGTTTGCTGATCTCGTCTTCAAGACTTAAGTCTAAAGTGCCCGATCGGCTCACGTTTTGTAACTCTTTAATCTTTGCTTCTAGCTCCGCAATTGGAAGCTCAAAATCAAGATAATTGAGACTCATGCTCTAAACTACCTTTTAGTTAAATTCTAATTCTATTTCTTGTGCCGCCAAGAGCGATAGTCGACGGATCAAATCATCGCTTGGCGTCACACACCATTCTGTACCGAGTGTTAGCTCAGCCCATGCATCTGGACGCTGATAACCAATTTTTATAGGGCAAGTGCCAAATTTGTATGGTTCTAACACTTTTTTCAAACTTTCAATGAAGTTCGCATCAATTTGCGTCATATTCAGCGTCATTCTTAACGCTTTAATCCGCTTTTCGCGCGCTGCAGCTAAGGTACAGACGTCTCTAGCGGTCATTGTAATGCCACCAGAGAAGTTATCAAAGCTGACCTGTCCAGATATTACCAATATTTGGTTAATTTGCAGCAAATCTTGGTACATTTCAAACTGTTCAGGAAATAATCGTACATCTAATCGCGCACTTTTGTCATCAAGCGTAATTAGTCCCCAACGCGCGCCCTTTTTATTAATAAGGGTTCTTGCACTAATTACCAAGCCCGCTGCGGTAGCCTGCCCATCTCTTGGGGTAGGCTGCAAATCAACCAGTTTTCCAGAGGTATAATATTTCAGCTCTTTCCTGTATTGGTTGATTGGGTGACCCGTAAGATACAAGCCTAATGTTTCTTTTTCACCTTCGAGCCATTCTTTATCGGATAATTTCGGCACTATCACAAAAGCATTGGCAACTTCTTCCGGCTCAACCGCAAGTAAGCCGAATAAATCACTTTGCCCAAGTTGTTCCGCTTTATGGTGTTGTTCAGCCGATTTCATTGCGTCAGGTAGGCTTGCCAACAAAGTCGCTCGCCCACCTTGGGTTTTATCTGGCCCTAGATTGTCGAGCGCACCGGCATATATCAGCTTTTCGATGACGCGACGATTCATTTTCTTTAAATCTACGCGTGCGCAGAAATCAAACAAGTCTTTAAATGGTCCGTCTTTTTCACGCGCTTCTAGGATAGTTTCAACAGGACCTTCACCGACCCCTTTTATCGCACCAATGCCATACACAATTTCACGTTGTTCATTCACCGTGAATTTGTACATACCCGCATTCACATCCGGTGGCAACAACGTAAGCTTCATGTTCTCGCATTCGTCAACAAGCGTGACGATTTTATCGGTGTTATCCATATCCGCGGACATTACCGCCGCCATAAACTCTGACGGATAATGCGTCTTCATCCAAAGCGTTTGATACGATACCAGTGCATAGGCTGCAGAGTGAGATTTGTTAAAGCCGTAACCTGCGAATTTCTCTACCAGGTCGAAAATTTTCATCGCAAGTTCGCCATCGACTCCATTTTGCACAGAGCCTTCTTCGAAAGTCGAACGTTGCTTTGCCATCTCTTCTGGCTTTTTCTTACCCATCGCACGACGGAGTAAGTCAGCGCCGCCAAGACTGTAACCTGCAAGCACCTGCGCAATTTGCATTACCTGTTCTTGGTAAAGAATGATGCCGTAAGTAGGTTCAAGTATTGGTGCCAAACTTTCGTGCTGGTACTGCGCATCTGGAAACGAGATTTCTTCACGTCCGTGTTTTCGGTCAATGAAGTTGTCTACCATGCCTGATTGTAAAGGGCCTGGTCGGAATAGCGCCACGAGGGCTATCATGTCTTCAAAGCAGTCGGGTTTCAAACGACGAATAAGGTCTTTCATCCCGCGCGATTCTAGCTGGAACACTGCGGTTGTTTCAGCACGCAGCAAGAGATCAAAGCTCGGTTGATCTGTCAGTGGAATTGCGGCGATGTCGACAGGCTTTTTACCATCACGCACGAGCCGCTCATTCGCCATATCCAGTGCCCACTGCAAAATCGTCAGCGTACGAAGGCCCAAGAAGTCGAATTTAACCAATCCTGCGGTTTCAACGTCATTCTTATCGAACTGAGTAACCGGAAACTTACCTTCTTCATCGCAATAAATGGCTGCAAAGTCGGTGATTGTGGTGGGTGAAATCACAACACCACCCGCATGTTTACCGGCGTTTCGCGTACACCCTTCTAACTTGCGACACATGTCTATGAGTTCACGAACTTCTTCATCATTGTCGTAGGCTTCAGGCAAACGAGGTTCAGCTTCGAACGCCTTCGCAAGTGTCATACCGGGGTCCGGTGGAACTAACTTGGAGATTCGGTCAACAAACCCATATGGGTGACCAAGAACACGGCCAACGTCGCGGATTACCGCTTTTGCTGCCATTGTTCCAAAAGTAATGATCTGGGAAACGGCGTCTCGACCGTAGAGTGCAGAAACGTGGTCGATTACCTCATCACGTCTATCCATACAGAAGTCGATATCAAAATCGGGCATTGATACACGTTCTGGGTTCAAGAAACGTTCGAAAAGTAAGTCGAATTGCAGCGGGTCCAAATCAGTGATTTTCAGCGCATAAGCAACCAATGAACCCGCACCAGACCCCCGGCCTGGGCCGACGGGTATGTTATTGTCTTTACTCCACTGAATGAACTCCATAACGATGAGGAAGTAACCGGGGAACCCCATCTGGTTAATACAGTTCAATTCGATGTCTAAACGTTCATCGTACTCTTTACGTTTTTCTTTGCGCTCTTCATCGTCAGGGAAAAGAAAGAGTAACCGTTCTTCCAAACCATCTTTAGAAACCTTGACCAAGAAGTCTTCGATTTTTAAATCGCCAGTCGGATAATCGGGTAAGAAGTATTTACCAAGCTGCACCGTAACGTTACAGCGCTTTGCGATTTCAACGGTGTTCTGCAACGCTTCGGGAATATCCGCAAATAGCTCCGCCATTTGCTCTGGTGTTTTAAAATACTGTTCTTTAGAAAATCGCTTTGGACGCTTGGTATCATCCAACGCATAGCCATCGTGAATCGCAACGCGAATTTCATGTGCTTCAAATTCGTCTTCTCTTAAGAAAACCACTTCATTTGTTGCAACAACGGGTAAATCGTGTTGCTCGGCTAGTGCAACTGCGGCATGCAAATATTCTTCTTCTTGAGCTCGGCCTGTACGATGTAGTTCTAAAAAGAAATGATCCGCGAAATGCGTTTGGTAAAAAGAAAGTGTTTCATCTACCAAAGCGCTGTTGTTTTTTAACAGTGCTTTACCCACATCCCCATCTTTAGCGCCAGAGAGCAAGATAAGCCCTTCTTTGTATTCTTCCAGCCACGCTTTATCTACAACAGGACGTTGAAACACATGACCACGTCGATAGGCTTTCGAAATCAGCAGCGTCAGGTTTTGATAACCTTGATTGTTTTTCGCCAGCACGACTAAACGACTAGGTTCGTCAGGGAATTGATCCGAACGAAGCCATAGGTCTGCGCCAATAATAGGTTTGATGCCCGCACCGTGTGCGCCACCATAAAACCGTACCAATCCACATAAGTTCATTTGATCGGTAATTGCAAAGGCGGGCATTTCAAGTTGTGCCGCATGCCCTACTATTGGCTTGGTTTTAGCCAAACCATCTACCATCGAAAAGTCACTATGCACGCGAAGGTGTACAAACCTTGGTTCCGGCATTACCTCTCCTAACGAGTAATCTTTGTTCTTATCTGTTTACTATTTAGTTATTCAACAACGCTTGCTGAACAGGTTTGAAGCTTCGACGATGATGTGGCGTAACACCATGTTTTTCAAGCGCTTCAAAATGAGCTTTCGTGGGATAACCTTTGTGCCCTGCAAACCCATACTCAGGATATGCCGCATCCAAGTCAACCATTTCTTGGTCACGTGTCACTTTAGCTAAAATAGAAGCAGCACTGATTTCAGGCACTAAACTATCCCCTTTCACAACAGCCTGTGCAGGTACACTTAACGCAGGCAAACGATTCCCATCCACAAACACAAATTCGGCTTTGATGGAAAGACCTTCCACAGCTCGTGTCATCGCAAGCATCGTCGCATGCAGAATGTTAAGCTCGTCGATTTCAGCGACTGAGGCGCGCGCAATACAGTAGCATAAGGCTTTCGCTTTGATTTCTTCAGCAAGCAAAAGACGCTTTTTTTCACTTAATTTTTTAGAATCCGCCAATCCATCAATCGGATTGTTTGGGTCTAGGATCACCGCAGCGGTAACCACATCCCCAACAAGAGGGCCACGCCCGACTTCGTCTACACCGGCAATCAAAGAAAAATGAGGGCGTTCAATGTGCATTAATAAGTTCCTTAACGGCTAGAGCCGCTTGTGTGCTTGCTTCTAAGCGAATGCTTTCATGAATTGCCATGAATTTAGCTTTCAAAGCACCGTTGTCTTGTCTCAGCATTGGCAAAAGTGCATCGGCTAACGCGTCTGGATTACAGTCTTCTTGCAAAAACTCAGGAACTAAAGACGCATCCGCTAATAAATTGGGTAAGGAAAAATACTTAATATTGAATTTGAAGAACGTTGTAAAAATCCAATAGCTCAGCGGTTTAAAGCGATAACCTACTACCATAGGCTTTTTGTACAACATCGCTTCAAGTGTTGCAGTACCAGAAGCGAGTAAAATTGCATCCGCTGCTTTCATCGCTGTTGCCGACTGACCATCAAGCAATATCGGATGAAAGTCCGGAAGAATACGCGATAAGGCGTCGCTAAACTGTTGTTTGCGCGCGTCATTCACAAGTGGCACTACCACTTTGAGATTAGGCAGATGGTTCAGTAATTTCTTCACTGCCAACAAATAGGGTTCACTCAATAACCCCACTTCAGAACCTCGACTGCCCGGTAACAAGGCAAGGACAGTGTCGTCCGCAGACAAGCCAAGTTGCGCTCTTGCAGCTAAGGTGTCGTTGATTAGTGGTATCTCGTCCGCTAATGTATGTCCCACAAACGTGCAGGGTACTTGATGTTTGTCATAAAACGCTTTTTCAAAAGGCAGTAGCGACAAAACTAAATTGGTTGCTTCTGCGATGGTGAAAATTCGCTTCTCACGCCATGCCCACACAGACGGGCTGACGTATTGAACCGTTTTTATTCCAGCCGCTTTAAGTGGTTTTTCAACGCGCAAATTAAAATCTGGCGCGTCGATGCCCACAAATACATCCGGTGGATTATCGATAAAATATTGAACAAGTTGTTTCTTAATACGAAGTAAACGAGGCAATCTACCCAGTACTTCAATCAAGCCCATTACCGCAAGCTCTTCCATATCAAACAAAGACTCACAGCCTTCCGCTTGCATTTTGGGGCCTGCAATACCGACAAATTTTGCGTTAGGGTAATGGACTTTAAGCGCACGAATTAAACCTGCACCAAGGATATCACCTGAGTGTTCGCCTGCAACGAGGCCGATTGTGATTGGAGTGTCTGTCATATCTTTTTTAAGTACACTAAACAAAAACGCCATACTCGCAAAGGTATGGCGTTTGACTCGTTCAACCGTTGCTTAACGAATAATGCCACGGTCCGACGTGCTCAGGAAATCGAGCATTAACTTTACTGCTGGGTACGTTTGCGCATCTTCCTGAAGCGCCGCTGTCGCCTCTTCGATACTCAACCCTTTACGGTAAAGTGTTTTGTAGGCACGACGTGTAGCCATGATCTCATCAGATGAAAATCCACGACGTTTCATGCCTTCGGTATTAATAGCTGCTGGCTTCGCTGGCGTGCCTGTTGTCGTAACAAATGGTGGGACGTCTTTATTCACACCGGAGTACATGCCAATAAAGGCATGAGCACCAATTTTACAAAACTGATGTACACCTGTGTTGCCTGCAAGTATTACCCAATCACCAACGTGTACGTGGCCGGCTACACTCGCGTTATTTGCAAAAATAACGTTACTGCCGATAACAGCATCGTGAGCTACGTGGGTGTATGCCATAAATAAGTTATTGGAGCCAATTGAAGTGATCCCTTTATCTTGAATCGTACCACGGTGGATAGTCGCACATTCACGGATAATGTTGTTGTCACCAATAATTAGCTGAGTGGGTTCATCCTTGTACTTTTTATCTTGGCAAGCTTCGCCAACCGACGCGAATTGATAGATATGATTACCTGAACCGATTGTTGTTGGGCCTTTCACCACAACGTGCGATTCGATAATACAATTGTCACCAATTACGACGTCATTTCCAATATAGCTATAAGGGCCGACTTTTACGTTTTCGCCGAGCCTAGCGCCTGACTCAATAATCGCTGTAGGATGTATCACTCTATAACTCTCTTCTTGCACACATAAGTTCAGCAGTACACACTGTCTTACCTTCAACCTTTGCTTCTACTGCAAATTTCCATAAATTGCGGCGCTCTTTCAAAAATTGAACGTGCAAATGCATGGTGTCGCCTGGTGTTACAGGGTGTTTAAAACGTGCTTCGTCAATTGCTGCAAATAAGTATAGCTCATTATCGCCACGGTTCTCGACCGTTTTGAAGCCCAATAGACCCGTCGCTTGCGCTAATGCTTCCAGAATTAACACACCAGGAAAAATTGGTTGATCTGGGAAATGGCCTGTAAAAATTGGCTCATTAGCTGTCACGTTTTTAATGGCGTGTAAATACTCGCCTGGTTTGTAATCCAACACGCGATCGACCAAAAGCATTGGGTAGCGGTGTGGCAATAATTTCAAGATTTCTTGAATATCAAAGCTATTTAATTCGTTAGCCAAAATAGCATCCTTTTATTCAGGGTGTTTAAGTTGTTCGACTTGGTTTTCAAGGGCTCTAATGCGCGCCTTAAAATCCGATAAATTTCGTAAATGGGCCATGCTCTTGCGCCACTCAAGGTTTGTGCTATGTGGCACACCTGAGGAGTAAACACCAGGCTCAGTGATGGAACTAATGACCATCGACATGCCAGTGATCACAACACCATCACAGATTTCATTATGTCCGTTAATTGCAACCATTCCGCCAATCTGACAGAACTTACCTATGCGTACGCTCCCCGCTAAAACGGTCGCGCCCGCAATCGCAGTACCTGACCCAATTTCAACGTTATGCGCAATTTGACATAAATTATCAATGATCACGTTGTCGTGTACTATGGTGTCATCAATGGCACCACGGTCAATTACCGTGTTTGCGCCTACTTCAACATGATTACCGATAATGACTCGACCAACCTGAGGGATTTTAATCCAGCGGCCTTGTTTATTTGCATAACCAAAACCGTCACTTCCTATGACAGCACCCGTTTGAAATAAGCAGTCTTCACCTATTTCAACTTCATGGTAAACCGTTACATTTGCCCACAATTTTGTGCGGGCGGCAATTTTGGCATATTTTCCAATGAAACAGTTAGCACCAATTTCAACATTGTCGCCAATTATTGCTCCAGACTCGATTACCGCATTTGCACCAATATGTGCCGACGCGCTCACAACCGCATCGGAAGCAATGGTTGCACTTGGGTGCACACCATTTGCCGATGCAGGTGTTGTATCTAATTCTTGTGCAATAATGGCATAAGCAGTGTATGGGTCACTTGTAATAAGTTTATGACCCGAAAAGAACTCTGCTTCACTCGGTGCTAGGATAACTGCTCCCGCTTGAGTAGTAGTTAACTGACTGCGGTATTTCTTATTAGCCAAAAACGCAATGTCTTGGCTTGATGCATTTGCCAGTGTGGCAATTTTGTTTACCACAAAATTGCCATCTCCGTGTACTTCAGCGTCAATCAGTTTCGCAAGCATCGCGAGTGTATAGTGTTTTTCCATTACTTCTTGCTTACCACTTCAACAACTTCTTCAGACAAGTCAGTCACTTTTTCTGGGTTAAAGTAAACTGTTGTGTCTTTCGTTTTCACTTCGTCAAACTTGCCTTTCTTAGCCACTTCTTCGATAGCAGAAACGATGATCGTTTGTACCTTTTGCAGTTCCTGCTGCTGACGAGCTTTAAGTTCTTGCTCTAGTGGGCGACCTTTTTCAGCCAGTACTTTTTGCAAGCCTTGAATTTTCTCGCGAAGCTTTTCTTTTTGGTCTTCACTCATTGTTGTTTGCTCGCGCTTGAACTTTTCAGCTTCAAAACGGATGTCGCCTTGAATCTTCTCAAGCTCTTGACGGCGCTCAGCAAATTCGCTTTGAAGCGCCTGCTCGATTTTGCCCATTTGTGGAATTTGTTGATACACTTTTTGCATATCCACTAAACCCACTTTGTGCGCAAGCGCACTTGCTGATGTACCCATTAGGAATGCTGCTAGCAGGCTAACTGCTGAAGTCTTTACAAATTTGTTCACAATAATACTCCTTAGAAAGTGTTACTAATATTGAAGCTAATCGTTTCAGTGTCGTCATCTTCTTCTTTTTTGAGCGGATAAGCGAAACTGATTAGCATAGGTCCCATAGGTGAAATCCACTGTACAGAGAGACCGGCAGAAGCACGGTAGCGAGAAGGATCTGAGTAATCATCCAATTTCGCAATTTGATCTCGTTGCAATTCGGTATAACGACCTAAATCGAATTCGGTATCCCAAACGTTTGCCACATCGACAAATAAGCTTGTACGAACTGAACTTGATTTATCTTCATCCATAAATGGTGTTGGCACAATAAGTTCAACGCCAGCAAGTGCCTTCGCGTTACCACCAATACGACCGTATGGTTGTAGAACGTCGAACTGCTCGTCACCACCGATACCGGTCGTTGATGAACCATCGGCATTCGGCGTACCTGGGATTAAGTTAGGCTCGCGACGGATAGCTTGTGGCAAAATAGTGTTACGTTTGAAACCACGTAATTCCATTTCACTGATTCGGAAAAACTCTTGGAACGGCAAGGTTTGCTCTGCACCATTGGTTTTACCGTAACCATTACCGTAACCAAACGCGGCTCTTGCTGAGAATACCCAGCTGTGGTCGTTAGTGATTGGCCAATAGAAACGCGAATCATAGTTGAGCTTAAAGAAGTTCAAATCTGAGTTTGGCGTTGTCATCATAAAGGATGCAGATTGACGCGAACCATCCGTCGGGAACATACCGCGGTTAATGGTTACGCGTGACCAACCAACACTCAGTTCATATTTCGTAAAATTAAATGGTGCGTCTGGGTTTAATGGATCAGTAAACGACTCACGTAGAACACGGTTTTGTTCAAATTCGGTAATGTTATCAAGTTCTTCTTCAAGCCAACGAAGACCAAAGTTCACACGATTTACCGCATCAATTGGGAAACCGATGTTAGTACCAATACCGTATGTTTTTGAGTTATACCCAACGATACCAAAATCGCTACCATCGAAGTCACGATAAAAAATACTGCTGCCTTGTGAAACACCATCTGGCGTAAAGTATGGGTCGGTATAAGAAATACTGTAAGAGTTTGAGCCACGAGCGGTGTTGATGTTAAACGCAAGCTGGTTACCCGTTCCCAAAAAGTTAGATTCACTCACACCGATGTTAAACTGAAGACCTGCATACGAACCATAAGCAAGACCAGCTTGGAAACTACCCGCAGGCTGCTCCTTTACTTTAAAATCGACGTCGACCAAATCGTCTTGACCCGGTACTGGATTGATAGCAAAGTCTACCGTTTCCATGTATGGCAAACGTTGAATTTGTAACTTCGAGCGTTCAAGTTGCTGGTTCGACAACCAAGCACCTTCTAACTGAGTCATCTCACGGCGTACAACTTCATCTGCCGTGATTTGGTTACCTTCGACAATAATACGACGCACATAAACGCGTTTGCCTGGGTTTACGGATAGTGTCAGTTTAACTTCTTTCTTTTCATCGTCGATTTCGGGGATCGTACGAACTTCCGCATTAGCATAACCAAAACGCGCTAAGAAGCTTTTGATGAATTCTTCAGACGATGTTACAACTGAGCCGTTGTAAAGTTCGCCTGAGCGGAGCGGCAATACAGCGCGTACTAACTCTTCGCGACCAAGTAAATCACCAATAAAGTCAAAACCTTTAACAGTGTATTGCTCGCCTTCAGTCATGTTGGCTGTCACGTAAACCGCGTCCCTTTCCGGACTGACCGACACTTGCGTTGAATCAATATTGAAACGCAAATAACCACGGTCTAGATAGAAACTCTTAATTTTTTCTAAATCGCCTTCAATCGTTTTCTTTTGATAACGGTCGTTCGACAGAAATTGCCACCATGGCAAATCTTGTTGTGATTCGAACAACTGAAGAAGGTCTTCATCAGAGAATAGTTCGTTACCAACTAAGTTAATTTGGCGTACTGAGGCGGCATCACCTTCTTCAAAGTTCAACTGTAACTTCACGCGGTTTCGTGGCAACGAGGTTACTTTGATGTCCACTTTGGCGTTGTATTTACCAATGCTATGGAAGAACTCAGTAAGGCCTTTTTCAATGTTATCAAGTACGGTTCTGTCTAATGGCTCACCTTGACGGATGTTTTGCTCTTCCAAACTTTGCGTGAGCTGCTCATCTTTAATGTCTTTGTTACCATCATATTCAATCGAGCTGATAGTCGGGCGCTCAATGACCTGAATGACCAGTAATCCACCATCACGTAATACTTTGATGTTGTCAAAGTGACCTGACTGATAAAGCGCCTTAATTGTTTTTGATACAGTAAAGTCGTCAATCGTATCGCCGATGTTGATAGGGATATGAGTCAGTGCAGCACCTAATGCAACACGTTGTAAACCTTCAACTTTTAAATCTTCAACGATAAAGGAATTTTGCCCCAAGGCCGCAAAGCTTGCGCCAAGTAAACTGGTAACTGCTAAATGTTTTTTTATAGGCATCTTATTATCTTTGTCCTTTACAACTTTCTAGCGGTATTGCGCCTAAATTCTTTTTACTAATAGGTAAGAAACCTAAAGTCTCGCAACATCATTCATTAACGCAAAACAGGTTAAAGCGAGCAAAAGCATTGCACCGACTTTAAAACCTAACTCTTGTGTCTTTTCAGAGACTGGTTTTTTGCGAATTAGTTCAATTATGTAATACATTAAGTGCCCGCCATCGAGGACGGGCAGCGGCAATAAGTTGAAAACACCTAGGTTTACACTAATTAGCGCTAAAAAACTTAAAAAGGCAACTAAACCATAACTTACGCTAGCTCCAGCACCTACCGCGATGCCAACGGGCCCACTGAGGTTTTTAACTGAAACTTGACCAGTCAGAAGATTACCTATCATATCGAAACTGAGCGTGATTAATTCCCACGTCTTTTTCACGCCAAGCACCATACTATCCAATGGACCAAAATGTCTAGTTTCGATGTAATTTGTTGGCCAATTTTCTAATGCAGGTGCAACACCTAAGACACCTTGCTCAGTCCCGTTATCGGCTACTTGCAGCGCGGGTATGGCAGTGAGTGTAACCTGTTGACTTTGACGTTTTATGTCAATAGCCAATGGTTTATTCGGTGATTGCTGGATCAGCGTTACGAGTTCCTGCCAAGTGCTAACAGGAGCACCATTTACCGCTAAAATTCGGTCACCGACCAAAAGACCTGCTTTCTCTGCCGCTGAGCCCTTACTTACCAAAGCAAGGTTAAGCGTAATTGCGGGACGAAATGGCGTGATACCTAAAGATTCTGTTGGTGGAACGTCTTGTTGGTCTAGCTTCCAATTTTGAATATCAAGATGGCGATATTGGATGCGTCCTGACTCATCAGTCACTTTCAGTGTCATGTCTTTCTCGCCGAGCGAAGACATAAAGGCAAACATGACATCTTGCCAGTCATGCACCGACTTTTCATTGACTTCGAGAATGAGATCGTGTGGTTGCATTCCGCTTTGCGCTGCACGGCTTTGCTCTGCAACACTGCCAACAACAGGCTTAATGCTTTGCACACCAAGCATGTACATGGCACCTAAGGCGACGATTGCAAAAAGAAAATTAGCCATTGGCCCTGCGGCGACCACGGCTATGCGCTTAGAGACAGGTTTATTGTTAAACGCGAGATGTCGTTCATGTTCAGCGACCTCTTCTACCCGCTCATCCAGCATTTTCACATACCCGCCGAGTGGAATAAGCGCAATAACGTATTCTGTACCGAGCTTGTCGTACCAAGTAAAAATTGGCTTACCAAAACCGACTGAAAAGCGTAGAACTTTGATCCCTGCTTTTCGTGCAACCCAGAAATGCCCATATTCGTGCACCGTGACCAAAATACCAAGCGCAAGAATAAACGATCCCAGATTCCACAAAAATTCCAGCATAGCTACCTCAATTCCTCTATTACGTTTTGGGCAATACGACGCGCTTGTGCATCCAGAGCCAATATCGCGTCCAATGAATCTGTCGCCGTCATCGATTGACGACTCAGTGATTCAGCATTGACTCGATAAATATCGCAAAACCCTATTTGTTCCTTTAAAAACGCCGCAACGGCAATTTCATTTGCCGCATTCACCGTCGTTGTGGCGGCTTGTCCCACTTTACACGCTTCCATAGCTAAACGTAAGTTCGGATAGCGTTCAAAATCAGGTTTTGTGAATGAGAAATTCATGAGTGTTGAAAAATCGATTGGTGCAACACCTGCATCGATTCGATTTGGATAGGCAAGGCCATAAGCGATAGGTGTGCGCATGTCTGGTTGACCTAGCTGCGCAATCACTGAACCATCTTTGTATTGCACCATTGAGTGGATCATACTTTGAGGGTGAATCACAACTTCAATGTTATCGACTTGGCAATTAAACAACCATTTTGCTTCGATAAACTCGAGCCCTTTATTCATCATTGTCGCAGAGTCAACTGATATTTTTTGACCCATAGACCAATTCGGGTGCGTTACGGCTTCTCGCACTGTGACCTGCTCGAGGGTATCCAAAGCTCGGGTCAAAAATGGCCCACCAGAGCCCGTTAGGAGTATTTTGCTGATGCCAACGTCCGCAATATTGCCTTGGTTGTTTTGTTGTAAGCAGGTCGGCAAACACTGATATATTGCGTTATGTTCACTGTCGATCGGCAACAAAGTAGCCTTGTGTTTACGGACCTTATCCATAAACAACTGCCCAGACATAACCAGCGCTTCTTTGTTTGCTAATAAAACCTTTTTGCCCGCTTCAACTGCACTCAATGTCGGCAGCAACCCCGCAGCCCCAACTATTGCCGCCATTACGATGTCTACGCTTTCGTGCGAAGCCATTGCTTGCATTGCCTCAACCCCGTATAGCACTTCGGGTTTAACTGGCATAGAGGAGGATTTAAGGTGAGTTTCAAATACACGGGCATGCGCTTCATCACTGAGCACAACGTAGTTGGGTTGATGCGTTACACATTGTTCGAATAATCGTTCAACGTTCGTACCTGCAACCAGCGCAAAAACGTGAAACGCGCTTCTGTTACGGGCAATCACATCTAACGTGGATTGCCCTATTGACCCGGTAGACCCAAGAACAACAACTTGTTCTGTCATAGAGTAACCGTCCAGGCATAACAAAGTGCGAAAATTGGCGCTGCCGCGGTTAGGCTATCAATGCGGTCTAAAATACCGCCATGCCCAGGTAAACAAGAACCAGAATCTTTAAGTCCAACTTCACGTTTAAACATACTTTCAAGCAGGTCACCAATGGCAGAGAACAGTGCGATAAATATTGTTAATCCCGCATAAACGGCCCAAAGGCTTTTAGGTACCGCTGCGAAATAACAAAACACCACAACAAAAACCACTGACGTTGCCAAGCCACCTAACAAACCTTCTATCGTTTTGTTTGGGCTTACTTTTGGCATCAACTTACGCTTGCCAAAGTTCTTACCCGTAAAATAGGCACCGATGTCTGCACTCCACACAATACCTAAAACCACCATAATTAACGTCGAACCAAAATGGTGTTCATCAGCAAAGTGAGCGCTACGCAAGGTATTCAATGCAAGCCATAATGGCACGAGTGTTAATAACCCTGCTACGCCTCGAAGCACGATCCCTTCGCTCCATGCACTGGACATACGTGGATACTTGACGACCAATATCGTTGCGACAATCCACCAAGCAAACGACAGCGTGAAGATGTAATTCGCATCAGCGGTAAGCTGGCCCGATGATTGCCATAAAGATTCGATGGGCCAATGAAGATGAAGCGCACCAAGAATAAGGGCGACTAAAGTCGTGTAGCCAAATCGTGCACGCTTTGCCGATAATCCCATGAACGCTGACCACTCCCATGCACCTAGAAGAACAATGAGACCGGCAATAAAACTAAATTGCGCAAGAGGTGTATAAAACACCAACAGTAAAGCCAGCGGTGCAAGCACTGCTGACGTCAAAATACGTTGTTTTAACAAATTCTATACCTTCAACTCTGTTTGCTTTGAAGCGAGTAATTCTTTTATTTGTTCGCCAGTACAGCCAAAGCGTCGTTCACGCGACACATAGCAGGCAATCGCTTCTGCAAAGGCAGCCTCATCAAAATCAGGCCACAATGTTTGAGTAAAATACAATTCGGCGTAAGCCGCTTGCCACAACAAAAAGTTGCTAATTCGCAAATCACCACCAGTACGAATAAGCAGATCCAGCTCAGGCTGTTCCGCCATCGATAGGCGAGAGGTAATTGCGTCTTCTGTGATATCGGATGGTTGCAGCTTACCGCTTGCAACATCACTTGCCAATTGTTGCGCAGCATTCGTGATGTCCCAACGTCCACCGTAATTGGCCGCTATATTCAACTGTAACCCAGTATTATCTTGGGTCAATGTTTCACTGTCGACCACTTTCTGTTGCAAGTTTTCTGGAAATTTAGACAAATCACCGATGATAGTCAGCTTGACATTATTTTTATGGAGTTTCTTTACTTCCTTTGTCAACACGAACAAAAAAAGCTCCATTAATGTACTCACTTCATCTTCAGGACGGCGCCAGTTTTCACTGCTAAATGCAAATAGAGTTAGTGACTTTACTCCTAATTTTGAACAAAACTGAACAGCACTACGGACAGCATCAACGCCTTTTTTGTGGCCAAAAACTCGAGGACGATGACGCGCTTGCGCCCAGCGTCCATTACCATCCATGATAATCGCGATGTGCTTAGGTAATGACTGTTGTGAAATTGTTTCCGCGTTCAGAGCCATACTATTTCGTGAGTAAAAAAAAACGCCGCCTAGTATACCCTAGGTGGCGTTTCTAACCTAATAAATTTAGGATGCAGAAAAATCTGCGAAGCGTATTTGCTTAGAATTCCATCAACTCTGCTTCTTTTGCAGCCAGTTGTGTATCCATCTCTTTGATGAACTTGTCCGTTAGCTTTTGAACGTCTTCTTCGCCTTGACGCGCTTCATCTTCAGAAATTGACTTGTCTTTAAGCAATGACTTAATGTCACCATTTGCGTCACGACGAATATTACGTACTGCCACACGGCCCGCTTCAACTTCACCACGTACAACTTTGATAAGGTCTTTACGACGCTCTTCCGTTAACGGAGGAAGTGGAACACGGATAATCGCACCCGCCGACATTGGGTTCAAACCTAAGTCTGACGCCATGATCGCTTTTTCAACAGCTTGCGCTAAAGAGCGGTCAAATACGCTGATTGCCAATGTACGCGCATCTTCAACAGATACGTTTGCAACTTGGTTAAGCGGCGTGTCAGCACCGTAGTAAGACACTGAAATGCCATCTAATAACGCAGGGTGCGCACGGCCTGTGCGGATTTTAGAAAGTTGGCTTGCAAGCGCAGCCACACTTTTTTGCATACGCTCTTGGGCGTCTTTTTTAATATCGTTAATCACAATGCTATCCTAGTCTGTATTTTATTCAGAGGCTTGTGAAGAAATAAGCGTGCCTTCTTCTTCACCCATAATCACGCGTTTTAGCGCACCCGGTTTATTCATATTGAATACACTGATTGGCATATCGTGATCACGCGCAAGCGTAAACGCCGCCAAGTCCATCACTTTCAATTCTTGATCAATAACTTCATTATAGGTCAATTGGCGGTAAAGTGTTGCTTCTGGGTTTTTCACCGGATCATCACTGTAAACACCATCAACCTTAGTCGCTTTGATTACTGTGTCAGCTTCGATTTCGATACCACGTAAACAAGCGGCTGAATCTGTTGTAAAGAACGGGTTACCTGTACCCGCAGCAAAAATAACTACTCGGCCAGATTTAAGAAGACTGATCGCTTCCGCCCAGTTGTATGCATCACACACGCCATTAAGCGGGATTGCAGACATCAAGCGAGCATTCACGTATGCGCGGTGCAGTGCATCACGCATCGCAAGACCGTTCATTACCGTTGCTAACATCCCCATGTGGTCCCCCACTACGCGGTTCATACCAGCTTGTGCTAATGAACCACCGCGTAAGAAGTTACCACCGCCGATAACCAAACCCACTTCTACGTCGAGTTCTACTAGTTCTTTGATTTCTTGAGCCATGCGATCCAAAATTTTCGGATCGATACCAAAGCCTTCGTCTCCCATTAAAGCTTCACCACTTAATTTGAGAAGAACGCGTCTAAAAACAGGTTTTCGATTGATAGTCATAAAATCCGGGCCAATTAAAAGTGAGGTAAAAAATAACCGCGCTTATGTTCACACACAAGCGCGGCTATTTTAAAGAATTTTCGCGTTTGACGCAAAGTAAAGTGTGGTGGTCCCACCTGCAAAACGATGCGTCAAGCTAAGCGATTATTCGCCTTTTGCAGCAGCTACTTGTGCAGCAACTTCAGCAGCGAAGTCATCTACTTTCTTCTCGATGCCTTCACCTACTTCTAGGCGAACGAATGCGCTAACTGTAGCGCCGCTTTCTTTAAGGAATTCACCAACTGATTTCTTAGGCTCCATGATGAAAGCTTGACCAGTAAGAGAAACTTCACCAGTGAATTTCTTCATACGGCCTTCAACCATCTTCTCAGCGATTTCAGCAGGCTTGCCTTCGTTCATAGCGATGTCGATTTGAACTTCACGCTCTTTAGCAACAACTTCAGCTGGAACGTCTTCTGGGTTCACGTACTCTGGACGTGACGCAGCAACGTGCATTGCAACTTGCTTAAGCACTTCTTCGTTAGCAGAACCAGCAACAACTACACCGATACGGTCGCCGTGACGGTATGCAGAAAGTGTTTCGCCTTGGATGTACTGTACGCGACGAACATTGATGTTTTCGCCGATTTTAGCAACTAGAGCAACACGCTTCTCTTCGAATTGTGCTTGTAGCTCTTCAACTGTTGTAGGAGACGCGATTGCAGCATCTGCAACTTCGTTAGCGAACGCTAGGAAGTTTGCATCTTTAGCAACGAAGTCTGTTTGACAGTTAACTTCAACTAGTGCAGCAACACCAGCAGCTTGCTTGATAAGGATTGTACCTTCAGCAGCAATGTTACCAGCTTTCTTAGCAGCTTTAGCAGCACCGCTCTTACGCATGTTCTCAATCGCAAGCTCGATATCACCGTTAGTTTCAGTTAGCGCTTTTTTACAATCCATCATGCCAGCGCCAGTACGGTCGCGTAGCTCTTTAACTAGGGCAGCAGTTACAGCCATTTGAATATCCTCAAATCTGAATTCGGTTTTCTGTAAGCGGTTATCCGCTTTTTAAAGAATATCAAGTCTTCACCTATTTTAGATGAAGACTTGATGACAGCTTATTACTCAGCTTCTACGAAGTCGTCTTTCTCAGCTTGAACAACGATGTTGCGCTCACGACCTTCAGTAACTGCTTGAGCTACTGCGCCAGTGTATAGCTGGATAGCACGGATAGCGTCGTCGTTACCAGGAACAACAAAGTCAACGCCATCTGGGTTTGAGTTAGTATCAACGATAGATACTACTGGAATACCTAGGTTGTTAGCTTCGCGGATAGCGATGTGCTCGTGGTCTGCGTCGATAACGAAGATAGCGTCTGGAAGACCGCCCATATCTTTGATACCGCCAAGGCTTTTCTCAAGCTTTTCCATTTCACGAGTAAGCATTAACGCTTCTTTCTTAGTTAACTTCTCGAAAGTACCGTCTTGGCTTTGGATCTCAAGATCTTTAAGACGTTTGATTGATTGACGAACTGTTTTCCAGTTAGTCAACATACCACCTAACCAACGGTGGTTAACGTAGAATTGATCACAACCTTGAGCTGCTTCTTTCACTGCTTCGCTTGCTGCACGCTTAGTACCAACGAAAAGAATTTTACCTTTGTTTGATGCAACGTTCGTAAGGAACTTAAGTGCATCGTTGAACATTGGAACTGTTTTCTCTAGGTTGATGATGTGAACGCGGTTACGAGCACCGAAGATGAACGGCTTCATCTTAGGGTTCCAGTAACGAGCTTGGTGACCAAAGTGAACACCAGCTTGAAGCATATCGCGCATTGAAACGTTTGCCATTTGTATTTTCCTCAATTAAGGGTTAGGCCTCCACATATCCCATAGCACCAACACGTTACTTTTCAGTAATCATGCACCCAAGTGTATGTGTCGATATGTGTGTGTGTTAATATTTAAGTTAAGTGCCTTGCAAACAAAAAACGCAAAGTCGATTTCGACCGAGAATTTATTTGTAAAAAGACGGCGCGCTTTATACCATATAAATCGCGTCGACTCAATGATACGTATAAAATTTATACCACGAAAACTGTAAACAAAAATGGGAGCTTGAATGAGCGCAGTGATTAAAACCCCTGATGAAATTGAAAAAATGCGCGTTGCGGGACGTCTTGCAGCAGAAGTGTTGGAAATGATCGAGCCGTATGTCAAAGCTGGGGTAACAACTGACGAGCTGAACACGATTTGTCATGACTATATTGTCGATGTGCAAAAAGCGATCCCTGCTCCTCTTAATTACCACGGTTTTCCAAAATCGATTTGTACTTCGGTAAACCACGTTATTTGTCATGGGATTCCAAATGACAAACCGCTGAAAGATGGCGACATCATCAATATTGATATCACCGTCATTAAAGATGGTTACCATGGTGATACGTCAAAAATGTTCTATGTTGGCACGCCAACAATTCAAGGCAAACGTTTGACTGAAGTGACACAAGAAAGTCTTTATCTTGCCATTCGTATGGTTAAGCCTGGCGTTCGCTTAGGTGATATCGGCGCCGCGATTCAAAAGTATGCAGAAGGGTTTAGCTACTCTATTGTTCGCGAATACTGTGGTCATGGGATCGGAGCGCAATTCCACGAGGAACCTCAGGTTATGCACTACGGCAAAGCCGGCACGGGGGACGTACTAAAATCAGGTATGTGCTTAACGATTGAGCCTATGGTCAATGCGGGTAAACGTCATTGTAAACTATTGAAAGACGACTGGACTGTTGTCACGAAAGACCGTAGTCTATCAGCTCAATGGGAGCATACATTATTGGTCACTGACAATGGCGTGGAAATCCTTACTCACCGTAAAGATGACACCATTGAGAGGATCATCGAACACTAGGAATTTATCCGTTGGCCTTGCCGAATAAATTAAAACAGCTGCTCGATTCTGCCGAGCAGCTTCAAGAATACAAAGATTGTTCAGCTTACTTCTACAAATGGTTGCATAATGAGTTTACGAAGCAGCCAGTCAGAAACCTTATCAATGCTCGCGCCGAGTTTGTCGACCGTCTACTCATAAAATTGTTCAATCAATGCGGACTTGCTTTGCAAGCCGATATGGCATTAATTGCAATTGGCGGCTATGGCCGTGGCGAATTGCATCCCTACTCCGATATCGACTTTTTATTATTGGTCCACGATAAACCAAGCGAAACGGTTATCCAGCAGTTAGAGCAGTTCGTTACATTCCTTTGGGACCTCAATCTCGATATCGGCCACAGTGTTCGTACTCATCAAGAAGTGCTTGAACAAAAACAGCATGATGTCCACTTTACCACCAGCCTTCTTGAGAGCCGCTTAATTTGTGGCAACCACATCGCGTATGAACGGTTAAAGCGTCATATTCAAGACAGTCCTCTATGGCGTTCGGATGAATTTTTTATTGCGAAAGTCAATGAGCAAAACCTTCGACATAAGAAGTGCCATGGTACCGCGTACAACCTCGAACCAAACATCAAAGAAAATCCAGGGGGACTTCGCGATATTCAGACCATTCTTTGGGTCGCCAAAAAACACTTCCAAGCTGAAACGCTTGAAGAGTTAATAGACCACGGTTACTTAACTCACGAAGAGTCGCAGGAATTACTAGAGTGTCTGGAAAACTTGTGGAACATCCGTTTTGCACTGCACCTTGCGGCGGGTCGCTCTGAAAACCGATTGTTGTTTGACCATCAACCTCATGCTGCCGAACTGCTTGGTTTCGGTGCCGAAGGCAAAGCGTCCGTTGAGCGCATGATGAAGCGCCTATTTAGGATTATGAGTCGTATTCGCGAAATGAACGAAATGCTGCTTGCCTATTTTGAAGAGAGCATCGTTCCTGAAGAACATCAACATGTGCCGGTCCCACTTGATCGTAACTTTGAGAAAGTTGGCAACAAAATTAGAGTAAAAGACCCATCGGTGTTTTTCCGTCGTGAACAACTTTTCGTGTTGTTTGAGCACATTGCCGAAAACCCCAGCATTACCCAAATTGAACCGAATACTATTCGAACCATGCGCCAAGTTCGTCGTCGCTTACTTGGCGATCTGCAAGATTATGCAGCATGCCGCGATGCCTTACTGCGTTTGATTAAACACCCAAATGGGATGGGACGTGCGTTCACACTCATGCACAAACATGGCATTATTGCAGCGTATTTACCGCAGTGGCGAAATATTTTCGGCCAAATGCAGTTCGACCTTTTTCATGCCTATACGGTAGATGAACACACGCATAAGCTCATCAACAATATTTACCAATATTTCGACCGCTCTCAGCAAACACTTTTTCCACTGTGTTCTGAAATCGTTACGCGCATGGACAAACCAGAACTGCTTTATCTTGCTGCTATTTTCCACGATATTGCGAAAGGAAGAGGTGGTGACCACTCTGAGTTAGGTGCTGTTGATGCCCTCGCCTTTTGTAAAATGCACGGTTTCACCTCTTCGGATTCAAAACTCGTCGCGTGGCTTGTTGAAAATCACTTATTGATGTCGGTTACAGCACAACGCAAAGACATCAATGACCCCGATGTTATCGCTGAATTTGCTTCAAAAATTAAGAACGAGCGTCAACTTGATTATTTGTACTGTCTAACAGTAGCAGACATACGTGCAACCAACGACAACCTGTGGAACGACTGGAAAAATACGCTGTTAAGAGAGCTATATCTCCATACGCAGCGCGCGCTGCGACTTGGCCTTGAAAACCCGATGGACATGCGTGACCAAATCCGTGATAAAAAGCAACAAGCAAAGCAGCGCTTGGTGTTGAAAGGCTTCCGAGATGATTTAGTCGATTTAATTTGGACACGCTTTAAAGCGAACTACTTTACCGCTTTCAGTGAAGAGCAAATTTCTTGGCATACTCGACACTTATTGGAATCTAAAGATCTCAGTCAACCCAGCGTAACGGTGTCTTCGAAGCCTCTCCATGGCGGCACACAAGTATTTGTGTATAGTCCTTACGAATCCAGCTTATTCGTAAAATTAGTCAGCGTCATCGGTTCCAAAAAGGCACAAATTCAACATGCTCAAGTGATGACCACGAAAGATGGCTACGTGGTCTACAATTTCGTTATTTTGGAAACCAACGGCGATGCAATTTCCAGCAGCCGAGCTCAATCGATTCACAAAGGGATTGAGCAAATGCTCTCTGACCCGAAAAAGAAAGTTCGGATTAAGAAAAATCGTTCACAGCGTTTCAAAGACTTTAATATTAAACCGCAAGTCATTGTGCGTCCTCACGCACGTGAAGACCGGAACCTAATTGAAATTCAAGCAATTGATATTCAAGGTTTACTTACGAAAATCGCGGAAGTGTTTGAAGATCTAGAATTACACATTCACGCCGCTCGAATTACGACGGTTGGCGAACGCGCAGAAGACTTTTTCGTCGTATCAAATAAAGCTTACTTGTCACTTTCAGATGAAGAGCAAGTGAAAGTTCATCGTGCATTACTTAAAAAATTAAATGCCGAATCGGAATAAGAGGAAACTATGTCTGATTTAAAAACCATCATTGAAACAGCTTGGGATAACCGAGACAGTATTAGCCCAAGCACTGTTGCACCAGATGTTGCATCTGCAATTAACCAAGCACTTTCACTTTTGGACTCAGGCGCTGCGCGCGTGGCTGAAAAGATTAGTGGTGAGTGGGTTGTACATCAGTGGCTGAAAAAAGCTGTATTGCTGTCATTCCGTATTCGAGACAACCAACCCATGCACGATGGTGTTAATCAGTACTTCGATAAAGTCCCACTGAAGTTCTCTGATTACACTCCAGAACAGTTTAAACAGGAAGGTATGCGCGTTGTACCTAACGCAGTGGCACGCCAAGGTAGTTATGTGGGTAAAAACGTCGTGTTGATGCCTTCCTATGTCAATATTGGCGCTTATGTAGATGATGGTACAATGGTTGATACATGGGCCACCGTGGGCTCATGTGCGCAAATTGGTAAGAATGTTCACCTATCAGGTGGCGTTGGCATAGGCGGCGTTCTAGAGCCCCTACAAGCGAATCCGACCATTATCGAAGACAATTGTTTCATCGGTGCGCGTTCTGAAATCGTCGAAGGCGTCATTGTTGAAGAAGGTGCGGTTATCTCAATGGGTGTATATATTTCACAAAGTACCCGCATTTATGACCGTGAGACGGGTGAAATTCACTATGGCAGAGTCCCTGCTGGTGCAGTGGTCGTGCCAGGCTCACTTCCGAGCAAAGATGGTTCACATAGCCTATATGCGGCCATCATCGTGAAAAAAGTTGACAAGCAAACTCGTGAAAAAGTGGGTATTAACGCCCTACTTCGTTCGGTTGAATAAAAAAAGCGCCTCGTGCGCTTTTTTAACGTTAGATGCATGAGCATCTACTTTCAAATATCTGAACGAATTAAATCGCTTCTTCGTCTTCTTCACCTGTACGGATACGAATAACTCGTTCAACTTCCGTGACAAAGATTTTACCGTCGCCAATCTTTCCGGTTTGTGCCGTTTTAAGTATGACTTCGATAGCACGGTCTACGTCTTCATCAGCGAGCACAATGTCTAGCTTAACCTTAGGTAAAAAATCCACCATATATTCCGCGCCGCGATAGAGCTCAGTATGGCCTTTTTGGCGTCCAAACCCTTTCACTTCGCACACAGTCATACCCGTAATGCCAATGTCAGAGAGCGCTTCTCGAACATCATCTAGCTTAAAGGGCTTAATAATTGCTTCGATCTTTTTCATCTTTTGAGCTTTATTTTCTATTTGTTGCGTCGATTTTAGACAATCTCGAGAGTGTTCGCAAACAAACTCATTGAACCTAATACAAAAATCGCGTCATAATGAAATATATTCAGCTTCTAGGAAGTAAGTATGAAAAAGTCAGTTAGTGGTTTTACACTTATGGAAGTGATTGTTGCTATCGCAATTTTGGCGATTATTGCAAGTTTTGCTCTCATCAGTAATAAAACCTTATTAGAGACAAACAGAGCAGAAAGTTTTTTGCTCGAGCTGAAACGTAATTTTATGTTTGCACGCGCGAAATCGACCGCTTCAGATGAAATTATCGTACTTTGCGCAGCACCACCGGCAAACATCAGTGCACGATCTTCCTTTACTTGTCAGGGGAATTGGCAGGCCAATCAGGTTGTTGTATTTGTAGACTATGATGAAGATTATAACTTTGATAGCGGTACAGATGTGCTTTTAAGGACGATGGAGTTAATTCCAACGCACGATAACTTGAAAATGAGTGTCACTCGTTTCAAATATGATTCAAGTGGCCGTTTGGCGGATGGACAAGCAACCACGATTGTTTATTGCCCTAATACCGATGATGAAAACAACCAACAATTAACCGTCTCGCAAGGTGGTACTGCACTATTTAATGGCGATACGACATCGAGTTGCGGTTAGCAAAGTAATTTAGACATTACGTAGCTGGTGTTATTTCGCTTGTACACAGCACTCACCAGCTTGATGTTTTCTCAAGCTTCTTGCAAACCGCCTTTTCTAGACTAAATTTCCCTACACTGTTTGGCTTCTGCTCATTCGGCTACTCGCGGCTTTGGGTAGTAACATCTTAGTATCTAAGTAATTTCAAAAGCAGCAAGTTCAAGCAAACAAATAACTTACACAACTTCTCAGCTTCCTCACGCTACACGAGCACACTGGAACATTCAGAAAATACGTCTCTATCAAAACAAGGATTGTTTATGATGCATTTTTCCAAACAGGGCGGTTTCACGCTTATTGAAACCATAGTGAGCATGGCCATTTTAGTTATATTAACCTGTATCGGCCTACCTAATATCCATGATTTATTGCTCAAATATCGCATGCAGAACGATATGTTGAGCTACAAACACTATGTTCATTTAACGCGTCATCATGCTATCACTCACACCGCCCTTGTGACATTCTGCCCACTTGTAGAAAAACGCTGTAAATTAACCGATTGGGGTCAGAGCCCCACGATATTTGTCGATACCAATGATAATAGCGAGCTTGACCAAGATGAAAAAGTCATACACATCGGCGAATCTCTACACGAGTACGTAGAATTTGCCTATCCTAGAAAAGCCATTACTTTCAGACCTGATGGCACACCTAAGGGGCTTCACAACGGAACGTTTACTTATTGCATCAAATTATTGAATGGAGAAAAAGTAGGCCAATCACTGTCACTAAACCATTCCGGAAGAACTAAGCTTCGAGACGAATTTAAATGTGAAGAGTGATTTACAGCCAAGCAAGTCAAAGATAGCTGAAAATTGGACTACCTTTGACCTGGTTTGCCATGTTGGGTCGCTTAACGCTCCCAACAGGTGTGAGCACCACCTGATCCTGTTGCGCCTTTCACCCCTATTTCATTGATAGTTAACGTCGAACAAATCGAATCTCCACGGACAGGTCCCGCTATGGGCGTTGCCGTGATAGTAAATTCATTACCCACCACATTGACTGTAAGAGAATAAAAACCGTTCTCCGTCGTTGATTTCAAGCCTAAATTCGCTAAATCTGTCGCATAGACGCGGTTATCAACAAAGTATTGCTCTTGCTTATTTGCGGCATCAAGTAAGCTCGTCATGGCTTCTGAGCGAGCTGAACGCACGACATAATGTTGATACGAAGGTACTGCAACAGAGGCGAGGATCCCAACAATAGCAATTGTAATCATGAGCTCCATTAAGGAGAATCCATCGCTACTTTTATTATTTCTTCTCATCATGTTCTTCTTTCTTATAGATATACATTTGGATTGTTCTTAAGCCAAAGCCAATTGGCGCATTGTCATTTGTTAACTTAGCTTTACCGTCAATAAAGACAGGTTCAGGCCCTAAAATCTCCACTGGCGCCCAAGGAGTACCACCTTGCGGTCCCGCTTTTTGACTGCCATCATTAGTCGTCACTTTCTTTATCGCCGGTCCAACCATGCGAACTGTCGCCGTACATGCTTCGCTGCCCGAATTCTTTTCACAGTTAAAAAATAATTTGGGGGTATCTGGCACATCATAACTCGTTTCATATTTCAGCTGCTCGTATACCTGTGTTCCATAGTGCATATGAAACGCGTAAAGCTGTCCTTTACCACCAGAAAGTGAACACTGGTTAGTGTTAAGATCTGCAGGTGTAAAGCTTGTAAAATACGCAATACCACCCGCAACCGACGCTGCGGCGAGTGATTTTTCACCAACACCCAAACTGTATTTCCAGCCTTTGAACGAGGCTAGAGTCACTTCAATGTTGACAAAGCCATTGTAGTCGTCGACTTTTCCTTTGAATGGATCGCTCGTTATATCCATCAGATCATTTATAGTGACAGCAGCAGGAATATTTGACGTAAAGGACTGTGTAACAGTGTTTTCATCACGAATCGCAAACAGCATGTCATTTGCTGAAGTCTCATTCGGATGAGAGCGGTTACCGGACCCCAGTAATATAGCCTCATATGGAGTATCTCTTCGTGTTTTGAACACTTTCCCATCAATAACCTTGTTTGTCACTTTACTAAATACAGTTCTTGCAACCATTGGGCGATAGAAGAATTTTCGGTCACCCGCAGAATTGGAACCTGCAAGATCCGCTAGTTGAAAATGCGTCCAAGGTGTTTTCGAATCCGTTGGATTTTCTCCTGGTAAATCAACTCGCCAGACCCCTCCACCGAGATCTGAAGCATATATTCTATCCGTAAAACCGTCGTAATCAGAATCAAGTAATGCGACATCCGCAGGCATACTGTGTTTGCCTTTAAAACCGGTTGATGGTGTTAATGCCCAAACAAGTTTACCCGTTAACGCTTCTACGATGTATATCCCACGACCTTTAGTATCATTGGACTTCGTCACATTATCTTTGTTTGTATCAAAGCCAGCCGCAAAAATTGCCACAGGGGTTTTCCCCAATTTTTTAATGTAAGTAAACTTCGCGGAAGACCACGTTTGTGCAAGCTCTTGGAAATCTCCTGCACCACCTTTGATGGTCCATTTGAGAAAAGGTTGATCTGGGTTTGTAATATCAATCGCGTAATAGCTCGTTCCACCCCGACGCATACCAGCGATAACAACAACCGAGTCTCCTGAATCAACGACACCATTTTGGTTTTTATCATCAAAATGAACCGAAAGAGGACCGTCCATACCGTAATACTTCTTACTTGGCTCTTTATCCATTGTCGGTTTAAGAATAGGTAGAAGCTCGCCTGGTATAAACGCCCATGATTCCGAAGCCGTTGTGTCGCTATCTTTAAACATGTGCACAAAACCCGCGTTTGTGCCAACGAGCACTCGGATATCATTATTCCCGTAATCCATCGTTACAGGCTTAGAATGTAATGGGTCACCGAATATGTCTTCACGTCTATCGGTATAACTTTTATCACCGTCCTCATCGTTAACATCAATACCTCTAGCCCATGAGATAATATTGGCCACATCCCCGGCATTCGCATTGAACGCGGTACCTAACTTTGAAGTTGTTCCATAGGTATTTAATGCCGTTGTGTAATCGAAACTTTTGAGACTAGACCCATTGTAATTCGAATACACAGTGCGAGATGTCTGTTTAGCGAGCACCTCAGCAACCCCTCCTTGTCGCACTTGGTTCCCATCTTGAGACTGAGGCGTAGACCAAAAAGTGGTGGTCTTTTGGTCAATAAGTCCTGCATCGTTAAGCGCCTGTTGACCGCTCAAATCAACAATTTGCGCATTTTGAACTTTCAGCTTCTTAAGGTTTCCACCCCATCTCGCATTCGTTTCAGGATAAAACATCGTGAAATAGAGAGAATCTCGACTTTGAGTTTGATCTGAGCTACTAACAGCAACAGCCGGTGAACTAAAACTGTCGTTAACTTTTCGAATATTGTTGATTTGCTTTTCTAGCGCTTCAACTAATTCTGACGCTGTATTGGCGTGAAGATACTGTCCGCCGCCATCTTTTGCTGTTTGCTCAAGCAGCGTTTTGCCTGCCGATGACATACCAGTACCGAAGCCGATGGTATAAACACGTGAAAAATCTTTGGTGGTCGACGTTGCAGGATAAAGATCGACAATTTGGTCAGAAGAGCCATATAAAATTTTTGCTAACGAATTGAGATAACTACCAGATGTTGAGCTTGGGTACGAGCCAAAATAATCGTAATATTTATAGTAAATATTGTAGTTTTGCTCCGAATCATTTGTCGGATCGCCATCGGTCATTAGAATCATATTGACCGAATTATCGCAGCGAGTCAGTGTCGTGTTTGAAAAAGGGGAAATATACCGACTACTACTTTCGACGTTCTTATCTCTATCACTGTGGCTTGACGCATAATAGGTATTTTGGCCTGTCATATAAAGATACGCTTCCCACAACGTTTCCGATATCGGTGTCGAACCATTGGCTGGTAAGTTTGCAATTTGATTAACTAGACTCGATTGTGATGCCCCCAATCCATTCAGAATATAGCCCCCCTTATCGCTGTATAAACGCATTAAGCCAAAATCAATGTCGCTATTTTCTTGGACTAGTTTTGTTATGGCACTTTGCGCGACAGACAATCGGCTTGGACCACAAGTTGTTGAATAATACTCCCGATAGCGTGAGTTGTATTTATAACAGGTCGTTTTCGTTTGAGTACTGTCAAAGCAGTCAACTTCATAAAAGTAACGGTCGCGCTTGTTATAAAGGTAGCAAGCATTTCCATCATTTACATCCCAAGCCATACTCCCTGATGTATCGAACAAGATCATCACTCGCGGACGTTCTTTTGTGCTCGAGTTGTGCGTCACATAAAGCTCAATGTCTTCTGCAAAAGAAGGGCTCGGCACAATCACAAGTAACATCAGTAAAACAACAAGTTTGCGAAACATTTTAATTTACCTCCGACGTACTCAACATCTCTTGAGCGATACCTGACACCACCGTTACCCGATGCCTACTCTTCGAACCATATTCAACCGACGTTTCTAATTGAGTCATGTTACAAACCACCCCTTCGGTATAGCCATAGCTTCGAGGACAACGTAATGCTAGCGGGCCATTATTTAAATTGGTTAGAACGTTGTTTGTTTTTCCTTCGGTAAACTCTATTTTCCCGCCAGGCATTTGTGGTTGAGTACGCATGAAAACGCTCAAGTTTCCTTTTAGATCTTGTTGTTCAGAAATGATTTCTTGAACCGCACCATACAGCTGGTTTTCGGCCATTTCACGCTCTTGAGCCGCATTGGTTATTTTTAAATCGATACTACTGCTACTCATGAGCGACACCGCCACAGTGGTCACAGCCACAATCATGACCATCGCCATAACTAACACGATGCCTTTTTGACGTTTCATTACATGCGCCATAAATTTGCCCCCATATTACTCAGCTTAATAGTGGTACTAAAGACCGTTCGGCGGTATTTATCTGTGAATGTATGAACACGTTTGTTCGGATCGTGACCGAGTGTATAAGTTTGGTTTTTAAGAGATAAGTCTGCATCAGGTTCCAAACTCCGAACTAGGATAAATAATTGAACCGTTAAAATAGCATCTTCGTTTTCCCAATCCGACGCTGTCATTGCGGATGTTGCTTTATACTGGTTTACACGACCATCCGCGGTGGTATCGAGGCCAAATAACAAGCGCATGTCTTCAACCCCTTCCATAATGGCTTCATCGGTGATCCCGCCATTCACTGTCAATCTTTTGCGTCGTAGCACTGGCACAGTGAGTGATTTGCCACTTAAAATTAAGGTCTCGTTGGCAATGTAATATACATGATGGCTATAAGGCCAAAGCGTGGCGTTCACATTTAGAATCGCAGCTTGTAAATTAGCCCCAGTCATAAACTGCGATTGCTCTAATTCCGCAACAAAATAATATTTGTTTGTCAGTGCACCACCTTGATTCGCAAGTGGGCTCCCCTCTAGAAACTTGAGTTGAATGGCTTCTGTGCCCTGCTTCCCGTTTGTTACACAGCTAAGAGCTGTAGTTCCTGTTATAACGTCCGCGTAAATTGGACGAAAATTAGTCGGCTCTGTATCGGGAAAACTCCCGTTATTTAACCCACCAAAACAATCGCCAGCAGGATTACCAGGGGACGAATTATTTTGATTGGTAAACCCATCTTCATAAAATGTGCCCCAGAAACCGATTTGCTCGATGTCTCGCTGCATTATCGTCATTGCCAGACGCCCAGTTTCTTGCAGCTCACCTATCGCCATCGTGTCTCGAGTGGTGGATTTCATGCTGAGGTAAGTGAACATCACCCCCCTAAAATCAATCCCCCAATGAACAAAGAGATCATCAATTCGATCAGTGTAAAGCCCCGTACTTTATTCATGTTTTACACTCGCACTAATAGGAAGCTTGTCATTTGGACTACTCTTCGTTTATTGGACGCGGTGCCACAACTAATCGCATTTGTAGCATCTGTTCCTTCTAATTTTTGTCGGCCTTCCCAACTAACCACTACCTCAATATTGTAACGGTTGCCTTTACCTCCCGCCGCCTTTGTTGGCGTGATACAAACGGTGGTATTTTCAAGTGCCCCGGTATTCTCTCGAGCGCGGATCGCGAGTTTCCACTGCTCAATATCTAGATTTGCTATTTGCTGTGATGTGCAAGAATTAGAAAAGCAACTATTTGATTGAGATAGTGCCGTCTGACTAGTAAAGGTGACTTTATAGAGGTTTGATAACGTGCTGAAATCATTGACTCGAATACGCTGCATAATATCGTTCGCTAATGCTACGGCTGCCGCGCGTTGCATCGAATCAAAACTGGCTTGTTTGGCTTTTGCTTGAAGCGCTACGGCACCGAGTAAACCAAAACTCAGCACGAAAAATGCAATCAACACTTCAATTAAGGTAAATCCGCGATTTGATCTCATAGTTAAACTCAAACTTTTCGACACGGTAACCATAATCTAGCTAAATCTAAACACCAACAAGTATCGGATGGAAGGTTCTTCCTTCGGATAAACGGTCGTTGTCGAACGAATTTGCATTCCATTTTACTATTTATCTATTAGATATAAAAAAATAGAACGACGTACTCTTTGCAATGACAAGCGACTAACGCGCTAGAATAGTCTTTAGCTCGTGATATGCCCGACGACTTATCGCTAAAGGTTCAGCGATGCCTTTCACGCACGCGAAATGAGATTGCTCGACAGTCTTAATCCCAGTTAATAATGCTCGATTCACTATCGTGTTGCGATGAATCTGAATAAATACATCACTGTATTTTGCAACTAATTGCTTTAACGGCATATCAACGTAGTGCACACCTTCTTGATGAACGAGCTTGGTTAATTTATCTTCCGAGAATGCAGCCATGATACCGCTGATAGTGACCCAACTTGTCACATTGCCATGTTGTACTGTGATTTTATCTGGACGCTGAGAGGGCCCCAACGGGAACTGTCCAACAAGTTGCTCAAGTTTTTTTGGGTCAATTGGTTTTAGCAAGTAACCTTTAGCGAAGACCTCAAACGCATCCAACGCATGTTCTGGGTAGGCAGTCACAAAAACAAGATTCAGCGTTGGCTGCGATGAACTGAGTTTTTTTGCCAATTCGAGACCGCTCTCTTCTGGCATATTGATATCCAAAAAAACCGTCGAGGGAGAAGTACTTTGAATGACTTCAAACGCCTGTTTAGCATTTTGCGCTTCTCCTACACACTGCCAATTAAACGCATTAAGCAATCGTTTCAGCCTTTCACGCGCCAACATCTCATCATCAACGACGACGTACTTCATTGTCGATAATACCTCGGTATAGTGAGCTCCACTTTAAATATGTTATCATTTTCGCGGACTTGTAAACTTGCTTTCATGTTATAAAACAACGCAAGCCTCGCGCGAAGATTATCAAGCGCGATGCCACTTCCTTTTTTGCTTGTCGATTGTTTAGCTCTTGGATTACTCACCGAGATTGTGACTAACGTATCGTTAGATGCCACCACCACATCGATAAAACCTCCTGCACACGAAGTTTGAATACCATGCTTAATCGCATTTTCGATGAGAGGTTGGAGAATGAGACAAGGAACAATGACAGAATTGGTTTTGGTGTCGATGTCCCAGTTTACCTGCAAGCGCTCACCAATCCGCCATTTTTCAATATTAACAAACGCAAGAGCCACCTCAATTTCTTCTTCTAAAGTGGTGTGACTGCGCTCCATTAACGCATTTCGCGATAACTTGGCTAAATCGAGTAACATATTTTCAGCCGCTTGTGCATTGATATGAGTGAGTTCAGCTGCAGCATTTAAACTATTGAACAGAAAATGGGGATGCATTCTGGCTTGTAGTGCCTGTAATTTTGCTTCGGCAAGCAATTCAACTTTATGAATGTTTTCAGCGTAAAAAGACAGCACTAGCAGCATCAAAACGACAACAAGTATACTCACAAACACGGCGCTCAAGACAAATGTTGGCGATTCTTGTGCGACTAAACTTGGCTCGAACGTGACTAGCCCCAAACTGAACGATACAGTTGTGAGGACCACACTTATAGTGATGGCTACGCATTGCAGTATAAGCCCAAAACGCATGACAACGCGTTGACTAACATACAAAAGTGTCAGCGAAATAAGCAATACGCATTGAGAAAATAACGTTACTGTCCCAAGGGCTATCCATGGTTCTGCTTCGTTTAAGGGTGAAAATGCGAGTATAAAATTGAGGAGCTGGATGAGGATAATTGCGCCTAACACACCTCGAGAGCTGAATAAAGCGGGCAAGAGGTGTTGCTCAAGTTGAGTGACTGAGCGCATTTCTCTTGCCCTACAATACTAACGAAGTTCCACTGGCACGGCGAACACGATGTTCTCTTTCTCGCCAGGGTTTTCAAATACAGTTTGACCACCGAATTCTTTCAAACGGGTGATAACATTTTGTACCAACACTTCTGGTGCGGATGCGCCTGCGGTAACACCCACTTTCTGAACACCATCAAACCACTGACTCTCTAAGCAGCTCGCATCATCAATTAAGTGCGCTTTTGTGCCCATTTTTTCAGCCAGTTCGCGTAAACGGTTTGAGTTTGAGCTGTTTTTAGCACCTACAACTAGTATTAGTTCTACTTTTTCAGCTAAATCACGCACCGCATCTTGACGATTTTGTGTTGCATAACAAATGTCGTCTTTACGCGGTCCGTGGATGTTCGGATATTTAGCACGCAATGCATCTATCACTTCTGAAGTATCATCTACCGATAACGTGGTTTGACTGCAATAAAACAAATTATCAGCGTCTTTTACTTCAAGTTTAGCAACATCCTCTGGCGTTTCAACGAGGTATATTCCCCCTTTCGGGTTGTCATATTGTCCCATTGTGCCTTCCACCTCAGGATGACCGTGGTGACCGATAAGTACGCATTCCGTCCCTTTACGACTGGCTCGCGTCACTTCCATATGGACTTTTGTGACTAGCGGACAAGTTGCATCGAACACTTTGAGTTCACGTCGTTTCGCTTCACTTCTTACTGCCTGAGACACTCCGTGCGCACTGAAGATAACGATACTATCATCTGGCACTTGGTGTAGCTCTTCGACGAAAACCGCTCCACGATTACGCAGGCCTTCAACAACGTATTTGTTATGAACCACTTCATGTCTTACGTAGATTGGTTTTTCAAACAAATCTAATGCACGTTCTACGATGCTGATTGCACGATCGACGCCAGCGCAAAAACCACGAGGGTTGGCCAACAAAATATCCATTAGTTTTTGACCTCTAAAATGTCGACTTCAAACGTCACGACTTGGCCTGCAAGCGGGTGGTTAAAGTCAACCGTTACAGAGTCACCAGCAACATCACGAACAATCCCCGGTAAGTCCGTGCCATCAGGCTGAGTAAAAGCAATGATGGCTCCTACTTTCGGCTCAACTTCAACGCTAAATTTACTGCGATCAACGTAGTAAATATTATCTGGGTTTGGCATACCAAACGCGTCTTGAGGCTGAAGTTCGAATGACTTATTGTCACCTTGTTTCAAACCAAGTAAACACTTTTCAAAGTTTGCGGTTAAGCTACCGTCACCCATAACCAACTTAGCAGGCTTATCGTGGACTTTGGTAGAATCCGCGGCCGAACCGTCCGATAGTTTAACTGAGAAATGAAATACAACTTCCGAGTTTGCGCCGATCACTTGCTCACTCATGCATTAGTCTCCTGCTTATCGTTGTTGCTTCGAAAAGCATCAAGAATTAACAACCCTGCACCACAAACGATAGCGATGTCAGCAATATTGAATGCTGGGTAGTGCCATTGTTGATAATAAAAGTGGATAAAATCGACAACATAACCGTGAATTAAACGGTCTAATAAGTTACCAATTGCGCCACCTAATACCATGGCATACGCAGCGCATAGCTGCCATTGGTCTGCACGTAACTTTTTAAGCCAATAGGTTAGCAACACACTCACCGTCACGGCGATAATGCTTAAGAACCATCGTTGCCAACCACCTGCTTCGCTTAAAAAGCTAAAGGCCGCTCCATAGTTATGCATATAGGTAAAATTAAACACCGGAAGAATCTCGATTGATTCTCCCAATTGCATTGTGTTCATTACGACGTATTTAGTCAGCACGTCTGCTGCAAGTAGCAGCAGACTAAACCATAACCAAATTAAGCCGCTTTTTTCAATGGTGTATCGCTCACCAGCTACTCCTAAGCGAATTGGCGGACTTCGCCGTCTCCATCTACGTTGCTAACACAACGTCCACAGATTGTTTCATGACCTGCGTGTGCACCAACATCATCGCAGTAGTGCCAGCAACGCTCACATTTCTGCGCATCCGTTGCAGCAACCGCAATAAACAAACCGTCGATTTCAGAGTCCACGGCATGGTCTGGCTTGCTTTGTACCACTTCTACAGAAGCTTTCGATGTTAGTAACACAAAGCGCAACTCATCACCTAGCGAAGCTAACTGCTCAGCAAGCTCACCGCCTGTGTACAAGATGACTTCCGCTTGCAGTGCAGAGCCGATACGTTCTTCTTTACGCTCATTCTCAAGTACACGGTTTACTTCATCACGAACGTGTAACACTGTTTGCCAGAAGTCGTTATTGAGTGAACCTTCAGATACCGAGTTTATTACGTCATACCAGGTTTCTGTGAACACGAACGGGCTGCGTTTACCCGGTAACAATTCCCAAATTTCCTGAGCAGTGAAGCTCATGATTGGTGCCATCCAACGTGTCATTGCTTCTGCGATATGGAACAGCGCAGTTTGGCAAGAACGACGGGCATGGCTGTCACTCTTCGCGGTATATTGTCTGTCTTTGATAACATCTAGGTAGAATGAGCCCAACTCACCAGTACAGAAGTTCATTAGTTTTTGAGTTACTTCTAAAGTCTTGTAACTGTCATAAGACTTAATCAATTCTGCTTGAAGATCCGCTGCACGCGCTAAAATCCAACGATCCAACTCAACCAGTTCGTCTACTGCAACCATGTCCGTTTCAGGATTAAAGCCATTTAGGTTCGCTAACAAATAACGACCTGTATTACGAATACGACGGTAGCGATCTGCAGAGCGTTTGAAAATCTCATCCGACACGGTCATTTCAGCAGTGTAATCCGTTGAAGCAACCCATAAACGCAGAATGTCTGCGCCCATTTTATTCATCACGTCTTGTGGCGAAATCACGTTACCTAATGATTTCGACATTTTACGGCCATTTTCATCAACCGTGAAACCGTGCGTTAACACCTGTTTGTATGGCGCATGACCATTGATTGCAACAGACGTCATCATTGAAGACATAAACCAGCCACGGTGTTGATCAGAACCTTCTAGATAAAGATCAGCAGGACCCGTTAGGTCTGGACGCGCATCAACAACACACGCGTGCGTCACACCCGAGTCGAACCACACATCCAACGTGTCTAATACTTTTACATACGTTTGTGCATCATCACCGATCAACGTTTCAGCGTCTAAATCGTACCAAGCTTGAATACCCGCTTGTTCTACGCGCTTTGCGACGTCTTCAATTAGTGCTTCTGTATTCGGGTGCAATGCACCGGTATCTTTATGAACGAACAAAGCAATTGGCACACCCCATGTACGTTGGCGTGAAATACACCAATCAGGACGACCTTCAACCATGTTCGCAATACGGCTCTCGCCCCATTCTGGAAGCCATTGAGTTTTCTTGATTTCGGCAAGCGACTGCTGACGAAGACCGGCCTGATCCATACTGACAAACCATTGTGGCGTCGCACGGAAAATAATAGGCGTTTTATGTCTCCAACAGTGTGGATAACTGTGGTTAAGGGCTTTATGACGTAACAAAGCACCTTTCTCTTTAAGTAATTCAATTACGTTATCGTTTGCTTTGAAAACGTGCTGGCCTGCAAAAATCGGCGTATCTGGTAGATACACACCATTTGCGCCAACTGGATTTGCTACTTCAAGACCGTAACCTAAGCCCGCTGCAAAGTCTTCCTGACCGTGACCTGGTGCTGTGTGCACAATACCCGTACCCGAATCAGTTGTAACGTGATCGCCTAGGATCACTGGCACGTCAAATTCATAAAATGGATGCGCTACTCGTAAATTCTCAAGCGCTGCACCTTTTACGTAACCAAGAACGTGGTAATGCGCAAAACCAAAACGGTCCATCGCGTCTTTAACTAGCTCAGAGCCGAGTACTAGACGTTGCTCTTGGCCTTCGTCTTCAACTTGAACTAATGCGTATTCAAGATTCGCGTTTACTGCAACTGCGCGGTTTGCAGGAAGTGTCCATGGTGTTGTCGTCCAAATAACTGTGCTTACAAGACCTTTGCCGTTGTGACCGTCTTTGGTATCAAACGCGGCGACAACAGCTGCTTCATCAATAAAGCTAAAACGTACGTCAATCGCTGGTGATTGCTTGTCTTGATATTCCACTTCCGCTTCGGCAAGGGCTGAGCCACAATCTGTACACCAGTGAACAGGTTTTGCACCTTTGTGTAGATGACCATTTTTAATAATGCGGCCAAGTACACGAATTGCATTAGCTTCAAAATCAAAGTTCATCGTTAAATATGGATTGTCCCAATCACCAAAAACGCCTAAACGTTTAAAGTCGGCTTTTTGACCTGCTACTTGTTTCGCAGCGTACTTACGGCATTCTTCACGAAATTCAGCAGCAGTAACTTTTACGCCTGGTTTACCGATTTTTTTCTCAACTTGTAGCTCAATTGGTAGGCCGTGACAGTCCCAGCCAGGAACGTATGGCGCATCGAAATCAGATAATGTCTTCGATTTAACAATAATGTCTTTAAGGATTTTGTTTACTGAGTGCCCAAGGTGAATATCACCATTTGCGTATGGCGGGCCGTCATGAAGAATAAACGGCGTTTTACCTTTCTTTGCGTTACGGATTTGACCGTATAAATCTTGTTCGTACCAAGCTTTAAGCATTTTTGGTTCGCGTTGCGCCAAATTGCCACGCATCGGAAACTCTGTTTCCGGCAAATTTAAAGTATGTTTGTAGTCGCTCATTTATCCTACTTTCCGTATCGGCTACTGATTAATTAACACTAAACCATTGCTGTGCATCTGCCACATCTTGATGAATTTGTGTGACGAGGTGTGCTAAGGTTTCAAACTTTTTCTCGTTGCGAAGCTTATGAAGAAGCTCCACATGAATAAACTGACCGTAGATCTCTTGTTGGAAGTCAAAAAGATGGACTTCTAACAACGCTTTTGTGCCATTCAATGTAGGCTTGGTGCCAACATTGGCAACCCCTTTAAACTGTTTACCGTTTAAAGATACCTGAACGGCAAACACGCCATGCACGGGACTAACTTCACGTTTCAGTGCAACATTGGCAGTTCGAAAACCAAGCTCGCGCCCTTTCTTCCAGCCATGTATGACACGTCCAGCAATCGCATATGGGTGACCTAGCATGCCATTGGCAACACCTATCTCCCCTTTTGCAAGCGCTTCGCGTATTAGGGTGCTACTAACCCGAGCATTTAAATTCTTGAAACTAGCTGTGCTTTTAACGGCCATTCCACTTTGTTCACCAAGCGAATGCAGCATATCGAAATCACCTACACGCTTATGTCCAAAACGGAAATCATCGCCTACCGTTAACGCTTTGACACCCAACTTGTTTACAAGGATATCTTGAACAAATTGATCTGCCGCCATATTGGCGAATCGGTGATTAAAACTAACACAGATGACGCGTTCTACGCCTAACTCCGCGAGTAATTTCAATTTGTCTCTTAAACGCGTCAACCGCGCAGGCGCTTTGTCTTTTGCAAAAAACTCTTGAGGCTGAGGTTCAAACAACATCACTGTGCTCGGTAACCCCAACCTTTTTGCATCTTGCATGAGACCGTTGATCACCGCCGCATGCCCCAAATGCACACCATCAAAGTTTCCAATCGTCAGCACGCAACCAAAGTGGCAAGGACGAATATTGTGGATACCTCGAATTAACTGCATTTTTAACCTGCTTGGCCGCTCAAAAATTTCACTAAAGTGCCCGATTATACCCAAGTTATGCCCATTTGCACACACACTACAGGGTAGAATTTGACACGTCTTTGATGGTTTTAAGTCGAATGCCTAATATAAAGAGAATACTAAAGTAAACAACGCCAGCCACCATTAGCACGCCACACAGAAACCCAACTTGCTCGGCCAATGCCCAAGTTTGCCAAGAAAAGGCCTGTGATACTTGCAAGACTACAAACGCCATCACAACACTTGCGACCACGCACTTTGCCGTGAACCACACACTAAAATTAGACAATGTGTAGACGTTTTGTTTTTTCAGATGGCGATACAATAACCAAGCATTGCACGTGGCTGATAGCGATGTTGCTAAAGCCAAGCCCAAATAACCAATGAATGGGGCAAGCATTAAATTGAACGCCATATTCAACACTAACATCTTGATGCCGATTTTAACTGGGGTTTTGGTGTCCTGACGTGAATAAAAACCAGGCGCCAGGACTTTTATGAGCATAAAACTGACCAAACCTGCCGAATAGGCCATCACGCCGAGTGATACAGCTCGAACGTTGTCGACGTCAGTGGCGCTAAACGCTCCATGATCGAAAAGCACAGTAATAATGAGAGGGCTAATAACCGACAACCCTAACATCGCCGGAAAGCCAAGCAATAAAACAAAGCGAACCCCCCAGTCCAATGTGTGTTGGAAATCCTCAAGTTTCGCATTGGCGTGCAATTTTGATAGAGCGGGTAAAATAACGGTCGCAATACCGATACCAAATAACCCAAGTGGAAATTCAATCAATCTATCGGAATAATAGAGCCAAGCAATAGAGCCCTTTTCCAATAAAGACGCTATGACGGTATCTAAAAGCAAGTTGATTTGACTAATAGATACTCCAAACAGCGCTGGGATCATCAACTTACGGACTTTTGTGATTTCAGGTGAGCGCCATGCAAAGGTTGGCATTTTTAGCATGCCCAGCTTCGCCAAAAACGGTAATTGGAACAAAAATTGAACCACTCCGCCAATAAACACCCCTAATGCAAGCGCATAGGCACTCACTTCAAACTTATCGTGCAAATAAATTGCACACAATATGATTGAGATATTTAACAGCACAGGCGTAAATGCAGCAGCGGCGAAGCGATTGTAAACATTCAGCACCGCACCACTTAGTGCAACTAAACTAATGAAAAAAAGATAGGGAAACGTGAGTTTCAATAGACTCGAGGCTAATTCAAACCGATAAGCATCTTCCCCGCCTTGCCACCAATCAATAAACCACCCTGTTCCAAATAGTGCAGCAACTATGGGGGAACCAATAACACCGAGCAGCGTAACCAGCATCAAAATTGTGCCCAATGTTCCCGCTGCTTGAGCAACGAAGAGACGAACTTTGTCATCACCATGTTGTTCTTTTATTTCCGCCAGTACTGGCACAAATGCTTGTGCAAACGCCCCTTCGGCAAATAAACGGCGTAAAAAATTAGGAATTCGGTTGGCGAATAGAAAGACGTCCGCTGCCGCCCCAGCCCCTAAAATATTCGCAACCACAGAGTCGCGTACTAGCCCCATCACACGCGATATCATCGTCATCGCGCTTACAATCATCCCAGAACGAAATAAGCCTTTGGCCACAACTACTCTTCCCAAAACACCTTAACCGACGCATTATGCCACAGCTTTACAACGGCAGAGATTAAAAACCACAACATTATTAGAATTTAGACTATGCGGCATACTTCAGCTTTGTTACAATGCGCGCCAATAACTGCTTAAACGGCCAGGTGATGGTGAAATCAAGCAGTTCAATTGCCTGAGTGACCCACACTTCATTGCCAAATTGGTCAACGAGCAAGTGTACTACAGGCCAATTAATGAAGTAGTAAAAGGCGCGTGGAAGTGAAATTAACGTTGACTTTCATGGTGAAAACAGGCATAGTCCTCGGCCTTTAAATTAAGCTTATTTTAAGATTGTTAGGAGCATACCTTGGCTAACATCAAGTCTGCAAAAAAACGCGCTGTAACTAGCGAAAAAAGCCGCAAGCACAACGCAAGCCGTCGTTCAATGATGCGTACTTTCACTAAGAAAGTAATCGCTGCTATCCAAGCTGGCGATAAAGAAGCTGCAACTCAAGCACTAGCTGTAGCTACGCCAATCCTTGACCGTTACGCGTCAAAAGGTCTAATTCACAAAAACAAAGCTGCTCGTCACAAGAGCCGTCTAGTTGCTAAAATCAAAGCACTATAATTTGTTTTTGCAAGACTAAAAAAACCGGCTTTGCCGGTTTTTTGCTTTCTAAAGTCCAGCCATTTTGCTGAGACGAAATCACATCAAGCCATTAAGCTAATTCAAGCTCTGGATAAAACTTCTTTAACATTGCCGCTATTTTCTTAGGTGAAAATGGTTTTACGACAAATCCTTTCGCGCCGCGTTCAATTGCATCTTTCACATTTTCTACCGTTGAATGAGCTGACACCATCACGACATTCACATCTGGAATTATTTCGCTCAGTCGCGCAATCAGATCTTTACCGTCACCATCAGGTAACTCGATATCAAGAAACACTATATCAAAATGCCTTTCTTCGCACGCCTTTACACATTGAGTCGCCGTAGATGCCTCTCTAACATTATCAATTCCCAAGTGAGTTAGCGTTTGGTGTAAAAAACTGCGCACTGTCCCTACATCATCAACAATTAAAATTGAGATTTGTGATTCCATATTCCTTTCCCATAGGCTGACATAGCAAAATACGCTATATTAATAGCATAGAACTATTATAGAGTCCTGCAACAAAAGGCGACAAGCTTCTCATGGCAAATCAACAACAAAAAAAACAAGCACTGCTTGGTGCAACGTCGGCAAAAAAGCAAATAAAGCGTCCAGCGAGCAAAAAGCCGTCACCTCAGCAATTACAGCGCCAACAACAGCTTTTACGTCAACAGCAATTGGCACAACAAGCTGAACAACCGAAGAAATTTAATACCAAACGCTGGGGAAGCGCAGCCGTCTTGCTCATAATCGCAATCTTGTTTCCAAAGCCACAACTGATTACTTACGAAAAGTTGGGTATGGTGGCAGAAAGTGTTTACTGGCCTGGATTACCCGGCTTGAATCCGGTCTTGTTCGACTCAAACTTACACCCAAGGCCAGCGCTTGATCGCAACACACTGTATTTATGTGTTGAAGAGAACAATCCTGACAGTTGTCAGCGTTATCAAATTGTAGCAAAAAAAGGCTTTTTCGCCGCGATGATGAAATTGATTTCGAATTAAAATAACTAATCCGAAATAGAGAAAAATACTCGTTTGAAAGGTGGTTAAAGGATCACCATAATGGCCACCTTCCTGACCACCATGATTAAACGAGAAAATGCTCAACGAACTTCACTGGCTTGTAAATGTAATTCTATTAGTACTTGGCTTAGGTGCCTTTTTCATCACCCAAGTACGCTTGCTGCGCATTGCTGCGACCGCAGCATGTAGTATGCTATTTTTGTCTTTTGCTTTTGACTTAATGAATACCAGTGTCGTGTCTAATTTGAGCCTTATCTTAATAAATACGTTTTATTTATTTAAAGTGTTCACTTATAGCCCACTTAGCCTTGGTAAGCACGCTTAAAGATTGCATCCTGTCGGTTGTTCGCTAAAATCAACGCATCTGAGCTTTTCTCTGGAGCGATTGTATGGCGATGACCGATTCAGAACTTTTTTAGCTTCGATGGGCGATGTCGTTCCCTTGGCAAAGGACAACAACGTCGCCTTAAAACAAGCAAAACACGACCCAACCCTATCACAGTTGCTACGACGTGAAGCAGCGGAAAAAGAGTTAGAATTCGATCCTAATTATTTATCTACTGAATACGTTGATTTTCTCGACCCTCATGACGTTTTGGCCTTCAAAAAATCAGGGGTTCAAGATGGCGTTTATAAAAATTTGCGATTAGCAAAGTATCAAATTGATGCGACGTTGGACTTGCACGGCAAACCCTTCAGAGAAGCTAGGCAAACCCTTTTCGAGTTTATCCGCGACTGCCACCAGCGTAATATTCGTGTTCTCCTCGTGAGGCATGGAAAAGGGATCAACAGTAAACCATTTCCAGCGGTGTTAAAAAGCTACGTGAATAAATGGCTTCAGGAAATGCCTGAAGTGCTCGCATTTCATAGTGCGATGGCCTGCCATGGTGGCACTGGCTCTACGTATGTTTTACTGAAAAAAAGTGATGAGAAAAAAGCGGAAAACAGAGAACTTCACGCAAAACGATGATCTCAATGAAAAAGACATCAGGGGCAACAGCTTACATAACGTTATTATTTGCTTAATAGTATTAAATTGAAAAGCCACAATTAATTGTGGCTTTTTTGATGATTCAACTTAACGTGTGAGGTACTTGCTGGACGTTCACTTGCCTGTGCTTGGGTAAACCAAGCCGAGACACCGAGGACTAAAACAGACAGCAGAACAAAACCGAACTTAACCCCACCTTGGTTGTTTCTCATCGCTTGCACCTTTATTTTATTTTTATTATCACGCTTACGTTACTTAATGGTTACAAAATCATCAATATGTTTTTTTATACAGTAATTGACCTAATTAAGTATGAGTTTAAGCGTAATCTCAATAAAACCGATTGTTTTCTAATAGACAACGATATTTTCGAATCAATATCGCTGACTAATAACCTTTTCTTTTATCGACTAAATGTTGAATTTCTTTATTCGACGCCACATTCAATACATTCTCAGCGATTTGATGGATAGCCGTCTTGAGACAAGTCAAAGCAGCCGCATGTGGTGTGATCGTTATTTTCTCATGAGACCAAAATACATGGTTTGCCGGAAGAGGTTCAACCGTAAACACATCCAATGTTGCTGCTCGAAGCTCCCCCGCATTCAAAGCATCCACTAAATCTTGCTCGACAAGATGTTTACCGCGCGCAACATTAATCAGCACGGCATGCTCTGGCATTTTCTTAAAAAAATCTCGGTTTAGCATTCCCGTTGTCTCTTTCGTTAATGGCAGTAAACACACGACATAATCGACTGCCTCAACGAGCTGCCACAGGCCTTCCTGACCATGAACACAATGCACCCTATCGTGGTGTTTCTCGCGTGCAGACCACGCGCTCACTTCAAAGCCATTTTGTAACAGCCTATCAGCCGCGGCTTGCCCTAACTGCCCAAAACCGAGAATGCCAACCTTGTTGTGGGAGAATGCGCGGTTTGGTTTCCATATTTGCTCTTTTTGCTGACGAATGTACTGGGTAAGGCGCAATTTATGCGCGAGCACATGAGTTAAAACATATTCAGCCATATCAGTCGCGAGACTGGTGTCAACGATGCGAGCAACCTGCACCCCCTCAGGCAAAGAGTCAAAATCGATGCTGTCTACGCCAGCACCGTAAGACTGAACAAGTTTCAGGTTTGGTAATTGAGTCCAAAGACTTGAAGGCGCATTCCAAGCCAAGACTACTTCTATTGTTTCAAAGGAAGTAATGTCAGGCCAAATTTGAATATCGGTATCTGGCAAGCGTTGTTGGAGTTTATCAATCAGCTTTGAATTATCGCGATTTGGTACACAAACTAACAATGACATAGTCGTTTCCTAAGAAATTTAGCGCCAGCACCGCTACAACCGACAAAAAAATGCCACACTTTTGCAACATGCTTGTCATGTGTTCTTTTTAGGCTTGCAGCATTCTCTCTACGATGTTTGAGGTCCGTATGCTTAGCGTCGATAAGGTTATCGAAACCAATTTACCACAACTTGAAAACTCTCCCAAAATAAAAGGACTCGTAAAAAAAGGCCTCGGATATCTACTTCACGAACAAGAATTTGTCGCATTTGCGGATACTTACCCGCATCTTCAAGGGCTTGAGTTCGTTGAACAAGTTTTGGAAGAGTTAAATTTCGACGCTCGATTCAAGCCCAAACAAGTCGAACACATTCCAAGTGAAGGAAAAGTCGTTATCATTGCAAACCACCCTATCGGTTCGCTTGATGCGCTCGCGCTGGTTAGTATGATTGCCAAAGTGAGACCCGATATCAAAGTGGTCGCCAATCGAATGCTGATGTCTTTAACCCCGATGCATTCATTACTGCTTCCCGTTGATAACTTATCTGGTTCAAGTAAAAAGCAAGAACTCGCAAACATTCACAACCATCTAAAAAATGATGGTGCCCTATTGATATTCCCAGCGGGTGAAGTGTCTCGCTTAAGTCCAACTGGTGTTAAAGATTGCAAATGGAATTCTGGTTTTTTACGTATGGCTAAAAAGGCCAACTGTCCTATCTTACCCATCTTAGTTAAAGCCAAAAACAGTCCGTTGTTTTACGGCACATCCATGATTTACAAACCGCTCGCCAGTCTGTTGCTCGTTAAAGAGATGTTCAAGCAACGCCAAAAATCGCTAGAATTTGAAATTGGCGCATGTATTCCTCCAGAGTCTTATCAAGTCGGCGGCGTAGATGACAAAGAGATTGTGAATCTCATCCGCAAACAGTTGTACCGTTTAGGGTCGAAAAAAAGTCTGCCGCTTAAAACACAATCGCCAATCGCTCAGCCTGAATGTCGCAAAGAGCTTAAAAAAGCGATTGAAGCGTGTGAGCGTATTGGCGAAACACAAGATGGCATGCACATTTATTTATACAACTATCAAGGTAGTTCTACTATTTTCCGCGAATTGGGCCGCCTACGCGAAGTTGCATTTCGGGCGGTTGGTGAAGGCAGTGGGAAACGCCGAGATACTGATAAGTATGATATGCACTACATACATCTCTTATTATGGGATGCGAACCAACTTGAACTTGTTGGCGCCTATCGTTTTGCCAGCAGCTCGAAAGTGCTCGAACTCTATGGTAAAGAAGGGTTATACACCGACACACTCTTTCAATACTCAGACCATATGGCACCCTATTTTAAAGAAGGACTAGAACTCGGTCGTAGTTTCGTTCAGCCTAAGTATTGGGGCAGAAAAAGCTTAGACTATCTTTGGTATGGTATTGGTGCATTTATAAAGCGCTACCCTGAACATCGTTATCTGTTTGGTGCCGTAAGTTTGTCTAATGCGCTTCCCGAAGACGCCAAAGCACTACTTGTACACTATTACCAACACTATTATGGCAATCAAAATGCGTTAGCTAAGCCAAATCATGAATTCAAACTTACTCCATTACAGTTAGAATATTGCCAGCAAGTTTTTGCAGGCGATGACATGAAAGAAGATTTCGCAGAATTGAAATATATCTTAGGTAATATGGGCGCTCAGGTTCCGACTCTTTTCAAACAGTACACCGAATTGTGTGAACCCAACGGCGTGAGTTTTTTGAGTTTTAGTATCGATCCAGAGTTTAATAACTGTATTGATGGCCTTGTACTTGTTGATTTACAAGGTATTAAAGCAAACAAAGCGAAACGATACCTTGGGGATGCGAAGAGTTAACCAATCGATTCCACTTGCAATTACAAACGCCATTTGCGATAAGCAATTGGCGTTTTTTTATTGATAAACATGATGAAGTCCGTTCTACAGTATTTTCTTATTATTCTGGTTTTCCTCGGGCTATCCTGGTGGCAAAGCAGAAACATGTTGAACACCAACGAGTCGCCTGCGCCTTATTTCAATTTATCGACACTTCAAAACCCTGCTGCTCGAATCACTCTAAAAGCACTGCAAGGAAAACAAACGATCGTCTATTTCTTTGCACCTTGGTGCCACATTTGTCGCTATAGCATGCCCAATCTGGAAAAGCTTTATGTACAAGGCGAGATTAACGCCATTGCTATTGCTCTGAATTACGACAACCAAGACGAAGTCAATGCGTTTGCCAACTCATTATCACTGACCATGCCAATACTTCTCGGCACAGAAACAACGGCCAATGATTATCGAGTGACCGCGTTTCCATCTTACTATGTTATCAACGAACGGCTAAAAATCACTGCAAAAAGCGTCGGTTACAGTAGTGAAGTCGGCCTGCGTATTCGAAATAGACTCCAATAATGTGAGAATTTGTAATAAATTCGCACACTTAAACACATCTTTATCAAATATTTAAACGTGTTTCCTTGCATAAAATAAGGTCATTCAGCATTGGTTCAAGGAAAAATCATGAAAACGTCTTTCTCTCCCATTACACAAGCAATTGTACTTGCCTGTACATGCTTCACTTCAATTGTTGCAGCCGAAGAAGATGATCAATCACGCGCTTCTCAAAAAAGCATGGAACGCGTTGAAGTCATTTACAAACGCAGTAGCATAACGAGTGAAATCACCGAAGATGCGCAAAAACTGATGGATATGCCAGGTGCAATGGGCGACCCATTAAGCGCCGCATTTGCGCTTCCTGGTGTAGTCGCAGCAGGCGGTGCGATGGGAGCACCTGCGGTGCGAGGTTCCTCTCCAGATGACAATATTTTCGAAGTGGACTTTATGCCGGCTGGCTATATTTTCCACGACTTTGGTAGTTCAATTTTTAACAAAAATTTGGTGCAGGATTTCCAACTTTATTCTGCTGGCTATGGTGCATCTTATGGCAACGTAACGGGCGCCGTGTTTGACGTTTCACTCCGAAATCCTAAATATCAACCAATCACCACCACCGTCGATTTAAGTATGTTAAATGCAGGGGCATTTGTCGAAGGTCAAGCCACTGAAAACAGTGCTTTCTATTTCTCTTATCGTAAAAGTATGCTGCCGATATTCTTTAAAGAAGGCGAAGAACTTGAAGATGATGATGGTGAAAAAACCGGTGTAATCGTGAATGAAGCGCCTGATGATTATGATTATCAGGGGAAATGGGTGTGGGATGCGAATGACCATAATGTCTTGTCTTTTAGCGTCACAGGAGCGGAAGACTCTGCCGCCGCGGGCTTTAACGAACGAGCAGATCTTGCTCAAAAAACGCCTGAGTTTCAGGGAGATGCTCGATTCATTCGTAAGTTCAACAGCCAGTCTGTATTGTGGGAATATTTCAGCAAAAAGTTATACGTAAAAACTGGTTTAGGTACGCTTTCTAGTGACGAAAAACTGGCCTATGGTAAACGAGCCACCTTAACTGATGGCTATTTCGAACAAGCCAAATTCAGGAAAAACACACTTAAAACTCGCGTAAACTATCGATTTACTAGCGAACATCGCTTAGTTGCTGATGCCGCTTACGAAGATAACCAAACAACGTTTAATTACGATACGTTTTTATACGTCTGTACTGAACAAGATCCTGATTGTGATATCAATAAACGCGAACGTATTAATGGTACTCAAGAGGCCTCTCACGACATCATACGTGGTAGTGTCGCGCACGTGTGGAACCCAAATGACAGATGGCAAACGGATGTCGGCGTTCAGTTTACTCGCTACCAGTACTCAAAGGAAAACTTCGTTGCACCCAGAGTCGCTGTAGATTACTTTTTATCCCCAACACAAACCATTAGTGTAAAAGTGGGTGCTTACAATCGTGAGCAAGACATCAACTATTTACTGCCAGAAGTTGGTAACCCAGAACTTAAATCACAACAAGCACAGCACTTAACGCTTGGCTATAAACAACAATTAGCAAACGAATGGTCATGGTCTTTAGAAACCTACTACAAAACCATGAAAGACTTGCCGTATGCACTGGACGCAAGTTCAACATCAAACTCAGCGCTTTACAGTAACGATGTAGAAGGAAAAGCCTACGGTGTTGACCTACTCATCAACAAGAACAAAACCGAGAACTGGTACGGTTGGCTCGCAATAAGCGCATCAAAGAGTGAGCGTACGGAATTACCAACCAACATAACCCGAGATTACTTTGCTGATACGCCTTTGGTGATCAATGCAGTTGTGCAGTATGACATAAATGAAATTTGGAATATTGGTTTTAACTTTACGGCTCGAAGTGGACAAGCTTACACCCCTATCGTTGCCGTTCGAGAAAACCCTGACTTTTCTGGACACTTTCTTCCGGTATACGGTGAACCCTTTTCAAAACGCCACGATTTGTCACACCGTTTAGATATCAGAGCTGAGCGCAAGACAGATTGGTTTGGTCTTGATGGTAAACTTGTTTTTGAGTTAATGAATGCCTATGGACAAGAAAACATTGTTTACATCGATTTAGACTACGACAAAGTCCATTCGACCAATGACCTCATCATCAAAGAAGAGGAAGATGATTTCGCTATGCGACCGTCCATTGGTTACAGCTTCAAATTTTAGTATGAGCAACCCTTAAGGGAGACTCGCTCTCCCTTTTTGTAATCGCTTCGAGGCTATGGTCGGAGTAATGGACTAGAGCCCCTATATCTCAATCATGATGGTGTTTACGTCATTTCAAATACGTTCATGAGTTACTTCTGCTCATCACGGGTAATACTGAGATTCAACGAAAAACCAGAATCTGGTAAAATCCGAGACTACTTTCTTCTGTTATTTGGAATTACACCATGCCAAGAGCTTGTGCCTACCACATCCTCGTCAAAAGTGAAAAACTTTGCCTAGAATTAAAAGAGAAATTAGCGAAAGGTGCTGACTTCAATAAGCTCGCAAAGCAACATTCTACATGCCCGTCGAAAAGACGTGGTGGTGACTTAGGTGAATTTAACCAAGGTGAGATGGTTAAACCATTTGATGATGTCGTGTTTAACAAGCCGTTATTTGAAGTACATGGTCCCGTGAAAACCCAATTTGGCTATCACCTGATCAAAACGGTATATCGGAACTAATCGCTTTTTTGAATTAAGACTATCGTTTTAATTCGCTTTTACTGACAAAGAATTACGCTACACTGTGTCCAGTGATTGAAAACCAACTGGAGAGAACATGTTTACCGTAATTTTTGGCCGTGAAGGCTGCCCGTACTGCGTGAGAGCAAAAGAGTTAGCTGAGCGTTTAAAGAATGAACGTGATGATTTCAATTATCGATACGTAGACATCATCGCCGAAGGCGTCAGTAAAGCCGATTTAGAAAAGTCAGCTGGTAAACCTTGCCCTACTGTTCCTCAAATTTTTGTGGACCAAGACCACATCGGTGGTTTTACCGACTTTGAAGCTTATGCAAAGACGAATTTAGGGCTTTATCAATAATTTTGTCGGTTTTGAAAAAGTCAAACTGATTAAATTTTAACCAATAACAACCACATATAAAATAATCCTATTTTATACAAGCTTTTGCTGTTTCATTCCTGTACAATGCGCGCCTCTTTAAAATCGTTGAGGCGCATTAATGTCAGAACCAGTTACGTTTGAATCTTTGAATCTTTCTCCTGCAATTTTGAGAGCAGTTGAAGAGTTAGGATATAAGACGCCATCTGAAATCCAAGCTCAATGTATTCCGTTATTGCTAGAAAGAAAGGACGTGCTGGGACTAGCGCAGACGGGTACGGGGAAAACAGCAGCATTTGCATTGCCGTTGTTAAATAATATCGACGCATCCGTCAAGCAACCACAAATTTTAGTTTTAACGCCAACTCGCGAGTTGGCAATCCAAGTAGCAGAAGCGTTTGAAGCTTATGCGAAATACACCAAAGGTGTAGAAGTTTTGGCGTTGTATGGTGGCCAAAGCTACGGTATCCAATTAAGTGCTCTACGTCGTGGTGCACAAATTATCGTAGCAACACCTGGTCGTTTAATTGACCACATCAACCGTAAAACCATTGATTTGTCAGACTTGAAAGCATTGGTATTAGACGAAGCAGACGAAATGCTTCGTATGGGCTTTATTGAAGATGTTGAAAACATCATGGAAAAGACGCCTGAAGAAAAGCAAACATGCTTATTCTCGGCGACTATGCCAAAACAGATCCAATCGATCTGTTCAAAATACTTAGATAACGCGGAGCAAATTCGTATTTCTCCACGCAACTCAACGGTATCAACTGTTGAACAAGTGTATTGGCACGCGGATGTACACAAGAACAAAGCGATCGTTCGTTTCTTAGAAGCGGAAGAATACGATGGCGCGATTGTGTTCGTACGTACACGTAACGATACCGTTCAACTTGCTGAACTACTTGAGCACGAAGGATTCAATGCTGCACCACTAAATGGTGACATGAACCAACAAGCACGTGAGCGTACAATTGAGCGTTTGAAAAGCGGTTTAGTTGATATCGTGATTGCGACGGACGTTGCAGCACGTGGTCTTGACGTAGAGCGTCTAAGCCTAGTTATCAACTATGATATTCCACAAGACTGTGAAGCTTATGTACACCGTATTGGTCGTACAGGCCGTGCGGGTCGTTCTGGTAAAGCTATTTTGTTCGTTAAGAACTCTGAGCGTTACCTTCTTAAGAACATCGTACGTCATACTAAATCTGAGATCGCTAAGGTTGAACTACCTGGCGCAAAATTGGTTGAAGAAAAACGTAAGCACGTTCTTCAAACTAAACTTGCTACGATGCTTGAACATAAAGACATCGAGTTTTTCAATACGGTAGCAACTGAACTTGCTGAGAAATTGGAAATCGATGTTGCAACACTAGCTGGCACGTTACTTGGTTTAGCACAGCAATCTTCGCCGTTAAAAGTAGAAGAAATTGCGATTAAGCGTGAACGTTCACGTGATGGCGCTAGAGATGGTGCTCGTGGTGAGCGCAACGAACGTGGTGATCGTCGTGAACGTGGCGACCGTCGTGAGCGTGGCGAGCGCAGTGAACGTGGCGAGCGTCGTGGACGCAACAGCCAATCGGACACGCCTATGGATACTTACCGTATTGAAGTAGGTCGTGATCACGGTGTTCAAGTTAAGAACATCGTTGGTGCAATCGCGAACGAAGCAGATATTTCTAGCAAGTTCATCGGCGACATCCGTTTGTTTGATGAGCACAGTACAGTGCAGTTGCCACAGGATATGCCAGCAGATGTATTAGCTCATTTCCAAAATGTAGTTATCTGCCAACGTCCTATGAAGTTAACAAAGAGCACACACCCTGCGGATACAAACCGCGAAGGTGGTGAAAAGCGTAACTTCAGAGCGCCACGCTCAGAGCAACGCGGTCCTCGCAGTGACCGTGGCGAAAGAAACGACCGAGGTGATCGTGGTCAACGTCAAGAACGTCGTCCACGTAAAGAACGTAAAGTCGTTAGCTTTAGCTAATAAAGATTAAAAAAACCCCAGCCAAAGCTGGGGTTTTTATTTTTAAACTACATTCAACTTAATTGTTGTAAAGTCTACGCCAAGCGCAAGTACGATACCCATTACGCTCAAAATAGAAGTTGTTGCAGTTGTCATCGTAGTTGCTGTTTCCAACGTCTATGCGATAACCACTGATGTATTGATTGTGAAGCGATACAAAGTACCCATTTTGCAGCAATGAAAAATGGACGTGTGGACCACTTGATTGTCCACCTTGACAAAGCGCTTGATTATAATTACTAGCGTAACGACCAAGCCAAACACCTTGATTGATCCTATCACCGCTTTGATATTGCAAACTGTCCATATGATAGTACTGAGTTGCATAACCACTTTCATGCGTCACTCGAATATTGCAGCTTGAGAAGCGAGTCACAGTCCCTGAATGAGAAGCTTGCACCCAAGGCGTATTGCTCCCCCAACCACCTGAACCATTGTTGAAATCAAGCGAAGAATAAGGGTAACCAGAACCCGTATTAGAATGCGCACCACCACTGTACCATCCATTGCCATAAGGCCAAGGCAACATCATCGAAAAACTAGCCGCTTGAGTAGTCATATCAGCCGCTTTTTTTGACGCGGTAACTCTTTCGGTCAGTGAGTGACCAAGCAGTTCATAGTAACGATTGTACTCAGTCACTAAGTCAGCCAGAACGTTACTGTTGTTTTGACGTTCCAAAAATGAAGCAATCGCGACATTGCCTGCTGAAGTTTTACGATTAATTGAATGATTCGCGCTGGCCTGTTCAATTTCAAATGCTTTATATGCATATAAGCGCTGCGTGATAAAACCAGCCACATCCTCAAGCTGCTCATTAAAGCCAACTTTATCTGATAGCGTACCAAAAGGCTGAAGACGTTTTTCATCGGTTATTGCGCTCAAGGTTTGGTTGCCGACTTCCATCAATGCCACCAACACCGCAGGGTTGATACTGTAGTGCCCTGCAAAGTTCAAGATCGCTTCGTGTTCTTCTTTCGAAAACGGAGTGTGCTTTTCTAAAAAGTCACTCCAATCAATTTTCGCCAACGCATCATTAAACACTAATTCGTCGGTATTGAGCATTATCGGGCTTGGCATCACTAAGCGCTCAAGTTTGTCTGCCGTAAACTGGAATTGTTGCTCACGGTGATGTTGACCTTCCGCCAAAGCGGAACTCGCAGAAAAGATGCCGAGCAGTGCCAGCATAGAAGTTGCTTTCATCGTATTTCCTTACATGTTGTTTTATGAAACCCCAAATTAGGGTCAACTCAAAAACTACGCAAAGAAAAGCCCAATGTAAAATTTATGTAAAATTTAAGAAAATTAATTTGACTAATTTTTGTACAAACTACTTTACACTCGCATACTGCTGTGTGATTTAAGTCGTCAGCGGCGTGAATTACGCCGCACTCAGAATAGCGATTAACTATGGATAAACATAACTCGATTGCAACCCAAGAGGTATCCCAACCATCCAATAACCGAGCAAGAACACGGTCCAGCCGACTAAGAATGCAATACTGTACGGTAACATAAGCGCGATGAGCGTCCCTATCCCCGTGTCCTTCACGTATTTTTGGCAATACACGACAACTAAAGGGAAATAAGGCATGAGCGGGGTAATAATGTTTGAACTAGAGTCCCCTATTCGATAGGCTGCTTGCGTTAAGTCCGGCGAGATCCCTAGTTGCATTAACATCGGCACAAATATAGGTCCTAATAGCGCCCATTTAGCTGAACTAGACCCCACAAAAAGGTTCACAAACGCGGTGAGAAGAATAATGCCAACGATAGTGACACTGCTTGGGAGCGAAAGCGATTTTAAAACTTCAGCCCCTTCAATGGCTAACAACGCACCTAAATTTGATTTCGCAAAAGCGGCGATAAACAGCGCACAGAAAAACGCCATTACAATGTAATATGCCATACCTGACATTGACTTACTCATGGCTTGTACCATGTCTTTGGACGACTTGAACGTCCCCACTAAAAAACCGAAAACGATACCCGGCACCCAAAAGAGTAAAAAGATCAAAGGTACGATTGATTGCATGAGTGGTGCTTTAAAATCAGAGAGTTGCCCGTTTGGCGCACGAAGAGGTGAATCCGGACTACTTGCTGCGAAATACAATAAAGCAAGCCCCGCCAACATCACCGCACTTGAAACATAAAACGCGTTTCGCTCTTTTTGCGTAATTTCAGCAAAAACAGGAAGGTTCTCTTTGTCACCATCGATTATAACTGCCTTTAAACGCGGTTCGATAATCTTATCAGTAATATACCAACCTAAAAGCACAATAAATAAGCTGGATGCCGACGTGAAGAACCAATTATTCAAAGGATTAATTGCAATGTCAGGATCGATAATTTGCGCGGCACTTTGCGTAAAACTTTGAAGTAGCGGGTCAATACCGGAAGGAATAAAATTCGCACTGAAACCACCACTGACCCCCGCAAAAGCAGCTGCTATCCCTGCAAGCGGGTGTCGCCCCATCGCAAAATAAATAACACCTGCAAGCGGTATAACAAGCACGTAACCTGCATCCGTTGCGGTGTGGCTAACAATCGCAATAAGAACGATTGAAGGTGTCAACAACGCTTGTGGTGTGCGCTTTAGCATTAGCTTCAGTCCAGCGTTGATAAACCCGGAATGTTCCGCAACACCAACCCCTAACATCGCCACTAACACAACCCCAAGCGGCGCAAAGCCAGTAAAGGTTTTAACCATTGAAGCGAGAAAATCAGCCAACGCGTCGCCTGACAAAAGGTTATGAACGACAATGCCTTGACCCGTTCGAGGATCAATAGCGTCAAATTGAGTACCCGAAAACACCCACGACAACCCCCATATAAGGATCATCGCAAACAAAAAAATCATTGCAGGATCAGGTAACTTATTGCCCACGTGTTCGATGCTATTAAGGCATCGTTGTACAAAATTAATCTGCTCGGGTCTTGAAGTTAATTGTTCGCTGTCATTAGCCATAAAAACGCCTCAAAATGGTACTGCGTTTACATTAGCTCAGGGATTCATAAAAAGGCAACGAAATTCCCCATATTAACAACACGTTGAGACGAATCCACAGAAACCAATACAGAGAAACTTGTCATACCTCAATATTTTGCTGTTTTGACTTCGCTAAAATGGACACAGTTCGAAAGGAGTACCACCATGATTAGCGTCGATGAAAAAATTTTAAAAGACATAAAAGAAGGATTTAACATCCCTCCTAAGCCGGAGTTGCTGACCGCGTTACAGCACGAACTAGCGCAAGCTAATCCAGAGCTGAATCAAGTAGCAAAACTGATAGCAAACGATGTCGCAACGTCCGCCGCCGTACTCAAAGTTATCAACTCGCCCTGCTATGGCCTTGCAAGAACCATTACGGACATCCGCCAAGCCGTCATGTTTTTGGGGCTCGACAGCATCACGCAATTAGTAACTGGCTTTTTACTACAACAAGCATTCGAACAGAAAAAATGCTGTATCAAACTCGAACGATTTTGGGATACCGCCAGCGAAATTGCGGCGGTTGCCACCATTATTGGTCAAAAGATTAAATCAAAAGTGCCTGTTGAGAATTTACATCTTTTGGGGCTCTTTCACGATGCAGGGATCCCGGCAATGGCAATGAACTACAACGACTACGTTAAAGTGCTTGGCGCAGCGAATCGAGATTACGACATGACACTGGTTGAACACGAAGAACAACACTATCGAACCAACCACGCCGTCGTCGGTTTCTATTTAGGTAGTCAGTGGAATTTACCCAAATCCATGTGCAATCTTATTTTACGACATCACGACAGAACCATGTTTGACGAGCGTAACGATCCGGAAATTCTAATGACCCTGGCCGCACTTAAAATGGCCGAAAATATCGTCCATACACATAAGCGCTTTGTTGCCTCACCTGACTGGCCTTATATGAAAGCCACGGTGTTGGCGGTACTTGAACTGGACGACGATGATTATCAAGACATCAAAGAAGATGCGGAAGACTACTTACTACACCATTAGAAAGTGAGCTTTTTAGCTACCAAGGCTATAAGCATGATTTCATTATTGATAAACTCATTGGTATTTAGTGTCATTTGAGGTACATTGACACTTTAAATTCCAAACAAATCCAATGAGTTATACAATAACCACCCTTTTATTTGTTTGTTAGGCACCGTTACGTTTTTGCCTATGACACAGGCATTTATTCAGCGATATCATACTGGGATTCATTTTTTCCTGACCCTTGCTGCTACGTTAGTAGGTGTTTTGCTCGCGATTGCTGCTAGTAATTATGAACAAGAGCAACAGGAAAAAGAAAACCTCATAAAACAATTGGACGCGACACAAGCGCAAATAGAACTCGTCCAAACGTTTAGCGAAAAGCAGCTCGAAAATGCCAAAAACTTACAAAGCACGGAACGTTCAACTTACTGGGTAAACAACCCTCTTCCTTACCCAGAATTTTTGACAACGTTCGTCGCACAGTCGCGAACAGGCAAGCATCTATCAAAAAACACCCTAAATAAAATCAACGAATTTGCCATAAATGCTAAAAAGGTCATGTTGTACAGACAAGAAATGTATATCGACTTACTCCAAGAGCTTAGAAAGGACATCGAACAAGAAATTAAATACCAACTCGGTCAAATCAACGAAGCACAGCTCTAGTTGTCTGCTACCCAACGAATTTGATAAATCGAGAAATTGACGGTTTTTTATGAATTGGCCAATTTCTCAACTGCCACTTTTATAATTTCAACTACACTGTGTAGAGACTTAAAATTTAGAGAGTCATTCTGTGCGCTGTAGTCTTATGTTTTTCTTTGTACTGGCTTGTTCAGCGACAGCGGATGTTAAACAAAGACTCGATATATACACGGAAGAATTCCCACCTTATCAAACACTTATTTCCCCCGGCAAAGTGGGAGGCGTTGCCACAGCTATGGTTCAAGAAATCTTAGAAGAAGCGCAGCTCCCTTACCAAATTCATCTACTGCCTTGGTTTAGAAGTACCACAAACGTGACTAAATACAAGAATAGCCTGATTTATTCCCTCGCCCGTACGCAGGAGCGCGAGCCCAGTTTTCATTGGATTGCGCCGCTGTGTTCAATCGACGTCGCTTTCTATCGGCTAACAGACCGCGATGACATCGTGATTAAAACGCTAGAAGACGCCAAGAAATACGTCGTCGCCGTTGCCGCGGGTCAGCCGTCTGAATCCTATTTACTGGCAAAAGGATTTACACTGGATAAAAATTTAGTGGTGTTAGCGAGTCACGAGCAAGGTGCTGGCATGCTCGAAAAAGGACGTATTGACCTACTTTTTGGCGCAGAACAGTTCTTTGAAGGGGTGGTTACCATGCTGCAACTAGAGGGCCATTGGCAATCCATCTTAAAGGTCGATGAACTCAGTCGTAGGACGTATTTGGCAGCCAATGTAAATTCAGATCCAACTTTAATTGCCAAGCTGGAAGCGGCGTACGAGAGACTTAGCACCAATTTAAATCAGCAGGAACGCTGTCGTCGCGCCCTGCCACCATCGTTGCTGTATTCTAGGACTGAATGAACTGCTGTTGCAACTCGTGGATTTCATCACGTAATTTGGCTGCTTGCTCAAACTCCAAGTCACGTGCATGCTTAAGCATCTTGGCCTCCAAATCTTTAATCTGATCTGTAATCGATTTCGCACTTGAAACAGTTTTTGCCGCTTTGCCTTTAGTCTTAGTGACCTTTTCGCCTGATACAGAGTGTCCAGTGTCCATAACATCCGTGATTTTCTTCACAAGTGCGGTCGGCGTTATCCCATGCTTTTCGTTGTAAGCTTGCTGAATAGTACGGCGTCGCTCTGTTTCTTCAATCGCCTTTTGCATAGATTTAGTAATGACATCGCCGTACAAAATCGCTCTGCCATTCAAATGACGCGCTGCACGGCCAATCGTCTGAATGAGCGATCTTGCGGAACGTAAAAAACCTTCTTTGTCGGCATCTAAGATTGCAACCAGAGAGACTTCCGGCATGTCTAAACCTTCTCGCAGTAAGTTAATACCTACTAACACATCAAACACACCAGCTCGCAAATCGCGAATGATCTCCATCCGTTCGACCGTATCAATATCGGAATGTAGATAACGAACTTTAACATCATGGTCGTTTAAATAATCGGTCAGATCTTCAGCCATGCGCTTGGTGAGCGTCGTAACCAACACGCGTTCTTGAACGGCTACGCGCTTATAAATCTCTGAGAGTAAATCATCGACTTGAGTGGTGACTGGACGTACTTCAATCTGTGGGTCTAGAAGACCTGTTGGGCGGATCACTTGCTCTGCAATTTCTCCGGAAGAACGCTCTAGTTCAAAATCGCCCGGTGTCGCTGAAACATATATGGTTTGCGGCGCAATCGCTTCAAATTCTTCAAATTTTAAAGGGCGATTATCCAGTGCAGACGGCAAACGAAAACCATATTCCACGAGGTTTTCTTTACGGCTTCTATCACCTCGATACATCGCGCCAATTTGCGATACCGTCACGTGTGACTCGTCGATGATCATAAGCGCATCATCGGGTAAATAATCCAAAAGCGTCGGTGGTGGTTCACCCGATGATCTGCCAGACAAATAACGGCTGTAGTTTTCGATACCAGAGCAGTATCCCAGTTCTACCATCATTTCGATATCATATTGCGTACGCTGTGCTATACGTTGTTCTTCGATCAGCTTATTAGCGTCTAGCAATTGAGCACGTCGCTCTTTCAATTCAGCTTTAATTTGGTCAATAGCATCAAGAATTTTTTCGCGTGGCGTAACATAGTGTGTTTTAGGATAAATCGTTGCGCGTACTACGTGTTTTTCAACACTACCCGTCAGTGGATCAAAATGGCTGATCCGCTCGATTTCATCATCGAACAATTCTACTCGCACGGCATAAGAATCCGATTCAGCGGGGAAAATATCGATTACCTCACCACGCACGCGATAAGTACCACGACTAAAATCTAAATCGTTACGTGTATATTGAAGTTCGGCTAGACGCCTTAGAATAGCACGTTGGTCAACTGTTTCGCCCACTTTTAACAAGAGCATCATCTTCATGTACGAATCAGGATCACCAAGACCATATATTGCAGACACAGACGCAACAATAATCGCATCGCGCCGTTCTAATAAAGCCTTGGTCGCAGACAAACGCATTTGCTCGATGTGCTCATTGATTGACGCGTCTTTTTCGATAAAAGTATCACTCGCGACAACATAAGCCTCTGGTTGATAATAATCGTAGTACGAAACAAAATATTCCACCGCATTGTTCGGAAAGAATTCCTTCATTTCACCATACAACTGTGCCGCCAACGTTTTGTTGTGTGCCATGATGATAGTCGGTCGGTTTGTATTCGCGATGATATTCGCCATCGTAAACGTTTTACCTGTGCCTGTTGCACCAAGCAAAGTTTGATGGGCAAGCCCTGAATCAATACCATCACACAGCTGAGCAATCGCCGTAGGCTGATCACCACTGGGCGAAAACGGTGAAACAAGCTCAAACTTATCTATCACGAGTTACACTCCTTCAAATCTTCAGATTGGATGGAGGCCAACGTTTTGTTGAACCAGCCAAATGCGATAGCCGCTGTAAATAAGTTACCAATGGCTGCGCCAATGAACAAACCGTGAAGGCCACCAAAATGACTTCCGATAAACGCAAACGGGACGTAAAACACAAACAACCTAACCACACTTAGCATTAATGCATTCATCGGTTTGTGAAGCGCATTAAACGATGAGTTAGTCAAAATGATCACCCCTTGCAAACCGTAACTGAGCGGCAATGTGGTGATAAACAACACGATAACGCGCTGTACTTCCGCTTCCGTCGCAAACGTGTGGCTTATCAACCCACTACAAACCACGAGCAACACATAAATCAGAAGCTGCCAACCCAACACAAACTTTATCGATGTCGTGTATGCACCGAGCACTCTGCCATATTGTTTAGCACCAAAGTTTTGACTGACAAAAGGGGGCAACGTCATTGAAAGCGCTAAAATAACAAGACTTGCTATAGATTCTATACGACTACCTACTCCGTAAGCCGCCACGGCCGCAGGACCAAACCCCGCAATGACCGCGGTCATCACGGCCATCGCCACTGGCGTTAACATATTCGCCCCTGCCGCTGGGACTCCAATTTTTAAAATCTTTTTCACCGCAACTACGACTGAGCGATCTTGACGACATAAGCTTACTAATTTCTTTTTACGGATAAGTAAATGTAAAATGATCACAACGGCAACGGTCCATGACAACACACTCGCCACAGCTGCGCCTCGCACGCCCATTGCTTCAATTGGCCCAAAACCAAAAATCAAAATCGGATCTAATACCGCATTAATAATGCCTGCCCCACCCATTACAATACTTGGCGTTTTAGTATCGCCATTCGCCCGTAGCACCGAATTGCCAATCATAGGGGTGATTAAAAAGACGCTACCTAAAAACCACACTTCCATGTATTCATGGATATACGGCATGACATTTTCGTGGGCGCCAAGCAAAGAAAATAGAAAATCAATAAGCAGAAAGCCTATGGCAGAAAGCGCAATGACCAAAATCGCGGACAACACTAACGCGACGAACGCATCGAATCTCGCTTCTTCAATATCCGCACTACCGAGCGCTTTTGCGATGACTGCTGAAGTTCCGATCCCAAGACCAATCGCCAAGCTGATCACAGTGAAAGTCACGGGAAACGTAAAACTGATTGCTGCGAGCGGCTCTGTACCGAGCATACTGATGAAGAATGTATCAACGAGATTAAACATCATCAGAGTAATCATTCCAAAGATCATAGGAATGGTCATATCTTTAAGCGTTTTAGCGATGTCACCGTGTAAGATTTTGCTGTAGCTGGCGTTTTTTGTCATGAGTCTATCGAGCATTTATAAGGCAAAGTGCATTCTAAAGGATCATCATAGGGTAGGCTACGATCTATCGGCAAATAACAGAGAAACAGATATGTTCATCATTAGCAACAATCCCAAAATAATGCAAAAGTTCGAATTAGTATTAAAACTGACATTTCACAGGCATTATTTGAGTAAACCGATACATTTAGATTTATGTCAAAAAATTTACAAAAAACGATATTCGACGACTTATTTTTGCACAATCACAGTGCAAAAATAAAGCAACAAAGAGATTGACCTCTCGAAGATTAACTAAGAATGAACAGGTAATCTAAGTTATTGTTTTTACGTACGTAAAAAAAAGCGTAAAAAATACTTGCATCGCTTCTATCGCAAGCCAGACGTGGGCTAAAACCGCTTTAAAAAAAACAATAAACAAGGTTATCCACAGAAATAGTGGATAACTCTTTACAAGTCAGAAAACTTAAGGGTTTGAGAAAGATCGCTTGATCCACAAATGCTCAAATTGCGATCAATAAGAAACAATAGCGGCACTCTAAAGTTCGTAAAATTGCATTATTAATGTGCATATTTTTCCTAGTATGTCGTTTCAGTTAAAAGTTTATGTCGGACTAGATTAATTTAATATTATGTTTTTATTGAATTAATTTCCATTTATGACATAGCTAATGCATTTTCAAGGCAAAAATAGCCTAGCTTCACCACCTTAAATCGAAAAACACTGTCTATATTTTGCTCAGCTATTTTCTTGCGAAATTCCTAAAACTAGACTTAGTACACTCGCGTTCATATAAAACATACTTTTTTGTGACACTGATTAAAAATTGTTTCCCAATGACACAAAAAAGACAGAAAACTTTATCCTAGAACTGTTTTTGATCGTTAACTTGTCATAAATAAACGAAAAGATCCCTCCTCTTACCTCTCTGTTTGCATTAATAAGAATCAAATCGAACACAAAAACAGCGAATAAACATTTTTTTTGGGGTCTGATTACTTTTATGGTTGACACACCTAAGTGCTGTCATTAATATCTCGCTCCGTTGAAAGACATCACGCTTCCCCCTTAGCTCAGTTGGTTAGAGCGACGGACTGTTAATCCGCAGGTCCCCCGTTCGAGTCGGGGAGGGGGAGCCAAATTTCAACACAATTAAAACGATTCCCCCTTAGCTCAGTTGGTTAGAGCGACGGACTGTTAATCCGCAGGTCCCCCGTTCGAGTCGGGGAGGGGGAGCCACCGTTTTAATGTTTTTAGTAGTTCCCCCTTAGCTCAGTTGGTTAGAGCGACGGACTGTTAATCCGCAGGTCCCCCGTTCGAGTCGGGGAGGGGGAGCCAACTACTACTCTTCTCTAAAGCATTTCGATTCCCCCTTAGCTCAGTTGGTTAGAGCGACGGACTGTTAATCCGCAGGTCCCCCGTTCGAGTCGGGGAGGGGGAGCCAATACAAAGTTTTTGTTAGACTTTATCAATAAATTCAACTACCCTACTCTAGTTTTAATGGGATTCAAGCAACCGTTCAACGTTGCATAAAACTCTCTCGGTTCGAGTTAACAAGACGGGCATTATGGCAGGCTTTAAAAAACTAATTACCTTGCAACTTCTTTCGTGGCTTCTTTTTTCATTAATCGGCACATTTTTTGTTGCAAGAGGCTTTGACCAAGCCGTCAGTGAAGCACAAGTTAGCACTCAAACAATGGTTACCCGCTATATCGAAAACAAAACATTAGCGGACGTTTCACCTGAACACATTGAGCTTGCACTTAACAATGGAAAAGTTTTTTCAACGTTTATTGTTCGTGATTACGAAGGAAAAACCGTACTGCAAATCGCCACGCCGAATAACCTGCCCTTTGGTGTAAGTCTAATCGAAAGTATATTCAACTCAATTCGCCCTCAATTTGCGGTTAATAAAGCAAAAGACATAAAAATTGAGTTTGTCATTAACGCATCAAGCCAAGCTGACTTACTACAACAAGCGCTTTTGCTCATGTTCTTAATTTCAGCGCTTGTTGCCTTTATTCCAGTGGTATATATGCAAGCGATTTACAAGCGCTTGAATCGTCGAGTCAGTATGACCGTCGCCGATGCTGTTGAAGTTTACATCACTCAAAACCAGCAGCAATCTCTTGTTAGTTCTGATTTCAGCACCGATGATTTAGAGGAACTAGGTTCAGATTTAGCGCCTTCATTTAACCGCCTTGCGCAGTTTCTAAAAACAAAGCAAGAAGACATCCAAAATGCGGCGTTAAGCATTAAACAAGAGGCGTATAAAGACGTCGTTACTGGCCTCGGTAACCGCAATATGTTTGTTGAGTACTATGAGCAGCAAATCGAATCAAGCCCGAAAAAAAGCTTCGGGGCACTTGCAATGGTTCGTTGTAGTGAATTGCAGATTATTAACCAAACCCGCGGTTATCAAAAAGGCGACGACTACATTAAGTCTGTTTCTGAAATCATTCGCCACGTCAGCGGCACGTATTCACAAAGCCAAGTTTTTCGCGTAAACAGTTCAGATTTCGCCGTAGTGTTACCAAATGTTCCGTCAAAAGAAGCTGAGCAATTCGGTGATACCCTGCAAGCTCGATTTACACAATTTCAGCAAAATCAAGAATTAAGCTCAGTGGCAAATACAGGTATCGTGACTTATGAGTCTGGGAAACCGCTTGGAGAGCTTCTTTCAGTGGTTGATAACGCATTGAGCATGGCACAAAGTAAACAAGCGAATGCTTGGCATTTGCAGCGTGAATCAGATCTGGTGAACAACGTCAGTGCAGGTTTTGGCAATCAAAACTGGCGTCGTGTTATTCGAGAAGTCATTGACAGCAAACGCGTTAAGTTGATGATGCAAAACATCATGCCCGTTGGTAAAAACGTTAAGGCGTATGCGGAAATTCAATCTCGCTTTACCACTGAAGATGGCCAAATGTTGCCGACAGCTTCTTTCCTCGCTATGGCAGAAAAGCTGGATATGGCGGTTGAGATAGACAAACTTATTGTTGAAACCTCGATTGAAATTATCAAAACTCGTAATTTTAATGAAAAATTCTTCGGTATAAACGTCACAGCGTCGAGTGCACACAGTGACCAATTTGTTATTTGGCTTGAACGCAGATTACTCAAAGAAGTGAACTTGTCTTCAAAACTCATTTTTGAAGTCAGTGAGTTTGGGTTACAACAAAACATCAAAGCAAGTCGCCGCTTTATCGATATGGTTCACCGAGTAGGTGCCCGCATTACCGTAGAACGTTTTGGGGTTGGTTTAACGTCATTCAAATTCTTCCGTGATTTAAAACCTGACTTCATTAAAATGGATGCAAGTTATACACGAGGTCTGGAAGAAGATAAAAACAACCAATACTTCATGCGTTTGATGGTTGACCTTGCCCACCGTATTGGGGTTAGTGTATTTGCAGAAGGCGTTGAAAGCCAAGAAGAAAAACACATTGTAGAAACCCTATGTCTTGATGGTGTCCAAGGCTATTACATTGAGAAACCAAAAGAAATTTAAGAAGAGGGAGCTAAGGCTCCTTTTTTATTTTATGACACTTAAAAAGCGCTAACTATGCGGTTCAGTCGCCCTCTCCCCACTGCTATCCCTTGTAGTATTCGATTTGTGCAAATATAAGAACCCAAAACAGCGGTTAAATGAGAATTAGTGTTGGGATCTCGTCTTCATTTATTGTTAAAATTAACTGAAACCGCGATAATACCTCGATTTTAAAATGGCTTGGGACGACAATGAGTGATTATCTACTCCTGTTAGTTGGTACCGTACTGGTAAACAACTTTGTACTTGTACAATTTCTTGGATTGTGTCCGTTTATGGGCGTGTCCAGTAAATTGGATACCGCAATTGGTATGTCTCTCGCAACGACTTTCGTTCTGACGCTTGCGTCTGTGTGTAGCTACCTAGTAAACCGCTATATTTTACAGCCACTTGAGCTTGAATTTTTGCAGACCATGAGCTTTATCTTGGTTATTGCTGTGGTTGTTCAATTTACTGAAATGGTGGTTCGAAAAACCAGCCCTACTCTTTATCGCCTGCTTGGGATTTTTTTACCTCTGATCACAACCAACTGTGCGGTACTGGGCGTTGCGCTTCTGAATATTAAAAAAGATCATACGTTTATCGAATCCGCTTTATATGGTTTTGGGGCTGCCGTTGGTTTTTCCCTCGTGTTGGTCTTGTTTGCTGCATTGCGTGAACGCTTGACTGTAGCCGACGTACCGGTTCCCTTTAAGGGCGCGTCTATTGCCATGATAACTGCAGGCATTATGTCACTTGCTTTCATGGGCTTCTCTGGATTGGTGAAATTCTAATATGACATTGATGTATGCGTTAATTGCGCTTGGTCTTTTAGCCCTATTCTTCGGGCTACTTCTTGGCTACGCAGCAATAAAATACAAGGTTGAAAGCAGTCCGATTGTTGATCAGATTGATGCTATTTTACCACAAACTCAATGTGGCCAATGTGGTTACCCTGGTTGTCGTCCGTATGCTGAAGCCATCTCGAATGGAGATGACGTCAATAAATGCCCTCCAGGCGGCGAAGCAACAGTTAAAAAGCTCGCAGATCTTATGGGTGTCGAAGCGAAACCACTTGCCGGTGGCGAGGCCTCAGAACCCGTTAAAAAAGTTGCCTACATTCGTGAAGATGAATGTATTGGCTGCACTAAATGTATCCAAGCATGTCCTGTTGACGCTATCGTCGGCGCCACACGTCAAATGCATACGATTTTGGCGGATGAATGTACTGGATGTGATCTGTGCGTTGATCCATGCCCTGTTGACTGTATCGATATGATCCCGGTTGCAGAAACCAAACAAAATTGGAAATGGCAACTAAATGCCATTCCTGTTACTCAGATAGACTAAGAGGTTTAAGTGGATTCATTACTTGAACAAATTGAACGTGGTACGCTTTGGCAATTTCCTGGCGGTATTCACCCTCCTGAGCAAAAGTCTATTTCGAATACAACCGCGATTGCACGTTTGCCTTTACCAGAGAAACTGGTCATTCCTATTAAGCAGCATATCGGTGCGAATGGTGTCTTGCTTGTAAAAAAAGGCGAAGCCGTTTTAAAAGGGCAGCCACTCACTGCGATTCAAGCGAATTGGTCATTACCAGTACACGCGCCAACATCTGGTACGATTGAAGACATTACAACGGCCCCCAGTGCGCATCCATCTGCACTACCTGAGCTCAGTATTATTTTAAAGCCCGATGGTAAAGATGAATGGGCCGCGCTTCAAACAAACAGCAACTACCAGCAAATCGATAAAAAGACGTTAGTTGACATCATTCATAACGCAGGTGTTGCGGGAATGGGTGGTGCAGGTTTCCCAACCTACGTCAAAGCCGATACTCACGCAAAAATCGACTATTTGATTGTGAATGGCGTGGAATGTGAACCCTACATCACGGCGGATGATCGTTTGATGCGAGAGCATGCCGCTGAAATCGTTAGCGGTATCGAAATCATGCAATTTGTCTTGTCGCCTGAGCGTGTGATTGTTGGCATTGAAGATAACAAGCCTGATGCCCTACTCGCGATGCAACAAGCGGCCGCACACAATGACGCTATTTTGGTGCGCAGTATTCCGACGAAATACCCGTCTGGCGGCGAAAAGCAATTAATTAAGGTCTTGACCTCGAAGGAAGTACCAAGTCAGGGAATTCCTGCGGATATTGGGGTTATTGTTCAAAATGTCGGTACACTTTACGCCGTACATGACGCAGTTATCAATGGAAAACCTCTTTTAGAGCGCGTAGTAACGATTACCGGCAATACGATTACCCGTAAAGGCAACGTTTGGGCTTTGCTTGGCACAGAAATAAAACACTTGCTAGACGTTCAAGGATTCACGCCGGTATCAGATCAGCGCGTGATCATGGGCGGCCCGATGATGGGTTTTACGCTTCCAACTGTGCGTATTCCGGTTGTTAAAACAACCAACTGTATTCTTGCACCTGATTCTCTAGAACTGGCTGAACCCGGTGATGAAAAGGCCTGTATTCGCTGTAGCGCCTGTGCCGATGCCTGTCCTCAAACGTTACTTCCTCAACAACTTCAATGGTTAGCGAAAGGCAAAGAATACGACAAGTTAGAACAATACAATCTCTTTGATTGTATTGAATGTGGTGCATGTTCATACGTGTGCCCAAGTGAGATCCCACTAGTCCAATATTATCGTGTAGCGAAAGCAGAAATACGTGAACAGAAGATTGAACAGGTAAAATCGGAACGAGCTAAAGTCCGCTTCGAATTACGCAAAGAACGTTTAGAACGCGAAATGGAAGAACGCCAAAATCGTCATAAACGTGCTGCCGAAAGTAATATTAAATCAGCGGAAGAGAAGCAGAAAGTGGCCGATGCCCTTTCACGTGTGAAGTCAGCACCTAAGGATAAAGACGCTGTTGCCGCAGCCATTGCCCGCGCCAAAGCCAAAAAAGCCGAGGAAGGTGGTGAACTATTACCTGATAATAGTGAAGTTGCTCTCGAGCGAGAACGCCGAAAAGAACAGGCTCGTAAATACAAAGAAGAAAAGTCGGCTCAAACAGAAAATGCTCCGTCTGAATCTGGAAGCGATTCGAAGAAAGATGCGGTAGCAGCAGCCATTGCGCGAGCAAAAGCAAAGAAAGCGGCTCAAGCAGAGGCGGAACAAGGTCGTGTAGAGTCTGAGTCTGACGACGCCATTTCTCTTGAAGCATCAGTAGAAACGTCTGCAGACGATAAGCGTAAAGCTTCCGTTGCTGCGGCGATTGCCCGAGCAAAAGCCAAAAAAGCAGCGCAAGCTGAAGCGGAACAAGGTCGTGTTGAGGCTGAGTCTGCCGATGTAACTTCTACTGGTGAAGAACCGACAGTAGCGCCTACAGACGACAAACGTAAAGCCGCGGTCGCCGCTGCAATTGCTCGCGCGAAAGCCAAAAAAGCAGCGCAAGCTGAAGCGGAACAAGGTCATGTAGAGGCTGAGTCTGACGACGGTATTTCTCATGAAACATCAGTAGAGACGTCAGCAAATGATAAGCGTAAAGCCGCCGTCGCTGCGGCAATTGCCCGTGCAAAAGCCAAGAAAGCAGCGCAAGCTGAGACTGAACAAGGTCCTGTAGCGACTGAGTCTGACGACGTCATTTCACATGAAGCATCAGTAGAAACGTCAGCAGACGATAAGCGTAAAGCCGCCGTCTCTGCAGCAATTGCCCGTGCAAAAGCCAAGAAAGCAGCGCAAGCTGAGACTGAACAAGGTCCTGTAGCGACTGAGTCTGACGACGTCATTTCACATGAAGCATCAGTAGAAACGTCAGCAGACGATAAGCGTAAAGCCGCTGTCGCTGCGGCAATTGCCCGTGCAAAAGCCAAGAAAGCGGCGCAAGCTGAGAAAGAACATGCTCCTGTCGAGACTAAGTCTGACGACTTAACTACTGCACATAGAGAACTTGCAGAAACGTCAGCAGACGACAAGCGTAAAGCGGCTGTAGCTGCGGCGATAGCACGCGCAAAAGCTAAAAAGGCTGCTAAAGAAAATGAATCGAACGAAGAAGGAAATGAACCATCATGATGTTAACAATGGCTTCTTCTCCCCACAATCATAGCCATAAATCGCTCAGTCGATTGATGATGACTGTAATTGCAGCCTGTATTCCTGGTGTTCTCGCGCAAGTCTACTTCTTTGGGTTTGGCGTGCTTGTCCAACTTATTTTAGCATTAGTTACCGTCTCTATTGCTGAAGCGGCCACTTTGAAACTACGCAACAAACCTATCGCTGCGACGTTAAAAGATGGCAGTGCTTGGCTGACTGGTGTTCTGCTCGCCATAAGTATTCCGCCCCTATCACCTTGGTGGATCATTGTAATTGGCTGTCTATTTGCCATAGTGATGGTCAAGCAATTGTACGGAGGTCTTGGTTTTAACCTTTTTAACCCTGCAATGGCTGCGTACGTATTGTTACTTATTTCGTTTCCTGTTCAGATGACCGCATGGTCTCCTGTCGAATCTCTCCTTGCAAACCCATTGTCTTTGGTGAATGTAACAAGCGCCATTTTTTTGGAGCATGCATTAACAGGAGCTTCCCTTGAGAGCTTACGAATGACCATTGACGGAACGACGATGGCAACACCACTTGATGGCATTAAACATGCCGTTGATGCCGGAAAAACCGTTTCAGAAGCGATGACTTCTCCTGTTTTTGATACCTATGCAGGACTCGGCTGGCAATGGGTAAACATCGCTTTCTTGGCTGGCGGCATCTTCCTATTGGTTCGTAAAATTATCAACTGGCATATTCCTGTCGCCATCTTGTTGTCACTCGGGGTATGTAGCGCCATTGGTTATCTAATCGTGCCTGGACAGGAACCGGGCTCGGTATTTCATCTTTTAAGCGGTGCAACCATGTTAGGTGCATTCTTTATCGCCACAGACCCTGTTTCTGCCTGTACAACCAATAAAGGCCGATTAATTTATGGGGCCGGAATAGGATTGCTGACGTATTTAATTAGAAGTCATGGTGGTTATCCTGACGCGATTGCCTTTTCAGTGTTAATCATGAATATGGCTGTACCATTAATTGATCATTACACTCAACCACGCGTTTATGGTCATGGAGGTAAAGCATCATGATTTTTAATTCCATGTCCAAAAATGGTCTGATCTTAATGGCTTTTGCCCTAGCCACTACGGCTTCCGTTGCACTCGTTAATGAGCTAACAAAAGATCGTATTGCAAAGCAAAGCCAACAGCAATTGGTTGCGCTTCTTGCTGAAGTATTGCCTGCTGGCAGTTACGACAATGCGTTAACCGAAAACTGTGTTGTGGTGAACGATAAAAGCCTTTCGCCTAAAGAATCCATGACGATTTATCGAGCAACGCTCAACGGTATGCCTTCTGCTTTGGTCATTCAGCACAAAACGATGAAAGGCTATAACGGCAATATCGAGATGATCACCGCAATTGATAAAAGCGGCAACGTTTCAGGGGTGCGAGTCACGCAACACGCCGAAACTCCCGGACTGGGTGACAAAGTCGAGCTCACTAAATCACCATGGATTTTAAGTTTCGCCAACACTCAAATCACCAAAGAAAACGACCCGCAGTTTAAAGTTAAGCGCGATGGTGGACGTTTCGACCAGTTTACAGGCGCGACTATCACACCGCGAGCAGTGGTCAATTCAGTGTCCGCTGCAAGCTGGTTTGGTACAGCAAACTTCGAACGCATATTCAATGCCCCTAATGCCTGTAAAGGAGAATCGCATGAGTGATGTCAATTCCATCATCAAAGAAGGGCTTTGGAAAAATAACCCAGCTCTTGTGCAACTTTTAGGTTTGTGCCCGTTGCTGGCAGTTACCTCAACCGTAACAAATGCTTTAGGCCTTGGCTTCGCAACAATGTTAGTGCTCATCGGTTCCAACCTAACGGTGTCACTTGTACGAAATTGGGTACCTAAAGACATTCGTATTCCTGTTTTCGTGATGATCATTGCTGCTTTCGTTACGGTAGTTCAACTTCTCATGAATGCCTATACGTTTGGCCTATATCAATCGTTAGGTATTTTTATCCCACTGATCGTGACAAACTGCGTCATTATTGGCCGTGCTGAAGCGTTTGCGTCTAAGAATACGGCGCCGCTTTCTGCTCTGGACGGCTTCATGATGGGGCTTGGTTTTACTGCCGTACTATTTGTACTGGGTGGTATGCGCGAGCTGATTGGTCAAGGTACCCTTTTTGATGGCGCTAACCTGTTATTAGGAGACTGGGCAACTGTGCTACGTATCGAAGTGTTGCATTTTGACAATCAGCTTCTTGTCGCTATTTTGCCACCGGGTGCATTTTTGGGTTTAGGTTTATTAATCGCTCTAAAGAATATTTACGACGCCAAACAAAAGGCACAATTAGCGCAAGCAGAAGTAGAAAAAGCACCAAGAGCCCGGGTGACGAGTTTAAGTTAAGGTAACGCCGTGAATAAAGACAAAAGAATCGAGATCCTAACGCGTCTCAGAGATGAAAACCCAAATCCTGAAACTGAGCTAGAATATACCTCACCTTTTGAATTGTTGGTTGCGGTTACCTTATCTGCACAAGCAACGGACGTAAGTGTCAACAAAGCGACAAGAAAGCTCTTTCCTGTCGCAAATACCCCTGAAGCAATCGTCGCGCTGGGTGTTGAGGGTCTTAAGGAGTACATCAAAACCATCGGCTTATTTAATTCGAAAGCCAATAATGTCGTGAAACTCTCACAAATTCTAGTCGAGCAACACAACTCTGAAGTACCTGAAAATCGCGAAGCGCTCGAAGCGCTTCCTGGCGTTGGTCGTAAAACGGCCAACGTGGTCCTTAACTGTGCCTTCGGTTGGCCGACCATCGCCGTAGATACACATATCTTCCGCGTTTCAAACCGCACCAAATTTGCTATGGGCAAAGACGTCGTTGCGGTTGAAGAAAAACTCGATAAAGTCGTACCGAAGGAATTTAAAGTCGACGTACACCATTGGCTGATCCTGCATGGTCGTTATGTGTGTACCGCAAGAAAACCCAAATGCGGAGCATGTTTGATTGAAGACTTGTGCGAGTTTAAAGAGAAGACAGAGTAATTAGTTACTATATAACTCGACATTACTTTTCCTTTAAACGACTCAAGGTTTATAAATAAAGTCAACATGAAGAGCAGGCTCCCTGCTCTTCTTCGTAAAGCATATTAATGACACTTATTTATAAGCTAGCCAGCCTTTTTTGATATTGGCTCTGCCTCTCAACATCGTGAGAGGATAGCATTATCGCTTTTTTAAGCCACTTCGCTTCTTGAGTAGCATTCTTTTTCGCATGCGCTACATCAGCTAATAACACGTAGCTAAAATGTGACTCTGGGTAAAATTCTTTTGCCATTTCTGCAGCATATGCAGCGGTATCAATATGCTCCATGCTAATCATCGCACCAATTAAATCTCTAAAGTAAGACTCCGTCGGGTTCACCTGATATCCAATTCGCTTTGATAGCCCCTGAAAATGATTTTTAATGGCCTTTTTATCTTCCACTATAGAAGGAATGTATAAAAACCAATCTTTATAGATCTCTGTTAACCCACGGTATAAGCCGATATGGGGTATCGTCATATGATCTTCATTTTCAAAAAGTTGTACCTTATGAGTCGTTTTTAAAAGTGGGTATTTAAGCAACATAGTATTTAAACGAGCATAGCTGTTAATCGGCGTTGTAAACGGGGTAACCCCCTCAAATTGAAAATACACTTTAGGCTGCTTTTGGTGAGCAAACGCATTAGGTAACTGCTCAAACATCACTTCATTACCCATTGCAAAATTGGGGGCTAGAGCGAAAAAAACATCAAAGTCTGTTGCATCTTTAATATATGCATTGATCGCGAAAGAGCCGCCTAACGAATGCCCTGCAAAAATAGAATAATCAAGCGTCCGATAATTTTTGTTAATAAACCCCTTCACCTCTTCCACAATAAACTTTCTTAAGCTTTCTGCTTTTGGGTTAGGTTGTTTGTCTCGAGTAAAGGGCTTTAACTCGTTCCAGCGGTCTGGGGTAAAGATGCCAACCACAATCATTGGACTGATACCATCTGATAAGTAATGGATCATGCTAGCAGTATGGTCTAGTTGACTACTAGCATCGGTTAAATACAAGACCGGAAACTTATAAAATGGCTCATCTTTATAGTTGGATGGCAGTGACACTACAATTTTCCTTTCTTCATTTAAGTGCTTAGAGTGAATTGTAAATGTCGTTCCCAATTGATTTGCACTTACCCAAGTTACTGGCAACAACGCAAGAAAAATAATGATTAATAAAATCTTCAATTTTTTAGTCCCTTCTGTTTTACTAATTACCACTCAAGATTGCCAACACACTACATCAACATTCAATTTAGAAAGTCCTATTTTTCTCTTAGGAAAGTCTTAGGCCTTTATAAATAAGGGATTACAAGCAGTATGCATGCTTTTCAACTTGGACCATTTTTCGTTGAACCATTAAAAGGCAGTATTTCTAATGGCGATAAATCAGTCACTATTGAACCCAAAGCAATGGCGGTATTGTGTGAACTAAAAGCTAATCAAGGTGAAGTGATGAGCCAACAAGCTTTATTCAGCCTTGTTTGGCCAGATAGAGTTTTCTCACCTAGTTCCTTACAACGGGTTATCGCAATTATTCGTAAAGCCCTAAATGAAACCAGCCAAAACCCGACTTTTTTATTTACTCATCCTAAGCTTGGTTATCGTTTAGAAGTGCCCGATGCACCACAAAAAGAAGTCTTGCCTAATTTGCAAGATAACAGTCGTAAAAATTCGACAACGAACTTGATAATCTTTGGGACAATTTTGATAGTGCTACTAATTACATTTTTGTTTAATGGTGACTATCTCTTTGATAACGAATCTTCCGTTAACATCAAACCAATCACTTTTGGGCAACAAGCAGAGTTTAACTCGAAGCTTTCACACAATGGCGACTATGTGAGCTATCAAAGTAAATCAGCACCAAACTCGTTGTTTTTGAGTGCAGTGACTAGCCCATCAAGTGTCCGCCAATTTGAGTTTGATCACTCAGTGGTTGATTACACATGGCGGACTGATTCTCTACTCGTACTTACACAAAACGCTAAGAGCTTATTTTCATTAATTCAGTTGCCAATAGATGTGCAGCAACCTCGAAAGACAATTGCCGAATTTTCAAAGTGGAATAAAATTTACGAACTCACTATGGGTGACAACGGCTTTTTATGGTTTATTGGGCAATTAAAAAATGAAAACGAGCACATACTAGTACGCCATGATTTAGTCTCTAACAGTCAGCAAAAACTCCTTGAGCTTGGCTCTTCGATAGTAAATATCTCAATAACCTCTTCGCCACATGGCCTTTATTTTCACTACTTTAATGGCTCAAAATATAAGTTTGGCTTAATAAATCTTGAGCATAAAGTCGAATATATTGACATTCACACACCAGATATTGTCGATATACACTGGCACCAACAAACAGAATCGTTATTGCTCAGTAATCAACTAACAGGTGAACTGCTTGCACTGCAAGGAAATAAATTAGAGCTAATTTCAGCTCCGGGAAATGAAGTATTAAAAGATTTCTCTAGCTATCAAAATACCCTCATTGCCACGCTAACAAGAAAAGATATGGATATTGTTTACTGGCAATACGATGGTATAACAAAACCTGCACATGCTACGCTAGTTACTACCAAGCCTATTAGTAAAAAGAGTGTAGATACAAAGTTTAGTGATTACCAAGCTAGCTACAATAACAAACAAAATATCGCTTTCTTGTCGACTCGATATGGCAAGCCACAAGTTTTTATTCGTAATAACCATCAAACATACCTTGCCTTTGAAAATCACCAAAACGCTGCCTTTATTCCTCCATTAATATGGTCTCCGCTTGGCGAAAAATTGGCTTTCGTGGTACATAACAAAATTTATATACACAACACTAAAACAAGGCAAACAAACTCGCTCGACATCAAATCTGACGTTGAGCGAGTCATGAGTTGGTCACTTGCTAATAGCTTAATCGTGAGGCTAACCAACACTGAGTATATTGAATTTGATTTTATCACTGAGCAGGTAAACGTGATTGGATTTAAAAATTCAGATTTTATCGCTAAAGATCCTGATGGAAATTGGCTAGGAATTAATACCAATGAGTTGTTTTGGGGAGACAAACGTCAGCCTTTTGAGTACAAATTAAGATATGCTTTTTATCAAGACAACTTCTTGATAGCACACACTCAAAACGATGTTAATAGCAAGCTAGAAGTTTTTAACTCTAAATTAGAGTCTATTTATTCAACAAATTTAGATGCTACTTGCCATCACCTAACAGGTATCAATTTAAGTGATTTGAACAATATAGCTTGGCTCTGTACTCAGTTAGAAGCTGATGACAGTGAGGTAGTGTTTATCGAAAACCTTCACTTTAAGCTCTAAACATAATCTATTTTCATTATCTTTTGGCTGGCCGACCATTGCTGTCGATACTCGCATTTTCCGCGTATCAAACCGCACCAAATTTGCTATGGGCAAAGACGTCGTAGCGGTTGAAGAAAAACTCGATAAAGTCGTACCAAAAGAGTTTAAGGTAGACGTGCATCACTGGCTTATTCTCCATGGTCGCTATGTCTGCACTGCGCGTAAGCCAAAGTGCGGTAGCTGTTTAATTGAAGATTTGTGTGAGTTTAAAGAAAAAACTGATTAGTAAAACAGATTGAGGCTATGCAATAGACATACGTTTTTTGAGTTACGCCTGCCTATGTGTTATCTGATACAACTTACTCTATCCATTCGAAAATGACGCTGTAGCGGCTTAGTTTAGACGACTCAATTGATGTAATTATTGCTAACTGCATTTTTAAGAACCCTGCGAGTACATGTTTCTAATAAGGCGCTAATTCAAAAGGTCGCCTTCACTAGATTGACGTAGTTTTAATTGTCCTGCCCGAATGGAAATGCACTATCAATAACCTCCTTTACCAATTGGTATCGAGCAGGTAGAACTCGATTTTTCTTTGTTACACTGAATAGGGTTTCTTTTACAGATTGAGTCGAAGCGATAATTTTAAGTAGATCCTTACGATTAAAACTTTTCAAAGCACTTTTTGGTAAAACCGTAAAACCAATCCCCTGCGTAATAGGTTCCAAAATTTGACCGATTTGATTAACGAACCCCACCTCAGGTATGGACTCAACATGGAGTCGTTCAAGCGAGGGCACCCCACTTTGTGCAAAATACAAAGACACGTAATGTTCAGCATCTGGATGTGAAATAAGCCCTAATTGCATAATTAATTCATGCGTATTTAGGGACAGATCCGCCTTATGGGGAACAATCAAACAGAGCTCTTCTTCACCGATTCGTTCTACATCAAACCAGTGTTTGTGCGTAATATCTGTGACGATACCTAAAGTAACTTGACCCTGTTTTACTTCTTCCAAAATCTGGCCATTTGGCGCAGCCTTTAGGCGCATGACTAATTTAGCGTGTTTTGATTGGAGTGATAGCAGTTTTGGATAAAGCAATAGCGCAAGAGAACCAGAACACGCAATCGAGATTTCGCCGCTAAATGGGTCATCATAAGAAAGCGCCTCTCGCATACGTGCTTCGTTAAGTACCAAGTTGACCGCATATTCATACACCAACTGGCCTTGCTCTGTTACTGAAAACGACTTCTTATCTCGCTTAATTAAACTATGGCCACACGCTTGTTCTAATTTGCTGACGTGTTGGCTAACGCCTGGCTGGGTCATAAACAATTTCTCAGCAGTTTGCGTAAAATGCCCTGTCTCGACAAGTGTTACAAAAGTCTGAAGCCATATTGGGTTTAGCATGCTTAACCATAATCATAAATTATTAATTTAATTATTAATCATAATTTCAAATAATGACAGCATTTTCCTACACTCCTCTCTGCACCTGTATAGGTTAGATTCAATCAGCACGTTAGGAGCGAAATATGAAAATGAATCACGTCGGGATTATGGTCGGAGATATGGTAAAAGCAGTCGAATTTTACACTCACGTTCTCGGGCTTCGAATTGTAATGAACAACACCAAAGTTGTAGAAGAGCGAGAAACGGCAATTGGCCGCATGTGTATTGCTGTATTTGGTGAAGGGTTTGAAGGCTTCAACATTGCTCACCTAGTCACGACAGATGGTATTGGCGTGGAACTGTTTGAGATGAAAAACAGAGATGAACATCATGATCTAAATTTTGCACGCTTGGGCATCTTCCATTTTTGTTTACAATCGGATGATTTCGAGACTGTTATGCGTAAAACAGCAGAATTCGGCGGAAAAGTCAGAATGGATGTCATGCGCTATCACCCTGAAGACGAAAGCAAACCAGCTAAAATGGTGTATTTAGAAGACCCGTTTGGTAATTTGTTCGAACTTTACTCTCATAGTTACGAAGAAACCTATGCATCTGAATATGAATAACGAGCCGCGTCTTCATTAGATAACAACGCGATAAGTTAAGTTCATATCCCATTTTGGTATCAAGGTTGATGAACTCAGGCGAATCAACCTTCTTTTTTGAAATCTGGCAGTAAACCTTTTTAATCAATCTCTTAGAATGCATCTTGACGAGGCAGGCGATATTGGGATGTAACGCACAAATAGATCTGAATATTTAATGTGTGCCAAAACAGATAGTAGCCAACTTTATCATAATACACTTCGCAAGATCTAACCCCAAGCCTTCACCTATTTAAGCTCAGTCAACAATACGATATGCCTATATTCATGTATAAAATCCATGTATATTTCAATCAGTTTAGTTGCATGTTTAGGTGAAATAATGAAAAGAATACACGTCGCTATAATCACATTGCTGATTTCTAGCACGACTTACGCAGCCACAACGAATCTAGCAGGTACCCAACAAATCCAACTCGATAACATTTTGGACGGACAAATTATCGACCCTGCTCAATTAAATTATGATTTCAGTGGCAATCAAGTTTTATTTACAGCGATTGAAAGCGCAAGTGTGTTGGCTGGCAGCATTAGTAGGGATGAACAACTGATCCAGTTCCAAGTTAACAATGCCACCACTGGCGACCTGAGGTATTTTTCTGGCTTGTTTAATGGCACATCTTATATCGGCACTTGGTTTTCCAATACTGGAGCCAAAGGAGATTGGAAACTTACGCCAGAAGGTAATGCTGAATTTTATACCTGTCGAGAGATTTTAGTTGCAGGCGAAAGTATTGGCGATGGCATTTATCAGTTGATGGGCGATGAACAACAGCCTTATTCAGCTTACTGTGACATGACCAGAGATGGCGGTGGTTGGACTCTCGTTGGTACATTTCCTAAGAATGTCGCTGGTGGAACGGCTAAAACACTTAATGACTATTCTTCTACATTGGAATTAACAGCCACAAACCCTATGACTTTATCAATGTACAAAGGCAGTTTGGAACACTTCTTCGATGTTAAGGAAAGTGTATCCTGTTCAACGGACAACTGTGATGACGGCAGATCGGTATATGGAATTGGCTTCTCGACTTATGATTTACAAAAAGTTAGAACTGCTTGGGCATATCAAGAGAAAATCGCAGCAATGCCAAGCCGTTCAGACAAACCCACCTGCCAAAAAGTGTATGGTGATCCAAACTCACAATATCAAGGCTGTACTCAGCCACAATATGTTAACTATCCAAATACAGACACTTTAGTCGGCTGGCAGAATGATATTAACGGCGATTATTGCTGGGTAGCACGTGGTACCTATGCGTCCGGTTCTCTCGGTTCCGCTCGTTGTATTGGTGGCCAAGAGCCAAACGGCACCAAGTGGGCATTGCTTTGGATGCGTTAGTCTGCATATTTAAATTTAAGTTTTAAAATTAAGTAATTAAAGACTTAATGAAAATCTTTAGGGCCTAGTCTCACCAAGTGCAATATTACACTGTTCAAGACCTGACCCTACACATTACAAGCGTGCATATATTCGGCAACGACTGCATTCAACCCTTCGATAACAGATTCAACGTGAATATCACACTTGCCGTATTTACCGAGGTAAAACTGCAATCCTTTTTCATACTCGCTTTTACTTTGCACTGCATTAAAACGTGGATGCTCAAACGTCGCGTTTTCAGTTAAAAGTGACAATAGATGGGTCACATCACTGCGTTTCGAATCTTTGTGTTCTACTGCCATTTGCGCGGCAAAATATTCATCTACTTTGGCTGTTAACTCATGCGCGAATGCGAAATTAGACATTAATAGCAAAGCCAACAGTCCATTTTTTAAACTCATGTAGTTTCCTTATTAATCATGTGCTTTACGCTATGTATGCTTATTTTCATGCAGGTATTTCGTTTCGAGTAACGTAATTCGTGCATTAACTTTATAATTGCATGGGCAACATAAAAATACAAAATAAAAAACGCACTCATTCCTGTCAATAACGCAGCAGCACCGTGCTCAATAGACAGTGCTAGGGTTATTGCAATAGCGGATAGTGGAGAGGTCAGAATCCATGTATCTTTTACACTAAACAAGGCTTTATTGTGTGTTTCTAATGTTTTTAAATGTTGGCCAATGTCCCTTTTTACTCCTAATACATAGAACAAACTGAAAGTCGGCCAATTAATATAATCAACAGTACCTCGTTTAATTACAAATATCAGATATCCTAGTGCATTTCTAGTATCGAGTTGTACCTAAACAATAGTAAAGCAGCTTGCCTTTCGTCCCTAAAAAACACTTTATAAAAAAGGTACAGCAATCGTACAATAAAAAATAAAAATAAAATCAGGATACTACGACGTGAAATTTTTAAATTCAGCCTTAATGCTATGTGCCATGAGCCCCGTATCTGCTTTTGCTCAAAGTGCTTGGCCTGTGCTTGTCGAAACTGACATTAAACATATTTACTCAACCGCCAGAGACAACCACCCAGGGTTCATTGATGATGAAAATAGTTATTTTAAACAGTGGTTAGAAATAGGCTATGTACAAGCAATAGAAGCAGCAAAGTCGGCTCAATCACTGGATGATGCCCTTACTATCACGCAACGTTACATTGCGGGTTTTGCAGATGGCCACTTTGGATTTGGTGCCCAATATCAACCTAGGTATTTAACTTGGACAGGACTAAATATTGAACTTTTTGGCGATGATTATCGTGTCTCTTTTGTCGATGAAAAGCACTCTGAGCACATGCCTAGCGCATTAGCAAAACTCATTTCCTGTGATGGTGTACCAGTACAAACAATCATGGACAATGATCTGCTCCCTTATCGGTTTAACGCGCCAAATTTGCGTTTTCCCAAAGTGAGATTTGCGTCAAAACTACTTTTGAATGATGGTATCGGAAAACAAACTCAATTTAGTGCATGTCAATTTGAGCATCAGGGCAAAGTAGAAACAATCCCGTTATCTTGGCAACCAATTTCACAAAATCGATATAATCAGCTAACCCAAAACCAAACACCGCCCAAACAGTTTGCATTCGAAATGGTAGCCCCCAAGCAGTATTGGGCATCTTTTCCTTCTTTCTCTCCCAATGATAAACAACTATCCACACTTAGAACAACAATCCAAGAACTTGCCGAAGTAAGCAGCGCAGCTGAGCGCATCATTATAGACGTTAGAGGTAATGGTGGAGGCAACTCAGAGTGGGGAGTAGAAATTGCAAAAGCGCTGTATGGTGAGTCATTTATAGAATCGCATCTTCAACAAAATCCAGATAATAGCTACGCACTTTGGCGAGTTAGCTCAGCCAATACCGAGTATTTAAAACAAATATTACCTCAACTAGAAATAGAGTTTGGTAAAGATAGTGCAATGTACGCGGATTTCTCGACGCTCGCAGAAGATATGTCTGACGCGTTGCAAAAAAACCAGCGATTTGTAAAACAAGGAAGCAGTACACCTCAAAATCAGACAATATCCCCTTCTTTAGTCAACACTAAGACTCAAGCACATATTGTATTTTTAACTGACAGCCGCTGTAGCAGCGCCTGTTTGGATTTTGCAGATTTACTACTCAAACTACCAAATGTGAAGCACGTTGGCCAAGAAACAGGCGCCGACACCGTGTATATGGATGTGAGAGTCGTTGAGTTACCAAGCCGTCTTGGTATGTATTCTTTAGCTCAAAAAGTCTATCGAGGTCGACCACGCCAGCACAACGAGAGTTATGTTCCAACCTACAATTTTAGTGGTGATATCGAAGACACTAAACAACTCAAAACATGGATCAATTCGTTAGTGTTTTAAGTTCGTTTGCACTGATACTACACCCAGACAATTTATAGCTATAAATTGTTTGGGGAAATAGTCGGGTGAACAGAGCAGCTCATACAATGTTAACCCAGCCATTTCATTACGTTCTTAACATGATAAGATTAACTATCTATAGCATAGGCTGTTAGGCACAATGTCTCTGATCCAACTTATCACTACGTTAACCCCTGTCTTGAGTGTGTTTATTTTGTTGGTTCTGTGTCGACTGCCAGCAAAGCATGCAATGCCGCTTAGTTTGGCAGCAACCGCGCTTGGTGCTTTTTTTGTATGGCAAGTGCCCGCGCTTCACATGCTCGCCGCGACTTTGGAAGGGGTGATTTTGGCCCTGACCATTTTATGGATTGTATTTGGCGCGGTGTTACTTTTAAAAGTCTTGCAGCAAACTGGGGCAACCACCACGATCAAACACGGATTTGGGCAAATAAGTCCTGATAAACGGGTGCAGCTGATCATTGTCGCTTGGTTATTTGGCAGTTTTTTAGAGGGCGCTGCGGGTTTTGGTACGCCAGCGGCCATTGCAGCACCACTTATGGTTGCGCTTGGCTTCCCGCCTCTTGGCGCTGTTGTACTGGCGCTAATTGCAGACTCTAGTGCCGTATCCTTTGGCGCGGTGGGTACGCCCGCGATTGTCGGGATTGGCCAAGGTATTGTAGGGATAACGAGCGCGCAAGTGGCACAGATTGCGCTTACTGCAATTAGCATCGATATTTTCGTTGCAGCATTGCTACCGTTGATGATGGTTTTAATTTATTGCCGCTTTTTTAGTGAGTCTGGTCAATGGCGTGATGGCCTTGCTATTGCACCTTTTGCTTTGGCTGGCGCCTTTGCATTTACATTACCAGCTTATTGCGTAGCCTGGTTGTTTGGCCCAGAGTTTCCGTCGATTTTAGGCGGGTTAATTGGTTTGAGTATTATCTGCCCGCTTGCCAAAAAAGGCGTATTACTTCCCCCCTCAACCCGTTGTCATTTAGATTCAAACGATTTTCAGCAGGTTCAAGACCAAGCCGCGTCATTGAGTTTGCTAAGTGCTTGGGCGCCGTATTTGGTGGTAGCGTTATTATTAGTGCTTACTCGACTGCCCGAATTGCCATTTAAAGCCTGGTTGCAGAGTATCGAGTTTAGTTGGCAATCGATGTTGGGCACCACGATTTCTGTGCGTGTTATGCCTTTATATTTGCCTGGTAGTTTGTTTATTATCGCCGCAGCGATTGCTGTCTGGTTACAAAAAGGCACGTCAAGCCAATTTTCTACGGCACTCAAAAACAGTGCAACCATGTTACTTCCTTCACTCGTGTCGTTATGTGCAGCTGTGCCAATGGTACGTTTGTTTTTGCAATCCGATTATAATGGCGCAGGCCTACCTGCAATACCCATTGCCTTGGCAAATTGGGTTGGCGCTCATTTAAGCGATGTTTGGATTATCATTGCACCGCTTGTGGGCGCTTTAGGGGCGTTTATTGCAGGCTCAGCGACATTTTCGAATTTGATGTTTGCTAGCTTTCAACATTCGCTAGCCACTGATGCCCTTCTCGATCCTAGCTTAGTCTTAGCACTGCAAATGTTAGGCGCTAACGCGGGTAATATGATTGCCGTGGTCAATGTTGTCGCTGCGGCGAGTGTGGTGGGGTTACATGGCCGAGAAGGCGAAATCATCCGCTACACGTTATTGCCAATGCTTTATTATTGCTTGTGTGCTAGCACAGTGGCTTGGTTGCTATTTGTTTAAGAGGCACAATGTACTTTATCTTATCTTGTGCAAACGACATCAACCGGTACCAATATAAAAGGTAAACTTGCTAATGACCTCATGAACAACTACTTGATGTATTTCGCGATAAATTGAACAACCAATTCGCCTTATTCTTGCAACTGAATATCCATTTTTTGCATCGAGTTCATCGCCGACACTGCTGTACCCATTGATTCTATTGTTAATTTGCAAATAGTCTGAACTATGCGGCTGTGCTTATTTTGAAGTCTAAATTAAGGATCTATTTTGAATAAAACCAAAATTTATGGAATTTCTAAGGGATTGATAGATAGAAATTTAATTATAGGGAATTTAACGAGAAATAATTAGATAATTTGAAGTGATTTATAGATATTGGCGTCCCCTAGGGGATTCGAACCCCTGTTACCGCCGTGAAAGGGCGGTGTCCTAGGCCTCTAGACGAAGGGGACAAAAAATCTGCTTAGTGAATGATTATTCACTGATTTTTTTGTTAGCGTGAGAACGAGCTCTGCGAGTTCGGACTTCTGCTTTCAAAAAACAAAAGCGTTTTGTCACTAGGACTGGTTATTTAGACTCTGACCATACGAGTTAGTTGGCTTTGCACTTCTAGGAAGTGGCGTCCCCTAGGGGATTCGAACCCCTGTTACCGCCGTGAAAGGGCGGTGTCCTAGGCCTCTAGACGAAGGGGACAACAAAAAGCTGTCACTAGGACTGGTTATTTAGACTCTGACCATACGAGTTACTTGGCTTTGCACTTCTAGGAAGTGGCGTCCCCTAGGGGATTCGAACCCCTGTTACCGCCGTGAAAGGGCGGTGTCCTAGGCCTCTAGACGAAGGGGACAACATAAGCTGTCACTAGGACTGGTTATTTAGACTCTGACCATACGAGTTAATTGGCTTGGCACTTCTAGGAAGTGGCGTCCCCTAGGGGATTCGAACCCCTGTTACCGCCGTGAAAGGGCGGTGTCCTAGGCCTCTAGACGAAGGGGACAACATAAGCTGTCACTAGGACTGGTTATTTAGACTCTGACCATACGAGTTAATTGGCTTGGCACTTCTAGGAAGTGGCGTCCCCTAGGGGATTCGAACCCCTGTTACCGCCGTGAAAGGGCGGTGTCCTAGGCCTCTAGACGAAGGGGACAACAAAAAGCTGTCACTAGGACTGGTTATTTAAACTCTGACCATACGAGCTTTTCGCTTTTTAAAACTACGCTTAAGGACTCGAGCCTTACCGTATATAACACTTCTAGGAAGTGGCGTCCCCTAGGGGATTCGAACCCCTGTTACCGCCGTGAAAGGGCGGTGTCCTAGGCCTCTAGACGAAGGGGACAACAAAAGCTGTCACTAGGACTGGTTATTTACACTCTTACCATACGAGTACACTAGACTTGGTGGAGCTAGGCGGGATCGAACCGCCGACCTCTTGCATGCCATGCAAGCGCTCTCCCAGCTGAGCTATAGCCCCTTGCTCGATTTGATTTTTACATCACTTATCGCTGAGTGCGGGGCGCATTCTATGCACCACCACACGCAAAGTCAACAGTTTTTAGCAAACTTTTTGTCAACTGATTCTTCTTTAAACAAAGTGGATTAATTTCATCCTAAATCCCCCCTATTCTACTAACTAATATCAACAATTCAAATAGATAGTACAAAAAGAAAACAACAAAAACGTAAGTCTTTACAGCAAATATTACGGCCGATTAGATCTATTGTTATTGAAGCAGTAAGTACCGCAGTGCTTCTTCGTTACATATCTCCAAAATCATCAATCAATTTGCCAATTAGAAATCAAACTAAAAGAAGCCGTGTTTTAACACACATAGAAAGTTAATCGACTTCCGCTAATTCTATACATTTATAGAAAAACCAAATTTGAGTTGGTTTTCCTGACTAAGGAGAACACCACAGTAAGTATATTGAAGTAGTGGCGACTCATTCTTCAGTCTTAAACCGTTATTTATGGTATCGCGCTATCATAGAAAGGAGTTGTTACTCTGCTTAGTATAATAACGACTACATTAGGTAGTCGCTTCCACATTGCGTTTATCTATAGTGCGAGTAATACAAGAGGTACAATACTATCGAAGTTTAAGTAACCTATGTCGATTCATATTTTTATAAGCTCCCGACTTAACTTCCCAGTTCATCGCGATGCTTATATAGAAGTGTAACAAGGCGCCGAGGAGCACATCGATAGTCAGGTGCATAACGTCCAAAGATCTTCGAAATAAATTTGCCGAGTACTACGGAAACCCTCTCCTTTATAAATATACAAGTAAAAAGAAGCCCAATGTAAACGTTTATCAAGCTAGAGCGAAGATGGATTACGCTTTGTCGAGACGCAATCATACTCTGTCCTGATTATTTGCAATTTACAAGCGGAAAAACACGTACACTCCCCGTTGCTTATCGTGGTTTAAAACCAGCCAATATTTCTATATTTCGTACAAGCTGGTCATAAAACCCTCATACGATTCATTTTTGCGAATGTAAGTATTGACACTCTTCGAACTCTCCCTATAATACCGCCCCACACGACGATGCAAATTGTCACAAAATGTGGGTTGTTAGCTCAGTTGGGAGAGCATCGCCCTTACAAGGCGAGGGTCACTGGTTCAAGTCCAGTACAACCCACCACATTTTGCAGCGAAGTTTATTTTAGATGGGTTGTTAGCTCAGTTGGGAGAGCATCGCCCTTACAAGGCGAGGGTCACTGGTTCAAGTCCAGTACAACCCACCATCTAAAAACAGTGCGAAACACTATAACTTCCCCCTTTTAGATGGGTTGTTAGCTCAGTTGGGAGAGCATCGCCCTTACAAGGCGAGGGTCACTGGTTCAAGTCCAGTACAACCCACCATCTAAAAACAGTGCGAATCACTATAACTTCACCCCTTTTAGATGGGTTGTTAGCTCAGTTGGGAGAGCATCGCCCTTACAAGGCGAGGGTCACTGGTTCAAGTCCAGTACAACCCACCATCTAAAAACAGTGTGAATCACTATAACTTCAACATCTTTTAGATGGGTTGTTAGCTCAGTTGGGAGAGCATCGCCCTTACAAGGCGAGGGTCACTGGTTCAAGTCCAGTACAACCCACCATCTAAAAACAGTGTGAATCACTATAACTTCAACATCTTTTAGATGGGTTGTTAGCTCAGTTGGGAGAGCATCGCCCTTACAAGGCGAGGGTCACTGGTTCAAGTCCAGTACAACCCACCATCTAAAAACAGTGTGAATCACTATAACTTCAACATCTTTTAGATGGGTTGTTAGCTCAGTTGGGAGAGCATCGCCCTTACAAGGCGAGGGTCACTGGTTCAAGTCCAGTACAACCCACCATCCACTATATGCTATTCGGCAAGCATCGCCACTTCTAATAAGGGAATGGCAAACTAGTACAAATTCAGTACAACCTACCATCCTCTATATGCCATTTGGCAAGCATCGCCACTTCTTATAAGGGAAAGGCGAACTAGTACAAATTCAGTACAACCCACCATCCACTATATGTTATTCGGCAAGCATCGCCACTTTTTATAAGGGAAAGGCGAACTAGTACAAATTCAGTACAACCCACCATCCACTATATGTTATTCGGCAAGCATCGCCACTTTTTATAAGGGAAAGGCGAACTAGTACAAATTCAGTACAACCCACCATCCTCTATATGCCATTTGGCAAGCATCGCCACTTCTAATAAGGGAATGGCAAACTAGTACAAATTCAGTACAACCTACCATCCTCTATATGCCATTTGGCAAGCATCGCCACTTTTTATAAGGGAAAGGCGAACTAGTACAAATTCAGTACAACCCACCATCCACTATATGTTATTCGGCAAGCATCGCCACTTTTTATAAGGGAAAGGCGAACTAGTACAAATTCAGTACAACCCACCATCCACTATATGCCATACGGCAAGCATCGCCACTTTTTATAAGGGAAAGGCGAACTAGTACAAATTCAGTACAACCCACCGTCCACTATATGCCATTCGGCAAGCATCGCTATTTCTTATCATCAAAATTATTCTCTAGTTTAACGTTCGAATGTTTGCTTCCATCTCGTTGTAGGTAATAACAATCACAACAGCTCTCCTTTATCAGAAAAAGAGACACGGAATTGCCTATTGATTAATCGAACTAAACGCAACTTCTCTTTTCTATTCCCAAAATCAAATATTGCGTCTAGACTGTTGATATTGTGCTTAAAACTCAGATGTAAGATGGCGTTAGTAAACCTGACTAGTTCGAAAATTTTAATTGTCGAGGAACAGCCTCTTGCTCTTAATTACATTAAGCATTCCTTGGAGCGATTGGATTACCAAAATGTTCGCTTTGCGGAAAGTGCCCCAATCGCCAAAGAAATATGTCAGGTTGAAACCTTTGATCTCATTATTTGCTCCTTCGACCTAAGTAAAAAACAAGACGGCTATCAGCTCTACGAAGAACTAAAAGCAAAACGGTTAGTTCGCAATATCACTGGTTTTATCTTTGTTTCTGCAGAAACCAGTGGCGCGCTTGTTCACAGTGTATTGGAATTACAACCAGATGACTTTTTGGTAAAACCCTTCACCATCAATGAACTAAAAGCACGTATTGAACGAGTGTTAAAGCGCAAACGTGCACTTAAGAAAGTGCTCACACTCATCGACGATGGCAACGACTCCAAAGCGCTTAAATTCATCAATTCAGAACTAGATAAAAACGATCAAGCCCACACTCCCCTCTTGCTTCGTTTAAAAGGGGATGCGCTTATTCGCTTAAAACAGTACGAAGAAGCAAAGCAATTTTTCAAATCCGCCTTAGAACTACAAAAATTTACATGGGCGAAAATAGGTCTTATTGAAGCATTAATTGCCAATAATGAGCATGTACTTGCGCATCGTATGCTTAAAACGCTACTCGAAAAAAGTGAGACTCGGCTGGTCGCGTTAGACTTACTTGGACAACTCGAAATCCGATTAAATCAATTTGAACAAGCACAAGAGTTTTTGAGTCAAGCATCTGAAATAGCACCTCGCAATATCTCTAGGCAAAAGTCTCTAAGCCGAGTTGCTCAAATAAACCATGACTATGAGCGCAGTTACATTGCACATAAAGATATTGCTACCTACGCCAAAAACTCGATACATGACAGTCCAGAGGTTTATCTCAATGTGGTTCGGGCTGGTATTGATTTCGCGCTGAGCACAGATCAAAGTGAGCAAATCACTCGGATCACTCGGCAAACGCAACAATATCTACAAGATTTAAAGCACCAGTTCCCCCATGCTGACAATCAAGCACAAATTGATGTGTTAAATGCTCGGTTACATTATCTTCGTGATGAAAACCAAAAAGCAAAACGCTTGATGGAACAATTGGAAGATGAAAAGTTTATTCGCTCTATCGACGGAGCCCTTGATAAAGCAAAAGCCTTGCATGAACTGGGGTTTCATCACAAAGCACAAGCTCTTTTTAATCAAATTATTGATCACTGCGAAAAGCATAATAAAGATGACGATGACGTCATGCTTCACTACATACATCAGCAACAGTCTGAGCGTAAAGACATTACCATGGGTCCTCGTGAACTCAATAACCACGCGGTTAATCAATTTAATCGAGGCCAAATTGAAGTCGCATTGGAAGCATTTTCTCAAGCATTCCGTATCATGCCAAAGAATGCCAGCATCGCGTTGAACCTATTGCAATGTTTGCTTGATAGCAGCAGTCGAAAGGGTCAAACGTTCAACTCCAACTTAGCTGGACGCTGCGTTAAAACGTTGAAAGAAGCAAAGTTAGAACCCGAACAAGAGTCGCGCTTTGAACTCATCATGGAAAAACTTAAAGAGATGGGACTTTCGCTAAATTAAGCAGAAAAAGCGCGTTCAGCGCTTCATCATTCCACTTTGACTAATGAGAGTGCGTTAACACAATACCGCAGTCCACTGGGCTCAGGCCCATCAGGAAATACGTGCCCAAGATGGCCATCGCAAACATTACATACAATTTCAACACGCTGCATGCCATGCGAGTCATCACCAATGTACGCCACCCTTTCTGGTTTGATTGGTTGAGTAAACGACGGCCATCCTGAGCGGCTGTCAAATTTTTCAGACGCGTCAAACAAGAGTTCACCACAACACGCACATTGATACTGACCGGGTGTGAAGATAGAGCAGCTTTGAGAACTAAATGGACGTTCAGTCCCCTTTTTCCGCGTGATGTAAAATACATCCGGCTCGAGTTCTCGTTGCCATTCGTCTTGTGTCTTAACTACTTTTCTTGGCGGCTCAGGATTACCATGCTTAATAAAAAGTAAAATCGAATTCCACGTCAGCATCACAGCTCCTTGAATTAACCTCATTAACTCTTTTTCGGTGGCTCATGTTCTGGCCAATCATTAAAAAAACAGGCCAAATACTGGCTCTTCAACAGATATAAAATCACCCACGCAACCATAACCAACTGTACTGCGATAAAGCCAGAAAATTGATAGTAGGAAAGCTGTGCTTTCCAAAGTAACCAACCTAAATCTAAACAGGCGGTGAATAACATAGGGTAGCGCATAAATCGCCATAACGTCGCAATTTTCGGTGAACTACTCGGTCTTCGGAACGAATACACTGCCGCTGAAATCAACGCGCCACTCGCAATGCCCATGGCAACAAAAAAGTCATGTTTGCTATGATAAAAAATAGACATCAAATCGAGCTCAGGCTGGCGAGAAACCGCAACTAACACCCAAATTAGGAAAGGGCGAAGCAGCACAAGTAAACTGAGGTTAAACGCAATTGGCGCTCTATAAACCCCGTATTTATCCCAATATTCTGGCCCGTACTGCTTAATCATTGTTTTCTAACCTTCGTGTTTTTGCAACAGCGCAATGAGCGCTTCCTCATCCATTACCGGTACATTTAACTCTTGCGCTTTAGCAAGCTTAGAGCCCGCCTTTTCACCTGCGAACACACCATCGCTATTCTTAGATACGCTTCCAGCGACTTTTGCACCTAACGCCTGTAAGCGCGCTTTGGCATCATTCCGATTCAATTGAGTTAACGTACCAGTTAGCACATACGTAAGCCCTGCAAGTGGCAACGAATCTGCCGATTTCTCTTCTATTTGAGGCCACTGAAGTCCAACTTCAAGTAGTTCATTCACCACACTCAGATTGTGCGGCTCACTAAAAAAGGCAAATAGATGATTCGCAACCACCGTCCCAACATCAGGTACCGTTTGAAAATCATCAATGGAGGCCTGCTGCAATGCATCCAACGTTTTGAAGTGAGTAGCCAAATTCTGTGCCGTCGCTTCGCCAACTTCGCGAATACCGAGCGAATAAATGAACTTAGCAAGTGTGGTTGATTTCGCGTTTTCGAGCGCGTCAACGAGATTCTGAGCTGATTTTGGGCCCATGCGTTCTAACGATTCAAAATGTCCCTGACGCAGCTTAAATAGGTCAGCAGGCGTTTGTATAAGTTCACGCTCCACCAGCTGTTCAACAATTTTGTCACCCAGTCCGTCGACATTCAGAGCCTTCCGCGATGCAAAATGTTTAATTGCTTCTTTACGCTGTGCCGAACAAACCAATCCACCTGTACACCGAGCGACCGCCTCACCCTCAACTCGTTCAACGTGAGAGCCACACACAGGACACGCAGCAGGGAATTGAATTTCTCGCGCATCATTTGGGCGTTTTTCAAGTACAACTTGCGTTACCTGCGGAATAACATCGCCTGCACGACGGATGGTGACCGTATCGCCAATCATGACACCCAAGCGAGCGATTTCATCTCCATTGTGTAAAGTGGCATTTGATACGGTTACACCGCCCACAAAAACAGGTTCCAAACGTGCAACTGGTGTAATTGCTCCTGTTCTACCTACTTGAAATTCAACGTCCAACAATGTTGTAAGTTCTTCTTGTGCTGGAAATTTAAAAGCGATGGCCCAACGAGGTGCTCGCGCAACAAACCCCAATCTTGATTGATATTGTTTGTCGTTTACTTTAATCACGACACCATCAATTTCATAAGCCAATTGAGCACGTCGCGTTAGAATATCTTGGTAGTATGCTAAAGCGTCTTTTGCATTTTCCACTAATTTGATTTCTGGGCACACGGGCAAACCAAACTCTTTTAATTGCATCAATTGGGCATAGTGTTCGGTATCGAGTTCCATGCCTTCCACTTGTCCCATCGAGTAGGCGTAGAAGCTAAGTGGTCTATTAGCCGTTATTTTGGGGTCCAATTGACGGAGGCTTCCTGCAGCAGCATTTCGAGGGTTAGCGAACGTTTTATCGCCTCTTGCAAACGCGGTTTCATTTAATCGATTAAAGCCCGCAACATCCATAAAAACTTCCCCGCGAACTTCAAGAACCGCAGGGACTTGTTGGCCTCGCAACTTAAGTGGGATGTTGCGAATGGTTTTCACGTTTTCTGTAATATTTTCACCAACCTGCCCGTCACCTCGCGTGGCGGCTTGAACCAAAACACCCTTTTCGTAAATGATGGATACAGCAAGTCCATCTAATTTCGGTTCGCAGCAAAACGCTATATCATCCGAAATAACTAAACGCTCTTTAAGACGTCGATTGAAGGCGGTAAAGTCGGCTTCATCAAATGCATTATCAAGTGACAGCATTGGAATAGCATGTGTCACCTGATCGAATTTATTTAACGCATGACCACCTACTTTTTGGGATGGTGAGTCAGCGGTTAAAAATTCTGGATGCTCAGCTTCAAGCTTTTTAAGCTCTTTCATCACTCGGTCGTACTCAGAGTCTGGCACCGTTGGATTATCAAGCACGTAATACTGGTAGTTAAAATCTTCTAATTGGCTTTTTAGTGTTTGAATTTGTTCTAAAACGGTATTTGACATCTCAACCTCTAATGACAAAAAAGCCACTTGCTATGCGCAAAGCGGCTTTTAAAATTTTCTAAACGGCGCTGATACTCAACGCGAATTCATACCAAAGTGCAGCAGCATCCAATCATGACACCATTACGCGGCGTATTCTCGAACCTTTTCAACGTAAGTACGAACCATGGCGACCGATAACGGCTCACGATTTGAATCCAGTACTTCCGCACCAAATTCTTCAGCCAATTTTTTAGCTGCGCTATGAAGCATGTTAAACGCAGCTAAGCTATCGCCTTCGCACGGTAGAGTCATAAATAAACTCACACCTGCTGTGCTAAATTGTTCCATATTATCAATATCAAACGTACCAGGATTAAAACTGTTCACCAAACGGAACATAACAGGTCCATTTCCTGATGGTTCAACATGGCGATTAAAGAAACCTTCTTCAGAGTACTTAAACCCGAGGCTAAGTACGCACGGCAGCAATTTAGAACCGGCCATCGTTAAGCCTTCTGGCATGCTGATGTGGAGAATAATGAAGTCACTTGGCTCTGCAACAGGCTCAGACTCGCTTTCATTTTTTTCAGGCTCCACCTTGTCGTCAGCGTCACTTTCGTGCACCGCGACTGGCTCTTCGTCTACAGCAGTTAGATTTATCTCGCCAATTTCTGGCTCGTCATCTCTCACTGTACTCGTTGTCGAATTAGTTTCAGACGCGATAGCTGGATCGCTCTTTGACGCGCTTTCGCTACGCTCTTTACGACGAACTGACCATAATCCATGGATTAGTAACCCGCCAATGACTAGAGCACTGATAATGATAAGCGCCCATCTTAACTCTGTAGCCATTACTCACCTTTTGTTGTTGCTTTTGTCTAAGTTTGTGCCATTTGCACAGCTTGTTCAATATCTACAGCCACCATCCTCGATACACCTGGCTCTGCCATAGTCACCCCTGTGAGACGACCCGCCATTTCCATTGCGACCTTATTATGACTGATATAAATAAATTGCACCGATTGAGACATTTCCTCAACTAAACGACAAAAACGTCCGACGTTCGCATCATCCAGTGGCGCGTCGACTTCATCCAGCATACAAAACGGTGCAGGATTAAGCCTAAATATTGAAAACACTAATGATAATGCGGTCAGCGCTTTTTCTCCACCACTTAAGAGGTGAATTGTCGAGTTTTTCTTACCGGGAGGTCTCGCCATGATGGTTACACCGCTTTCCAGCATATCATCTGATGTTAATTCAAGATAAGCGTTACCACCACCAAACACCTTAGGAAACAGCTCATTGAGATCGCTGTTAACTTGCTCAAAGGTTTGTTTAAAGCGACTTTTTGTTTCTCTGTCGATTTTCTTAATGGCGTTTTCAAGCATGTCTAGTGCAGCATTTAAATCATCAAGCTGCGCATCTAGATATTGTTGCCTCGCAAGCGCTTCTTGATGTTCTTCAATCGCTGCGAGGTTCACCGCGCCAAGCTCTTCTAATTGGCTAACCACGTGCGATAGTTGCGTGTGATGTTTAGCTGCATCCGCATCACTTGGGAGCGTCTCTAATACTGCCTTTAACGTTGTATTGAGATCTGCCAACGGTTCTAGCGCGGCCTGTGCTTTAAGCAGTAACCCTTGCTCTTCGAGTTGCAGGGTTTGACGCTTAGTTTGAAGCGTCATTTGTTGTTTGGATACGTCTTTTAGACTCGCTTGTTTTTCGTCAAGCGTTTGCTTGGCAGAGGTAAGTGCTTCATTATGCTTTGTAATTTCTTCTTCACATTGCAGGTGAAGCGCTACAAGTGCTTCAATTTCAACATCGAGTTTCAGTAACGGCTCGGCGTTCAGTACTTGCTCTTCAAACACACTTTCAATGCGTTCAGCAGCTGATTGCTGAGCCTCATCCAGATGCGCCAACTTTGATTTTGCTAATGCTAAGTCACTGTTTACTCGTTGTTCTTGCAATTTGTACTCGTGAAGTTGCGATTGGGCATCCTGAATTCGTCGCTGTAGAGCATGTTGAGTCGATTTGACCTCAAGAAACTGATCTTCTTCTTTTTGCACCATACGGGTTTGCGACGTAACTTTTTCTTCAGCATCAAAAATGAGTTGTTCAGCCTCAACCAAACTTTCATCGAGTACTTGAAGTTGAGATTCTAAATCAAGTACTTGTGTATTCAATGCGACTCGACGACTCTGAAATCGCGTGACCTGCTCTTGAACCATTGAGATCCGAGAATTATTTGCAGCTATCCACTGAGATACTTCATGCACCGCGGATTTTTCAAGTTCCAAAAGATTGCATATCTCGTCAATTAGCAGATTGCTTGTTGAAACAGACTCCGTTAATACGTCTAAGTCAGATTGCAAAGATGGTTCAAGTGATTGCAACTGGCGCAATGACGCATATTGCGTAAGCCGCCCTTCACCCGTTTTAGGCGCTGCGGTAAAATTCTCACCATATAAAACGCCGTCCGCATTGATAGCTAAAACCCAGTGTGTATCCACGTGCTCTCGACCACCGTCCCCTAACCATTGCACATCGTTCAAAAGAGACGGAAAAACACCCGCCTTAATCAAGGTCGCCACAGAACCTGCTTTGGCAGTCTCTTTCAATGGCCAAACGTGATTGAATTCGGCACTTGTCGCTACGCCAAGATGGTCCAAACCAAGTAAAGCATGCTCAACAATGGATTCATATCCCGGCTTTACGACTAACTGCGCTAAAAAGGATTCACTCCCTTCTTTCGGTTCATCGCCAAGTACTTGAATAAGCGTCGAAACTTGGGTTTGCACTTGCTGACGTTGTTGCTTCGCCTTTTGTAGCTGCGCTTCTAGCTCCCCTCTTCGCGCCTGTTCACACTGCAATTGTTCTTTTAATACTTGCGATTGACGTTGATGCTTTGCCAACACTTCCGTTTGTTGTTTATGGCTTTGTTTTAATGCGTCCAATTGTTCGCTGGGGTCTTCTTGAGACTGTGTGTGTTGTTCCGCTTGCAGCTGAGTTAGGCGCTCTTCAAGGAGGTGGTACTTTTGCCCGTTACTTTGCTTATTGAAGTGAAGTTGTTGCAGCATTTCTTTGCTTTTTTGAAGAGCAGACTTAGCATCAAGAATGCTTGACTCTTGTTCAACAAAAAGGACTTGCTGCTGTTCATAAGCAAGTTGCAACTCATCCAATGCCGCTTCTTGAATTAGACGCGTCTCGAGAGCTTCTTCCACTTGTACAACCAAAATTTCAACGTGTTCTTGTTGTGCTCTTGTCAGTTCGGTTGTTTCTTGGGTGGATTGTGTCAATTGAGCAAGCTGAGATTGAAGACTTCGCTGTTTTTCTTGTAAATGGATTTTTTGCTGCTCGGCACGCGCTAAATCCATCTGTGTTTTATGTTGCTGATTCTTGGCTTGAGTCAATGCATCGTTTGCGATGTTAACCTGCGCTTCTAACGCGCCTAATACGTCTTCATGACCACCATGAGCGGACTCAAGAAACGCTAATTCAGCTTCTAGCTTCGCAAGTTGATTCGCTTTCTCAAGCTGCTTTGCGTGAAGCGATTGCCACCTCAACACAGCCAACTCACCTTTTAGCAATCGCTCTTGCGCTTTCAAAAGACGATATTGAGTTGCAGCTTCTGCTTGGCTAGACAAACGAGTCAATTGAGTGTTCAGTTCTTGGCGCACATCCAATAACCGCTCTAAGTTATCACGCGTGCTTTTGATGCGAGTTTGAGTTTCACGTCGACGCTCTTTGTACTTCGATACGCCTGCCGCTTCTTCGATAAAAATACGTAAATCTTGAGGCTTACTTTCTATAAGCCTTGAAATCATACCCTGCTCGATAATCGCATAGCTGCGCGGACCAAGTCCCGTACCCAAAAATATATCCGTAATATCACGACGGCGGCATTTGCTGCCATTGAGATAATAAAGAGACTGCCCGTCTCGTGTTACAACTCGCTTTATGGCAATTTGATTTCGCTCAGCGAACGACCCCGGTAAACGACCTTCTGTATTGTCAAAAGTGAGTTCAACTGATGCTTGAGAAACGGGCTTACGATGCGTCGAGCCATTGAAAATGACATCGGTCATGGCGTCACCACGTAAGTTCTTTGCAGAACTTTCACCGAGCACCCAACGTACGGCATCAATCACGTTTGATTTGCCACAGCCATTTGGCCCGACAACACACGTCATTTGATCTGGGAATGGGATTTTCGTTGCTTCTACAAACGACTTAAATCCCGCAAGTTTTATACTGCTCAGGCGCATCAGCTATCGTAATCTAGGTTGCGATTATTGTTATAATGGAGGCTCTTACCTTAACTGTGTCGTTTGATATTGTCTACAATGATCCCCGTCGCCATAGCGACATTCAATGATTCCGCTCCACCAAAAGCGGGAATGGTGATTTTATGCGTAACAAGTGCTTCAATTTCAGGGCTGATCCCGTGAGATTCACTCCCCATCACTAGTACCCCTTTATCGGTGAACGGCGTTCTGTGAACATTTTCTCCGTTCAAAAACGCACCATAAACAGGCCCCGTATAGTGGCTTAGTAGTCCATGTAAGTCGGTACGATGCGAATTGACGCGCACAAAACTTCCCATCGTTGCGCTGATGGTCTTTGGATTAAATTGATCCGCACACGTTTCATTTAGCACGATTTGCTTAAAACCGTACCAATCAGCAACGCGGATAATGGTGCCCAAATTCCCCGGATCTGATACGCCATCAAGCGCTAAAACCCAACCAGATAAGTCAATTTTTGTTTCTTTTGGAATAGGCACGATAGCTATTGCAGCGTTGTTGCTAACTAAAGTGCTCACTTTAGAAAGCACCTCTTCTTCCGTTTCGATGACGTCGAGGTGTTTGAGTGCGCTTTGATTTTGTTCGATAAATTGCGGTGTCGCAAACAACGCATCCAATTTGATTCCCGCAACAAGCAGTTCTAAGACGTTTTTTTCTCCCTGTACGAGATATTGTCCGTATTGTTTACGATACTTTTTTTGCCCAAGAGCGCGAATCAGTTTCAATTGATTTTTCGATGCCATTAATTACTTCTCCGTTTAACCGCACAAGTATAACGTCAACCACTTAATATGCGAAACACAACCTGAAAAGCAACACTTTTTACCGATGCAATTATTGCAAATTTGTCCCCAATTCGGTAAATTTATACACCTGTAACATAGGAAATTTTATAAAATGGATTCAACTACTCACTCTCAACCAGAATCAACGCTTGTTGGTGCGAAGTTCACGGGCAATTCAAAGACCTATTTCAATATTTGGATTGTGAATATCTTTCTAACGATAGTCACTCTCGGCGTTTATTCCGCCTGGGCAACCGTGCGTAACCGTCGTTACTTCTATGGCAACACCTCACTCGCCAATCATCGCTTTGAGTATCACGGTAAACCGATTCAAATCTTGAAAGGTCGCGCTATTGCGTTTGTGCTTTTTGCAATTTACATGGCGTGTAGTGTCTATTTGCCACTTGTGTCTGCGCTAATCGCGCTCGTTATCATGATTGCAACACCTTGGTTGGTGAATCAAAGTTTACGTTTTAATCTCAGAATGACGAGTTATCGCAATGTCCGCTTTTCATTTAAAGGGACTTATGGCGAGGCGTTCATTAACTTCATTCTTTTCCCATTCCTAAGCGTATTCACGCTCCACTTAATGCTTCCTTACGTAATAAAACGTATCGACATGTATATCCACAATAACATTCGTTATGGGAATCAAGCTGCTCAGGTTGAGCTGTCTACAAAGGAATACTATAAAACCGTGTTAATTTGTGTCATTGCGGGTCTAGGCATGGTGTTGGTTTTGGCGTTGTTAGGCTTTTTAATGTCTTTAGCTTTAGCGTCTACGGCCGTACTAATACCAATAGGCTTTGTTGCGCTAAATTTAGTATTTATCTCCTTTATCGCTGCGCTTTACCAAGGACGAATTCGTAACCACATTTTCAATCATGCCAATATTGGTCAGGTCGCGGAATTACATTCAAACGTTGACGAGTTTGCGTACGCTAAGCTACTCGTTGTAAACGCCTTGGCTATTGTTTTTTCCTTTGGTTTAGCATTTCCATGGGCGAAAGTGCGTAAAGCCGAATTCCTGGCACAAGCAACCGGCGTCACCTTTACAAGCGATATCGACCACGTTGTAAACACCATGGTTGAAGAGCAAAGTGCCTTTGGCGAAGAAGCATCTAATTTCTTAGATGTCGACTTATCGATCGGTTAATTTTTATGGCTCCGATATTTGGACGACTATATTCAGTGCGTGGCGGGCAACCGCGACGCGCTGTTGCAATTCTCCAAGGTAAGACGCTTATTCTTAACGTTGATGAAGTTGAGACAGAACATTACCCACTTGAGCTCGTCGCATTTGATGATCCGCTACCGGGGGTTCCTGCAAACGTTGTGCTTCCGGGCGGCGATAAATTTGAGCCAGAGGACCACGCATTTCGCTGGCCTACACAAACAGCACAAAACGCGCTCGAACGGCTCGAACAAAACAAGCGTTGGATTATTGCATCGCTGGTTGGTGTGCCTCTGCTTTTGTGGCTGATCATTACTTATCTTTTACCCTTAGTAGCGCTATATACTGCCAAGCATATGCCTGACCCCATTATTGAGCAAATGGGCATACAATCTCACGCCATGTTAAAGCGTACCGTACTTGATGAATCAACATTGAGCGTGGACGAGAAAGATGACATAACCGCCCTATGGACATCCACAGTAAACCGTCTTCAGAATCAGCATCATACTTTAGACATCAATCGCTCTTATGCGTTGTATTTTTATGATTCTGAATTACTGGGTGCAAATGCATTAGCGTTGCCGAACGGCGATGTTGTGGTGACGGATAAGCTTGTGAGAAGGCTTAAAGAGAATAAAACTGCACTCGTTGCCGTATTACTTCATGAGATTGGCCATGTTGAGCAGTTGCATAGTGCTCGTATGGCATCACAGTCGGCACTCACCACAATCGCCGCCGCAACCTTGTTTGGTGATTTAGAAAGTCTTGCCGAAGTACTTGTGGGTACGGGCATCACCGTTGCACAGCAACAGTTTTCACAGCAAATGGAATGGGAAGCCGATGCCTTTGCTCTTGAAAATCTCGCGCGCTTAAATATGCCGAAAAGTGCTCTGGGTGATGCGCTTGAAGCGATTGTTGCAAGTAAGAAAGATGAACACAGTTCTCTGGAACATTCAGTTTTGGATTCTTACCTATCGTCTCATCCGGATACCTTGGAGCGAATAGCTGCATCTCGGCGCTGAGGTCGCTTGTCATTTGAGGAGTTCAATCGTAGAGTCTTGGGCAAATTCATATTTAAGGAGAAAGAATGAAACAAACCGTTACGATTGGACTTGCACAACTCCCTGTTGCTAGAGGGGATATTTCTGAAAACCTATCGAATCACCTCAATCTAATTGAAACCGCTGCGCAACGAGGCTGTGATCTCCTTGTGTTTCCTGAACTCTCATTGACCGGGTATGAACTCGACTTAGCAGAGTCATTAGCACTTGCATTAGATTCACCGCACCTTAATTCGCTATCGGAAACGGCGACTAGCAATAAGATTAATGTGCTTGTAGGTGCACCTCTTTGGCAAGATGACAGTCGCAAACCGACGATTGGCGCGATAGTCTGCTTCTCCGATGGACACCGAGAGTTCTATTCTAAGCAATACCTTCATGATGGTGAAGAACAGTATTGCTCATCCGGTGACCATGACTACGCATTCACACTGAATGGGTTCAAAATGGCCGTGGCTGTTTGCGCGGATTTCTGTGCCTCGGAACATTCGGCACGAGCGAAAGCACAGGGAGCTGATCTGTATCTTGTCAGCGCGCTCATTTCAGAAAAGGGCTTTTCAGTTGACTCTGAATTACTTTCTGCCATTGCGGAGCGTAACAAAATGCCAACGTTGTTGTGTAATCACATCTCAAAGACCGGCGGCTGGCAAGCCCACGGGCATAATTCAATCTGGACTGCTGAGGGCACATTGGCGTTCAGTTCAAATCATAAAGACGGTGGGATTGTGTGCTGTACAATCACTAGGAATAATCCCAATGCAGATTTTGTACTGGAAAGTCACTGGTCTTAGGTGATTACCGTTTCATGAAAGTCAGTTGAATTAAACCATCTATGCCGTAACATAGTCTTCGTCTTTAGCAACAATTCCGTATATAGGAAAAACCATGTCGCCCGAAATAGCGATTATCTTACTGACACTGATTGTTTTGGTGTTTTGCTACGGTGTGGTCAACCCACGCTTTGCAGGTTCGAATTTTAATAAAATTTCACTGCAAGATTTGCTCGCATCTATCGTGGTGTTTTCGGTGGTCGGGAGTGTTTACTATGGGTCAAGTAAAACGTTTTCTCTCATTATTACTGAGGTAAACTGGTTTTGGTTTACATTAGTTGTATATGCGGCAATTGAACTCCCCTGCTTCCTTTGGTATCGCAGACAATACGGTATCTCTTTCCCTTCATAGGTAAAAAAGCCGAGCTTAGCTCGGCTTTTCATTTATTCTGGCTTGTGTTTTACTGCCCATAGATGCAGTAGTTCGTGGCCAATCGTCGCTGCAGCAAGACTTGTTAACTCGCTTTGGTCGTAGGCTGGGGATACTTCTACTACGTCCATTCCTACGATGTTAATTCCTTCAAGTGCACGAAGCACTTTAAGAATCTTGTCGCTTGTTAAACCACCACACACAGGTGTCCCTGTACCTGGCGCAAACGCAGGATCTAAACAATCAATGTCAAAGGTAAGATAAACTGGCAAATCACCAACTCGAGCCTTAATGCGTTCTGCGATTTGGCTACCCGTTAGGTCATTCCCTTCCATACCATTGATCACTTCAAAACCATGATCTTCTTCGTTGTACTCTGTACGAATACCGATCTGGATTGAATGCTCAAGACTGATGATGCCTTCTTTTGGTGCATGATAGAACATCGTACCATGGTCGTAACTTGAACCATTGCTGTATGTATCCGTATGCGCATCAAAATGCACAAGCGCCATTTTACCGTGGTGCTTATGGTGAGCACGTAGTAAAGGCAACGTAACAAAATGGTCGCCACCAAGGCTTAATAATGTTGTGCCTTGTGCTAAAAGCTTATCCGCTGCTTCTTCTAGCTTCGCAGTGAAATAAGCCGCATCACCACATGGGTAAGTAAAATCACCTGCATCATTAACCGTAATACGGTCAAATAGACTAAATTTCCAAGGAAACTTTTTGTCTTCCCATGCAAGGTTTGTCGACGCGCGACGAATTGCATCAGGGCCTAGGCGCGCGCCAGGACGACCAGAGGTCGCCATGTCGAACGGTAAACCAAGCACAACAACATCGCTTTGGATATTGTTAATATCACGAACCATAGGTTGACGTAAGAACGTCATACCGTTGGAATACAATGAATGATCTGGATGATCAAAAAGTGGCGTCATGGATTATACGTCTTCCAAATAAGTGTAGCCTTCAATACCCATCTCTAGCTCTGCTAGTGATTGAGCTTGCTCGTGCTCAGGCAGCTTGCTCTTCACAAGTTCTGCATAGCGCTGTTTAAACTCTTCAACGTCAAGATGAACATAGCGCATCATATCTGCTACGCTGTCACCTTCGTGTACATCACCTAATGTTAAGTCGCCATTGTCTTCAATGCGCGCTTCAACACTGTGAGTATCACCAAACAAATTGTGCATGTCACCTAGGATTTCTTGGTAAGCACCAACAAGGAAGAAGCCCATCAAATATGGTTTGTCCGCATTGAATTCAGGCACAGGCAGTGTCATTTCAATACCTTGGCCATCAACATAGTGCTCAACAGTACCATCCGAGTCACACGTAATATCGAGTAATACCGCGCGACGTTGTGGTGCTTCTGTTAAGCCACTTAGTGGCAACACTGGGAATACTTGCTCAATCCCCCATGCATCCGGTAACGATTGGAAAAGCGAGAAGTTCACAAAAAACTTATCTGCTAATTTCGCACTTAATTCATCAATAATAGGACGATGGAAACGGTTTTTGTTATCCATACGTTGTTGTAGTTCATAACAAACACGTAGGTTAACTTGCTCAGCCCATGCACGTTGCTCAAGACTCAACAACCCCATCGCAAACAAGTTATGCGCTTCAGATAAATCGCCTTGCGTGTCATGATAGATTTCAATCAAAGCACGGTCATCACTTTGTTTTGCAAGTGCAAGCCAAGATTCCCACATGTTGTATAACAAAATAGGATCTTCTTCTTGCGGCGCATTTACCGACTCTGGAATATAGCTTTCAGTACCAATTACGTCCGTTACCAAAACAGCGTGGTGTGCCGTAAGTGCACGACCCGACTCGGAAATGATGCGTGGCATCGGTTGGTCGTACTGCTGACACGTGTCCCCTACCGTGTAAACGATGTTATTCGCATACTCAGCTAAGCTGTAGTTCATCGAGTTGTGAGATTGACTACGAGTACCATCATAATCAACCGCTAAACCACCGCCTACATCCAAACACTTAAGGTTTGCACCAAGGCGACGCAATTCGCAGTAAAAGCGTGCAGCTTCACCTACACCAACACGTACGTCACGAATATTCGCCATTTGCGAACCTAAGTGGAAGTGCACGAGTTGCAGTGAATCTAACATGTCCGCTGTCTTAAGTTTCTCGATTACATTTAGTACTTGAGACGCAGATAAACCAAACTTCGACTTTTCACCGCCGCTTGCTTGCCATTTGCCTTTACCTTGTGACGCTAAACGAACACGAATACCTAAACGCGGTGTTACGTTTAGATCCTTCGCTTCTGCCATAACAAGATCAAGTTCAGAGCGTTTTTCAAGTACGATATAAACTTTGTGGCCAAGCTTTTCACCTAGCAACGCTAAGCGAATATATTCTTTATCTTTATAACCATTACAAACGATTACCGCAGACGTTTTTTCTGCAAGTGCCAATACCGTCAGTAATTCCGCTTTACTACCTGCTTCCAGACCGAGCTGTTTCTTTTCAGCGGCTGATTGGCTTGCAATGATCCCTTCGATTACTTCACGTTGTTGGTTTACTTTAATCGGATAAACCAATAGGTAATCTTCTGGATACTCATACGTTTGAATTGCTTGATTAAACGCATTACAAATGTTGTTTACACGTTGTTCCAAAATTTGAGGAAAACGCACAAGTGCAGGCAAGCTGTAGCCTTGAGATTTAATTTGCTCGGCGATATTCACCAAAGTCACGGCATGCTCGGGATGTGCTAAATTAGGCATAGCCGTAACCTCTCCCTGCTCATTGATGCCAAAATAGCCTTGGCTCCAGTGACGCACGTTGTAACAAGCTAACGCTTGCTCAGAAGAGGAGGTGTTGGTCATTAAAGTTCCTTATCTTATGGTCGTTAAAAGCGAGTGTACGCGGATTAAAGTTCGCGCATTAGACGGAAAAGCGCAAGCTCAGTCCAACAAGTTTTTCTTATCGTATCAATAAATATAAATCATAGCAAAACATTCAAAACTGGCACGAAAAAGGCGCTGTTAAGCGCCTGAAATTTCATTACTTTTTGATTATCCATTCACTTGAATCGGAGAGAAATGCTCAGGTGAAATGAAACAGGTTAAATTTCGTTATGGTGCCATAACGAATCGACGATTTCGGTAAACGACTTCGCGCGTTTAAATTGAGAAAGAGGACGACCCACCATTTTTGCCATGTCGATTAAATCGAAATACCCGATGACAGTTTTTGATTGTGCGTTAACAACAAGGAGATGTTCGTGCCCTTCACTTTCGAGCATTTTCAGCACGTCGACAACACGGGCGCTTTTTATTGAAGTATCCGTTACACATTTAAGGTTTGCTTTTGAGATCATTAAATCGCCAACCGTCAAATCTTTGCGAGACAATCCTGTTTTCGCGACGGCTTTTAACACATAGCTACTTGTCAAACGAGCTTTTGAAATCAAACCTAACATGTTGTTGTAACTATCAACGACCACGCTAGTCCGATTATGGGTTCTTTTTAAAATTAGAAGTGCTTCATCGATACTCGTTTCGACATCTAACATATGCGGCGCTTGGACATTGAGCGTGTGCATGGCATCAATCGCAAGGTTATCTAGAGAAACGGTTGTTGGTTCAATGTGTAAATTTGCTGGCATTTCAGCCACGCTTTGAATAGCAAATGCATTGTATGCAGACATAACTCACCTATCATATTTTAATTAATCAGAATTTTTTAATTAAATAGAGTAAGGTGGAGCTCTGGCCTGGAATGAAGCAAGTGTTGGTGATGCAAAATGATATGATGCCGTTGAAATTTGGGTGTCGACAAACAGCATACCCACAGGTGTGTGACTAACCGCGATAATGTCGCCATTGTCATCAACATTTTGATCATCAAGATTCGGAGAAAAACAGTGAAGTTCAGAATGAGGTTGCTCAACGCCTGCTTGCACAGTTTCGCTTTGCGCTAAACCTAATAGCACAATCGCAACAAAACTTGTAACAAACCAGCGCACTAACTGCATTGACACTCCAAACTTCGACAAAATAGAGCTTTTTGGTTGCTCTATACTCAGAGTATGATCTAGATCATATTTTTTCAATAGTAAAGTTAAGGAATATTTCCATTAAGATCGTCAAGATCGGTGCGCGTCACCAGCAACTGTTCTACTCGCATCCCTTCCATATCAATAGCTTCAAACTTAAAACCATTGCAAATAATGAAATCAGTCCGCTTTGGAATACGTTTTAGACGGAAGATTAGAAAACCAGCAACCGTTTCGTAGTTACCTGGATCCGGCGCATCTTCCCAGCCCAATGTGCGACATAAATCAACTATTGGGGTACTCCCATCCACCAGCCAGCTATTCGAATCACGTACGACGATCTGTTCTTCCCATGTGTGGGGCGCTAAATCGCCCATAAAACTAGTCATGATGTCTTTGACGGTAACAATACCGACAACCAGCGCATATTCGTTAATCACCACAGCAAACTGGATTGCTGCTTTTCTAAAGGCGTTCAGCGCTTCGGTCAGGGTTAACGTGTCTGGTAAATAAAAAAGCTCTTTTTCTAATATGGTTTGATTGAGCTGGACTTTATTGCCAGACAATAACTGTTTCAGAATTTGCTTGGACTCAACATACCCCACCAACTTATCTAAACCGCCATCACAAACGAGGAAGTGGTTATGTGGATTTTCCATAATTTTCGTCGTAATTGTTTCCGAATCGTCATTGATATCAAAATAAACTATCACTTCTCGTGTCGTCATAATCGTTGGCAGAGTACGTCCTTCTAACTCAAATACGTTGCCAATCAACTGATATTCTTGCGCCTGCAAAGAACCACTTTCAGCACCAGCATCGACCATAGCCACAATCTCTTCTGCTGTTACCGAATCTTGTCTTTCTGCAGGTAATCCGAGTAAACGAATAAAAAAATTAGTTAGACCGTTAAAGCACGCAACCAACGGAGAAAAAGCAAAGGTAACCATATTCATCAGATGCACAACTTTCAGTGCGACCGCTTCTGGCACTATCATCGCAATGCGTTTTGGCAGCAAATCGGCAAAAAGAATAAACGTCGAGGTAATAATGAAAAACGAAATGACAAAGCCCACTTCCTTTGCCCAAGGACCATCATAATGTTCAGTAATCCAAAGGGTTATTTTATCCGTAAGTGCCTGTTCGCCTAAGATCCCGCCTAAAATGGCAATAGCGTTAAGTGCAATTTGAACCATCGCAAAAAACGCGCCGGGATTCTCCTGTAATGCAAGTACAGCATGTGCGCCGGGCACACCCTCATCTTTCAAAACTTTGAGTTTGATTTTGCGCGACGCTGCGATGGCGATTTCTGACATCGCGAACAGCGCACTCAGCATGATAAGTGCTGCTATAGCAAGAAGATCCGACATGTTCACTACCTTGATAGGTCTATAAATTGGTTGCGATTGTAGACCTAATTTCTGGTTACACAATCACGAATGATGAATATTTGGACAAAATAAATTTATCCATACAAACAACTTTTCCTATTGATATCTTAAGTTTAGTGCATAAATACTTTGTTACCTAAAAGCTGGGCGTTAAGACCCCCTTTCGGGTATAGTTTGGCTATTAACGAGTGTCAAAATAGAGGTATATCGTGCAAATTGGTCAAGGCATGGAATATTTTTTCTCGGGTTTCTCCCTGATCACGCAAAAAGGGTTGAAACGTTTTGTGTTCATTCCACTATTAATTAATATCACCCTATTCGGTGGTTCATTATTTTTCTTGTATGACTGGCTAACACAAGGTTTTGCCTATCTAAATGGTTTGCTACCTGACTGGCTGTCTTGGCTAGAGTGGCTCATGTGGCCTATTGCAATTTTGGTTATCCTCTTCTCATACAGCATGGTGTTTTCTGTAATAACCAATTTTATCGCCGCACCATTTAATGGCTTATTGTCAGAGAAAGTCGAGCTGCATTTGACGGGGCAGAAAATAAATGACGACAGTCTTTTTGATACCCTCAAAGACGTACCTCGGATGCTCGGGCGTGAATGGACAAAACTATGGTATTACTTACCACGCGCCGTTGGCTTCTTCATCCTATTATGGATTTTACCCATCTTTGGGCAAATTCTGTGGATCCTATTTACCTGTTGGATGTACACCGTCCAATATAATGATTACCCCTTTGATAATCACAAAATAAACTTCAATCAGATGAAACAAGACCTCAAATCTAAACAAGGCCTTTCTTATGGCTTTGGCTTTGCTGTAATGCTACTAACATCCATTCCACTGGTGAATTTAATTGTGATGCCTGTTGCGGTTTGTGGTGCGACCCGCTTATGGGTTGAGAACTACCGAAATCAATATAGATAAGCATCACAATATAAATAAAAAGAGTGGCTAAACCACTCTTTTTATTTAAAATAACTTAACGACACCGCTACGAGTATACGTTTTGTGGAACGTGTTTCACGCGAATATGGACCGTGATTTCTTCACGATCATGGAACAAGTGCTTTGCCTGCAGTTCGTAATCCACATTGTACTTATCAAGTTCTTCATGGATCAGCGTTAAGCATTCTAGCACACTTTCAAAACGCTTTTTCATTGGTAGCTTTAAGTTAAAAATTAACTCTCTTGCGAACGCATTCACGATCCAATCAATCATTAAATTAGTTACGCGTATCGGCTTTTCTACCATATCGCATACAAGCCAATCAATATTGCGACGGTCTGGGCGATATTTAAACCCGTCTTCACGGTAATGTTTAACTTGGCCTGTTTCCATGAGATCATCATTCATCGGGCCATTATCAATTGCGGCAACAAACATGCCTCGACGTACTAATTGATACGTCCAACCACCAGGACACGCGCCTAAATCCACCGCTCTCATCCCAGAACGAACACGTTTCTCATATTCGTCTTTCGGAACGAAAACATGGAACGCCTCGTCCAACTTCAATGTAGAACGACTTGGTCCGTCTGATGGCATTTTAAGACGCAAAATGCCCATTGGATAAGGTGAATTATTGTTGCTAAAAGAAAAGCCAACATAAGCCGTATCTGTAGAGATAAACAAGGCGTGTAGTACGGGTTTATTTGTCATCAGCTCTCGTGATAGAACACCGCGTTTTTCGAGCGCTTTGGCTAATGGCGTGCTGAACTTTTTACAGAATTTAGACAGCTCTTTGCCCGTATTGGTATCCGGTGTTTCAACACGAAGTTCGCCACACTCAGGTAAATCGTCAACATGCTCTAAAATTGCACCCACGCGGTCATCCACAGGCATTTTGTTAACCAAACGACCGAAGAACCATTGTCTTGCGAAAACCAAGTTTGAAAACGGCAGTTTTTTCACCAAGCGAATACCAAGTTCTGGGTCAAAACATTCATAAACGACGTAGCCCGAGTCAGGCTTGGCTTTAACGTACCCTGCAACTTCAGCTTCTGCAGCTAAATAGGTGATCTCCGCTGCAGCGTCATTTTCAAATCCGCTACGACAATAAATTACAATACTCGACATGTGCTTCGAATTCCGACTAAATAGATTCGTTTGAACGAACGACTTGGGCGATTAGATAAATCCACCCGATAATAAATAGCATTCCACCAAGAGGTGTAATTGGACCAAACCATTTGATTTCTGTTAATGCTAGAGCATACAAACTGCCACAAAATAGTAGACAACCTGCAGTAAAACACCAAACTGTGACGCGTAAACGATAACCAAGGTGGACTAAAATACCCACTAAAATCAGTGCTAAACCGTGATACATTTGATACGTAACACCAGTTGTAAACACGCCAAGTGAGTAAGTACTCAGTTTCGTTTTGAGCGCGTGCGCAGCAAATGCACCCAAAATAACAGCTAACAGAGCGAATAATCCACCCAGTGATATCGCAACTTTTTTCATAGTAAAACTCGGTTAATGAAATCAGAAATAGCATTCGCCGCGGTTACGCGATGTCCTGACTCGCTATAGCCGCTAGACTTGCGCGGTTTAAAAGAATGATCACCGTCTTGCAACCACTCAAATTGGATGGTTTTCGGTATTGATAGTCCAAGTACTTCCTCTTTTGTTCCGAAGGTATCACGCTCACCCTGTACTATTAGAAACGGTACGGTGACATCACCAAAATGCTCAGTCCGCAATTTTTCTGGTTTACCAGGGGGATGAAACGGATAACCGAGTGCGATTACACCGTGAACATCCACTTCATTTTGTGCCGCTAACAAGGTTGCCATGCGCCCGCCCATTGACTTTCCAGCGATAAACAAAGGCAAATCAGACGAAATTTTTTGTCTGTTTTCCAAAAAACAGTCAAGCAATTTTGGCGCTCGATCAGGCGGGCGGCGCTTATTCAGCACTTTTGCCTGCTGCATGTATTCGAAATCAAATCGCGCAACATTTACCCCTCGCTCAGACAGTAACTCTGCGAGTTCAACCATGAAATCACTGTCGAGTCCAGCACCTGCGCCATGTGCAAACAGTAAATTGGCAGTTGGATTTTCAGCGTAATTCCAAACTAAAGACATTAAACCCACTCTTGCTCTTGCTCGACCATAGAAAGCATCCATTCTTTAAAGGCAACGATTTTACCCAACTCTGTTTGCGATTCACGCAGCACTAGGTAATACGCATTCTTACTTTCTAGATGGTGACTAAATGGGATAACCAGTCGACCAGCATCCAATTCTGGCCTAGCGAGTACACTATTGCCAAGTGCCACGCCTTGCCCGTGCGCGGCGGCTTGCAACACCATTGAAGAGTGACTAAAAATAGGCCCTGTATTCACTTGAACGTTTCGCACACCAGCCGTTTTCATCCACAGTTTCCATGGTCGACGGGTGGTGTCATGTAAAAGTGTATGTAATGCCAAATCACTCGGTTGATTCAGAGGTCTTGGTCCCGTAAGCAACATTGGGCTGCATAATGGCACTAAGTACTCGGTGTGCAGTTTGTGAGTTTGCACTCCACTCCAATGACCACGGCCATAATAGATAGCCACATCCACATCATCAGTTAATGAGTTTTCGTCGTGATCTTGCGCCTTTATTCGCACATCGATCTCTGGATGCGCCTCATGAAACAAGCTCAGGCGCGGTACTAACCATTGAATTGCAAAGCTCGGGGTTAAACTTACCGTCAGTGAACCTTTTGCACCACGGGCAAGCAACTTGTCCGTTGCATCAATCAGCTGAGAAAATATCTCTTTAATATCGAGAAAGTATGCCTGGCCTTCTTCTGTCAGCAGTAATGAGCGGTTTTTACGTAAAAACAGCTTCAAGCCAAGATGTTCTTCAAGCGTTTTTATTTGGTGGCTTACCGCCGCCTGTGTTACGTATAGCTCTTCAGCCGCCTTGGTGAAACTCAACTGACGTGCTGCCGCTTCAAATGCTTTCAACGCATTCAATGGAGGAAGTCTTCTAGACATACCTAACTCTCAATGGGCTCGTGGACCGAGCCTCGTTATTAAACGTCTGCAGCGCTGGTATCCAATGCTGGAAAACTTTTAACCAAGTCGTCCACTGCTTTCATTTGCTGCAAGTAAGCGTCTAGCTTAGCAAGAGGAAGTGCACATGGGCCATCACATTTTGCTTCATTTGGATTTGGATGAGCTTCAATAAATAATCCCGCAATGCCTAACGCCATGCCCGAACGTGCAAGTTCAGCAGCTTGTGCTCGACGACCGTCAGCTGAATCCGAACGACCACCTGGGCGTTGTAGCGCGTGAGTGGCATCGAAAATAACCGGAGCCATTTGCTTCATGTCGTCCATACCTAGCATATCAACAACTAAGTTATTGTAACCAAAGCAGCTTCCGCGTTCACAAAGAATGACTTGGTCATTTCCGCCTTCGTTAATCTTGCTGATAATGTGACGCATCTCATGTGGCGCTAAAAACTGTGGCTTCTTCACATTGATCACCGCCCCAGTTTTCGCCATAGCCACAACAAGGTCTGTTTGACGAGCCAAAAACGCAGGCAGCTGGATTACATCAACCACTTCGGCGACTGGTGCAGCTTGATATGGCTCATGCACATCCGTGATTAAAGGCACATTGAACGTTCGTTTGATTTCTTCAAAGATTTTCAACCCTTCTTCCATGCCTGGACCGCGAAAAGAGTTGATTGAAGAACGGTTAGCTTTGTCAAACGAGGCTTTAAATACGTAAGGAATATTAAGCTTTGATGTTACTTCAACGTAATGTTCCGCGATGCGCATCGCCAAATCACGTGATTCTAAAACGTTCATACCGCCAAATAGAACGAATGGCTTGTCGTTAGCGACTTCTACGTTTCCAACTTTAATTATTTGTGTATTCATTATGCTCTCTCTATTAAGCTGAAACCATTCGCAGCAACTGACCGCAAATCCATGCCATATACGTACCCAGTGCATAACCAATCACGGCAAGCAGCACGCCAACCGGAGCCAGTGCAGGGTGAAATGCCGATGCAACTACTGGCGCCGATGCTGCAGCACCAATGTTTGCTTTGCTACCTACTGCAAGATAAAAAATAGGTGCTTTAATTATTTTCGCAACGATAAACATTAACAGTACGTGGATAGCCATCCAAATAACGCCTATCACAACGTATTTCGGCGCTTCAACAATTTTGGTGATATCCATATGCAAGCCGATTGTTGCAACCAAAATATAAAGGAAAGTCGATCCAACCTTTGACGCACCTACAGCCTCTAAATTGCGAGCTTTAGTGAAAGACAATGCCAGACCAACGGTTGTAACCAATACGATTATCCAGAACAATTTACTGTGTAGTGAAAATTTATTCAGCCCTGGATAGTTTTCGATAAAAAATGGAACTGCAATATCGGCCACTAAGTGTGCCAGTCCAGTTGCACCAAAGGCAAAGGCAATAAGGATCATCAAATCGTTCAATTCTGGCTTTCTTGAATGTTGAGATTCAAAATGTTGAACTCGTTCGATTAGACGGTCGATTGAGCTGGTATCAGCACCAGAACGCGCATCAATTTCTTTGTGTCGCGCAGCCATATAAAGCAGTACGGCCATCCAAATATTTGCAACAACAATATCTACCGTCACCATGATGGTAAATATATCTCCACCAGCCCCATAGATTTCTTTCATCGCCACCATGTTCGCGCCGCCGCCAATCCAGCTACCCGCTAATGCAGCCATACCACGCCAAACCGCTTCAGGCCCAGTTACATCAAGTAACTCAGGCATAACAGCAGCGGTGATCAAGAGCGCAAGTGGGCCACCAATGACAACCCCTATCGTGCCCGTAAAAAACATGATGATGGCTTTTTTGCCAAGGCCCATCACGGATTTGATGTCGATACTTAAGGTCAACAACACCAAACAAGCAGGCAAAAGATAGTACTTTGCGACGGTGTATACGTCATTATTGCTACCATCAATAATGCCGAAGGTATTGAGTAACGAAGGCAAGAAATAACACATCAACAGCGCTGGTACGTAACTATAAAACTTCCCCCAAAACCCGCGTTTTAAGTTCGATGTGTAGAAAACGAAACCAAGTATTGTGGCTAATACGCCAAGGATCACCGCGTTGTTGGTGATTAAGGCCTGTGAAGTCTCCATGGGCTTCCTCTAATTAGTGCAGAATATTATTGTAATCCGATAATTCAGCGATCTGCATTTGAATTAATTCGATCGTGGGATCGTCTGGACATTCGTCGACGAAAAATTGTAGATCTTCTTTGGCCATCTTTGGGCAATCAAGTTGATTGAGTAGATAACCACGGTCACGACGCTCATATGGGTCGTTCCCTAAAAGACTCATGAGCATATCGACACAACTTAGCGCATGGCCAAATTTTTCTGCGCCAATAAATGCCCACTTTTGTTGTGCTAAAAACAGTTTTAAGATTTCTTCACCAATCACTAATTCAAGTGGCTCGCTATCGTCTTCATTGGCGTTTTCAGGAATGATATACCAAGACTGTTGACCATTTGTTGGGTCAATCATGTAGCCTTCTTCATCACTGATACCAACGTGAACCATAACGTCACCTTGAGTGAGGCATAGGTTACCACCGAGTTCGGCCACTTCGAGCAAATGAACTAACAGAATGGCCAATGACGTTGGACTACCACTGTGCATTTGCAGCAGATAGCACAAACTATTTAGTTGGAAATCAGGCACATCTTGGCTTGTACCGCTGAACAACCACTCGGTATAAAACAAATCGAGTAGTTTATCGATTCGTTTATGAGGATCGGGTAGTTCATTCACAAGCGCCATAATGCGCTGCTCTAGGTTCGCCAGTAATGAACAGACCTCATTGACTTTAGCCTGCGCGTCCCATTGCAATTCAGCTTGAATACAACGGTAAATCGGTGTCGGGTAATAGTCTTCAGTGTAATCCTGTTCGTCGAACCACGGTTCTGTCATTGTTACTCTACAGCTCAAAAAAATCTAGAAAGGCTAGTTTACCTATTTTTAAGCTTGATACCAATGGGGGATTAAAAGAAACAGGGCAAGTATTCACTCGCCCTGTGTTTGTAACCGAATTTGTAATGGAATACTTTACAACAAAAAAGCCGTTTTACTTACCGCAAGCTTGCCAATAAGTGCAAACAGGCCCGTAATTACAACAACTAAACCAATGCGTGTAGCCTGACTCGATGTCTTGGCTGCAACAACACCCAAACCAATATAGGCTACAACGAGTGCGATTTTTTCCAGTAACCATGGTTGAGTAACCGACATCCCACTCGATACAATTAACGCAATTGCTGACAACAATAGAAAGGTGTCAGTTGCATGAGAAGATATAAATAACACTTTGTTTTTAGACAATTTACTATCAAAAATTCGTGTCACTGAACGCGTGTAAAAAAGTAAGATACTCAAAACAACAAAGAGTAAATGGGTGTGTTTAATTGCAATATACGACATTGATTTAGTGGTCCGGATAAAGTTCTAGTATTTTTTCTAATTCATCAACAATGCTGTTGAAGATGGAAACAAGTTTGGGATCAAAGTGTTTACCACTTTGGTTTGAAATCTCAGCTTGTACTTCGGAGATTTCCCAAGCCGGCTTGTAACACCGGTTATGTCTGAGCGCGTCATAGACATCTGCAAGCGCCACAATGCGGCCAAACACATGGATTTCTTCGCCTTTTTTACCTTTTGGATAACCACTACCATCCCATTTTTCATGGTGGTCACGCGCAATAATTGCCCCCGCATTCACGATTTCACGACGAGAATCTTTTAGTATTTGAAAACCTTTGTCAGTGTGGGTCTTCATTACATTCCATTCGCCATCATCGAGTTTGGCTGGCTTGTTTAAAATCGCATCTGGAATGCCAACTTTGCCCACGTCGTGTAACGGCGCTGCAATTCGAATTAGGTCACATTCGCGATTCGACAAACCATAGCCTTTGGCCAGTGCGTAGCAGATATGAGAAACGCGTTTAACGTGATTACCTGTTTCCGTAGAACGCTGTTCTAGCGCTTCACTGAGTCGATAAACCAGCTCCTGCTGAGTGTCTTCAATTTCAGCTTGCAGCTGCACGTTTTCATAGGCTAATTGAACATTTTGAGCAAAAATTTCAATGAGGTGCTTTTGAGTCTCAGTCAAAAACTCAGGGATACCAGATACGAACAACATTGAGCTGTGGTTGTATTCACTTGAACAATAAGCAAAGAGGTAATTATCTTTGTACACGATACCTTTTTGTTTTAACGCTTCTTGGCAAGCATTTAGCTGTTCTTCGGTGAGTACTTCGCTTATCGGCTTACCTTCGCTTTTCTCAAATTCTCCACGGCCAGTAAAGACGACTAGTTGGCTGTTTTGAGTTGTAGCGGCATTGCTTGCGACTAAAGACGTGGCGTACATTGCTTCATCAACTGTACCCAATAATGACGTCAACTGTTGCAACACACCTTGAATAAAATGTTCGATAGAATGCGCTGCAAAAATATCACGTGATGCACAAATAATTTTTTCAAGACCCTGCCGTGATTGCTCGATAGCAAGAATATCGCGATAAGAGCGCAGACTAGACATAACGACTGTGAATAATTTTTGTGCAGTGAGTTCAGTTTTCGATTTGTAATCGTTAATGTCGTAATTGACGATGACTTGACGCTCAGGTGCTTGTCCTGGCTGACCGGTACGCAAAATGATGCGGATGTGGTTGTTTTTTGCCGTTTCTCGAATAAATCGTGCGACTTGTAAACCTGCATCATCGCTTTCCATCACAACGTCTAGCAGAACTATTGCCGCATCGGCATGTTCTACAATCACTTTTTTTGCTTCTTCACCAGAATAAGCAGATATAAACTCCAGTTTCTTTTTTTGGAACTCAAAGTCACTCAGCGCTAATTTGGTCACCGCATGGACTTCAGGTTCATCATCTACGATGATCACTTTCCATCTGCCTACTTCTTGTGGCTCGGCAACATCATGTGGCTCATCAGAGAATAAAAAGTCATCCATTCTAGGTTCCTTACTGGAGTAAGCTTGTCGCTAGTTAGTAAATCATGGCCATGTTGCAACCGTTATTCTGTCACACCCTGCCATATCTTTTATTGTAAGTATATTAATATACGCCAATTGTGCAAAAAAGTTGTGTATTACAGCAGCTTGATTGTAACCGTGTTCAAGCGCTATAAATCCGCCAGGAAGAAGATGCTTTCGTCCTTCGGAGATGATGTGAAACAGATCCGCATAGCCCTCTTCTTCAGCCACCAAAGCACTGCGAGGTTCAAAACGAACATCGCCTTGCGCTAAATGAGGATCTTCTGGGTCAATATACGGTGGGTTGCTTACAATCACATGAAACTGTTCACCTGCTACGGGCTCATACCAACTGCCTTGGAGAATGTTCACACGCTCGAGGGCTAAGGCTTGGCGATTACGTTTCGCCAGCTCGACTGCATCGACAGAATAGTCGATAGCGGTTACTCGCCAACTCGGGTGTTCATGCGCGAGGGAAAGTGCAATTGCCCCTGTGCCCGTACCTAAATCTAGCAGTTTTGTTTCTTCAGGCAATGCTTGTGCGAGCACCGTTTCGACTAACGTTTCGGTATCCGGTCTAGGGATCAGTGTACTGGCGTTAACGTAAAACGGTAAACTCCAAAACTCACGAGTCCCGGTAATGTGCGCAATTGGTTCACCACGCTTTCGTCTGGCAACTAATTGCGCAAAAAGAGCCTGTTGTGCATCAAGTAACAGCGCATCTGACCAGCCATATAAATAACTCTTTGGCTTTTCAATTACGTGTAAAAGTAGGACTTGAGCGTCTAATTTTGGCGAGTCAGAAATAACAGAAAATTCAGACGTAGCCCAAGCAAGTGCTTGGGCTATGGATTGGGTGCTCACGACTATTCGTCGCCCATTGCAGCCAGCATGTCTGCTTGGTGTTCTACGAGTAACGGCGAGATAACACAGTTAAGGTCACCTTCCATCACCTCATTTAGACGGTACAACGTTAAACCAATGCGGTGATCCGTTAAACGGCCTTGTGGGAAATTATAGGTACGAATACGCTCTGAACGATCACCGCTACCCACTAAGTTACGGCGCTCAGATGCCTCTGCTGCTGCGCGTTTCTCGTCTTCGGCCTGTTGTAAGCGTGCAGACAACACTGAAAGCGCTTTCGCACGGTTTTTATGTTGCGAACGTTCGTCCTGACATTCTACCACTACGCCTGTTGGTAAGTGGGTAATACGAATTGCAGAATCCGTTTTGTTAACGTGCTGACCACCCGCGCCCGACGCACGGAAAGTATCAATTTTCAAATCAGACGGGTTAATTTCAATGGCTTCTGCTTCAGGCAATTCCGCCATCACCGCGACAGTACATGCTGATGTATGCACTCGCCCCTGAGATTCAGTTTCTGGAACACGTTGAACTCGGTGCGCGCCAGATTCAAATTTCAGCTTACCAAATACACCTTCGCCTGAAATGTTGGCAATGACTTCTTTAAAGCCACCGTGTTCACCTTCGTTTGCCGAAATGATTTCTACCTTCCATTTTTGAGTTTCAGCATAACGTGAATACATACGGAACAAATCACCCGCAAATATTGCCGCTTCATCACCACCCGTTCCGGCTCGCACTTCAAGGAATACGTTGTTGTTGTCACGATGGTCTTTAGGGATCATTAGAATTTGCAATTCGCCATCAAGTTCTTCAACGCGCGCCTTGGCTTCTTTGTATTCTTCTTGTGCCATCTCACGCATGTCAGGGTCTGAATCCTTCAACATTTCTTCTGCAGTTGAGATGTCTTCTTGTGCAACTTGGTATGCTGCGAACGTTTTTACGACGTCTTCGAGTTCTGAATACTCTTTCGACAGGTCACGGAAACGGTTTTGATCACCAATGACTTCAGGATCGCTTAGTAGCGCTTGTACTTCTTCGTAACGTTCCGCAAGCGATTCCAGCTTTCGGTAAACCGAGTCTTTCATAGATATGTTATTCCTGCTCTAATCCCAAGGAGTGTTTGAGTTGCGCAACCATGGCTATATCGCCTTGTTTTGCCGCCTCTTGAATAGCCCGCGTGGGCGCATGTGTGAGGCGATTGGTTAGTTTATTCGCCAACTCAATAATAATACTTTCGGCGTCTTTGCCCGATGAAAGCTGATTCAAGGCTTTCTCGACCAACTCATTTTTTACATGCTCCGATGCGGAGCGGTATTCTCGAATTACATCTACCGATTGCATTGAACGTTGCCACTGCGCAAATTCAATGGTTCTCTGATCGATGATTTCTTCTGCTTGTTTTGCAGCTTGTTCACGATTGGCCATATTTTCACTGACAATCGCTTGTAAGTCATCAACAGAATACAAATAGGCATCATCTAATTCGCCCACTTGTGCTTCGATGTCGCGCGGAACGGCAATGTCCACAAACAGCATCGGCTTGTGCTTTCTGCGTTTGAGCGCTTGCTCCACCATTCCCTTGCCAATGATTGGCAAAGTACTCGCCGTCGAACTAATTACAATATCCGCTTGATGAAGCGTATCCGGCAGTTGGGCAAGTGCAATCACATCTCCGCCGATTTCGGCTGCAAGACCCTCCGCGCGCTCAATTGTTCGATTCGCAACCGTAATTCTTTTCGGTGAATGTTGAGCAAGGTGTTTTGCCACCAACTCAATCGTTTCACCCGCGCCAATGAGCAACACGTTGGTTTTGTCTAATTGACCATAAATATGACGCGCCAAATTTACCGCTGCATACGCGACCGATACGGCACTTGCACCAATGTCTGTTTCGGTACGCACTTGCTTCGCCACTGAAAACGTTTTTTGAAACAAACGCTCAAAATGCAAACGAATACCACCATGTTGCTTTGCACTATTATAGGCTTGTTTAATTTGCCCAAGAATTTGCGGCTCGCCTAAAACCAATGAATCAAGTCCACATGCAACCCGCATAAGGTGATTTACAGCATCGTGATTTTGATGAATGTAGACATTGTCATTCAGGGCACTTTCATTTAGCCCGTGGAAACTGGCAAGCCAAGACAACAAGGCTTGGGAATTTGCTTCCTCAACGTTACAATACATTTCAGTGCGGTTACAGGTAGACACGATAACCGATTCTTTAATCACGGGATGATGCTTAAGCTCTTGCAAAGCCGTCGACAATTGCTCTGGCGAAAACGCGACTTTTTCACGTAATTCTACAGACGCTGTTTTGTGATTGATGCCTAGTGCGATAATGGTCATAGGTGCCAGTAATATCTTAGCTTTGCTTTAAAGCTGGCAATTTTACCAAAAATCAAACGAATATGGAAAGTAAGGAACTGAGATTGAAACGATTTCATTTGATTTTGCTCATATTATTAATGTTTATAGGCGGTTGCGCTCAGAAAATCCCTCTGCAAAGCTCAGCTTCTCAAAACTGGAAAGGCGAGTTAAATCAGCTTAGTCACTGGCAATTGAAAGGTAAAGTGGCCTTTTTAGCAGAGAAGAAAAAGCAATCAGCCAACTTGAATTGGCAATTTGATCATCCTCATCACAAAATTAAATTAACCAGTTTTATTGGCACCCAAATTTTAAGCCTCGAAGAAAATGACAACGGGGTTGTTATCGAAATGGGTGACGAGCGTTTCGCAGGATTTCAAACTGATATGCTATTGAAGCAATTAACAGGCTTCCTACTCCCCGTGGGCCAAGCCCATTTATGGCTGACCGCGCAAATGCCTCTTCAAAACTCCGTTTATGACGAACAATCTCGATTAAAAAGCGGTGACTGGTACGATACAACAGGTAACCAATGGCACATTGTCTACGATAAATACCAAATGACGAATGGGCTTTGGTTGCCCTCTCGACTTTCGTTAAAAACCGCACAAATGACCATCAAACTGCAAATCAATGAGTGGACGCTATAATGGCTGTACTGACTTTGTTGGCTCCGGCCAAACTGAACTTATTTCTTCATATTAATGGTAAGCGTGCTGACGGTTATCACGAATTGGAAACCTTGTTCACGTTACTCGACTTTGGTGATGAGCTGACATTCGAGCATAACGACAGCGGCGCCGTGACGATTGATGGTGCACCGAGTGACATTATTTTAGAAGACAATCTAATTTACAAAGCCGCGCAAATGCTTCGCCCATACACTGTTGCGACTGCTGGAGCTCAGATTGTGCTTAAAAAGCGCTTGCCAATGGGAGGGGGTGTTGGGGGTGGTTCATCCGATGCCGCAACAACACTTTTAGCACTTAACGCGCTTTGGAATTGCCAGTTAAGTGTGTCTGAATTGGCAAATCTCGGCGTTAAACTCGGTGCGGACGTCCCCGTGTTTGTTCGAGGTGTAAGTGCTCATGCACAAGGAATTGGCGAGAACCTGCTGCCTGTTTCACTTTCTGAAAAGTTTTATTTAGTGGTCAGTCCTGGCGTCCATGTAAGTACGGCCGCCATATTTGGACACCCCGACTTGCCTAGAGATACGCCGAAACTCACCGAGGGTTGGAGTATGGAAAATACCCGCAATGATTGTGAGGTATTAGTCAAAAAGCTTTACCCCGAGGTTGAAAAGACACTGGAGTGGTTGCTAAAATATGCACCGTCCAAAATGACAGGAACTGGAGCGTGTTGTTTTGCGGAATTTACATCTCGTGAAGCAGCCGAGCGTGTACTCCAAACTCTTCCTGAAAATTGGCAGGGCTTTGTAGCCAAGAGTGTAAGCTGTTCCCCTGTCCATAAGCAGTTGAATATACCACTCTAAAGATGAAGTAAATGTTTAAGTTAGCCTGTATTGACTCTGTCATTGCATGTTAGTCCAAAAATTCAGTGCCTGAGGAACCCTACCGTGCCTGACATGAAGCTCTTCGCTGGTAATGCAACACCTGAACTTGCCAAAAAGATTGCAAAACGTTTGTTTATTGAATTGGGTGACGCAGTAGTCGGTCGTTTTAGCGACGGCGAGATCAGCGTTCAAATCAATGAAAACGTGCGTGGTTCAGATGTTTTCATAATCCAATCTACGTGTGCCCCTACAAATGATAACCTAATGGAACTAATCGTAATGGTTGACGCTCTGCGCCGTGCATCTGCAGGTCGTATTACCGCGGTTATTCCTTATTTTGGTTATGCTCGTCAAGATCGTCGCGTACGTTCTGCTCGTGTACCAATCACTGCTAAAGTGGTTGCTGATTTCCTATCAAGCGTTGGCGTAGACCGCGTTTTGACCGTTGATCTTCACGCTGAACAAATCCAAGGTTTCTTCGATGTACCTGTTGATAACGTTTTCGGCAGCCCTGTACTGATTGAAGATATGCGCGAACGCAATTTTGAAGACGCCGTTGTTGTTTCACCTGATATCGGTGGTGTTGTACGAGCTCGTGCAATCGCTAAGCTCCTTAACGACACTGATTTGGCAATTATCGACAAGCGTCGTCCACAAGCGAACGTATCACAAGTCATGCATATCATCGGTGACGTGGCGGGTCGCGACTGTATCATCGTCGACGACATGATTGATACGGGCGGTACACTATGTAAAGCAGCTGAAGCGCTGAAAGAACACGGTGCAAAACGCGTTTTTGCTTATGCGACTCACCCAGTGCTTTCAGGCAGTGCAGCAGAAAATCTGAAAAATTCCGTAATTGATGAAGTGATTGTAACCGATTCAATTCCGCTTTCAGACGAATTGAAAGCTATCGACAAAATTAAAGTACTTACACTTGCAGATATGCTGGCTGAGACTGTACGTCGTATTAGCAATGAAGAGTCTATCTCTGCGATGTTCCAACACTAATCGCAGCGTTAAATCGACTCTCCAAAAGCACCTATTCGGTGCTTTTTTGTTTTTTAAGTTTTGTTTTCGTAACGCCAGTGGTATAGTAGCGCGCCTTAAAAAGGTGAAACATTTGGTCGCGAATGTTTCAAATTTAATTAAACTATTGATTTTGGAGACATTATGTCTAACGAATTATACACTTTGAATGCAGAAGTACGTGCTGAGTTAGGTACTGGTGCGAGCCGCCGCCTACGCAACGCAGAAAAAGTTCCTGCAATCCTTTACGGTGCAGAGAAAGAAGCACTAGCACTTACTCTTGATCACAACAAAGTAATCAAAGCACAAGAAGACGAAGGTTTCTACTCACACATTCTTACACTAAACATTGGTGGTGAGTCTGTAGAAGCAATTCTTAAAGATATCCAACGTCACCCATACAAGCCTAAAGTAACTCACTTAGACTTCCAACGTGTTGACCCTAGCCACAAAATCCACACTAAAGTGCCAGTACACTTCTTAAACGAAGAGAAAGCTACTAAAGGTGGTAATACGGTAGCTCACCACGTAACTGAGATCGAGATTGTATGTCTTCCTAAGAACCTTCCTGAGTTCGTAGAAGTTGACTTAGCTGGTATTGAAGTTGGTCAAACAATCCACCTTACTGACGTTAAACTTCCAGCAGGCGTTGTTTCTGTTGAGCTAGCGAAAGGTGCTGATCACGACCAAGCAGTTGTTACTCTTAACGCTCCTAAAGGCGGCGCTTCAGAAGAAACAACAGAAGCAGCTGAGTAATTTTAAGGTGTTAACACCTTGAATGCATTTCAATTGCTAGTGGGCCTGGCTAATCCAGGCCCCGAATACGCCAACACCCGTCATAATGCAGGCGCATGGTTCATCGAAGAACTTGCAAAGCGCTACAACTGCATCCTAAAACTCGACAGCAAACACCATGGATTAGTCGGCAAAGTCGTGATCCAGAACCAAGAATTCAAACTTCTCATCCCTACTACTTATATGAATTTAAGTGGTAAAGCCGTAAGCAGCCTAGCAAGCTTTTATAAGATCCCACCCGAAGAAATTTTAGTCGCACATGACGAAATGGACCTCGAACCGGGTATTGCAAAACTAAAGAAAGGCGGCGGCCACGGTGGACACAACGGTTTGAAAGACATTATTGCAAAACTAGGCAATAACAAAGAATTTATGCGTTTGCGGATAGGCATTGGACACCCAGGTCACAAAGACAAAGTGACAGGCTGGGTTCTCGGTAAAGCGCCCGCAAACGAACAAGCTCACATCGACGCAGCCGTTGATGAAGCCGTTCGCTGTATGGAAATTTTAGCAAAGGATGGTGTGTTAAAAGCACAAAACAGACTACATTCATTTAAGCCATAGTGATTGGCTCAACTGAATAAACTTTAGGGTTCAAAATTATGGGTTTTAAATGTGGTATCGTTGGTCTACCAAACGTTGGTAAATCAACTCTATTCAACGCACTGACAAAAGCGGGTATCGAAGCGGCTAACTTTCCGTTTTGTACGATTGAACCAAATACCGGTGTTGTGCCAGTTCCCGATCCACGCATGGAAAAACTTGCTGAAATCGTAAAACCTGAGCGTATCGTGCCTACATCAATGGAATTCGTGGACATCGCGGGTCTTGTTAAAGGTGCTTCAAAAGGCGAAGGTTTAGGTAACCAATTCCTAGCGAACATTCGCGAAACCGATGCGATCGGCCACGTCGTGCGTTGTTTTGAAAACGACAATATTGTTCACGTAGCGGGCCAAGTAAACCCAGCTGACGATATTGACGTTATCAATACTGAACTTGTACTTTCTGATATGGAAAGCTGTGACAAGGCATTGCTTCGCGTAGCTAAGAAAGCGAAAGGCGGTGACAAAGACGCTAAGTTTGAAATCGAAGTGCTTGAGAAAGTGAAAGCTCATCTTGATGAAGGCTTAACGCTTCGCTCATTAAAGCTTGCAAAAGAAGAACATGCGGCAATTTCGTACATGAACTTCCTTACGATTAAGCCAACGATGTATATCGCGAACGTAAACGAAGACGGTTTTGAAAATAACCCATACCTTGATCAAGTGCGTGAGATTGCAGCAAATGAAAATGCGGTAGTCGTAGCCGTTTGTGCGGCAATCGAAGCTGAACTTTCAGAGCTTGATGACGAAGACAAAGCGGTGTTTATGGAAGATTTAGGTTTAGAAGAACCTGGTCTGAATCGCGTGATTCGTGCGGGTTATGAACTTCTAAACCTGCAAACGTATTTCACTGCCGGCGTAAAAGAAGTCAGAGCGTGGACAATCCCTGTAGGTGCTACGGCGCCACAAGCTGCAGGTAAAATCCATACAGACTTTGAACGAGGCTTTATTCGTGCTCAAACCATCGCTTTTGACGACTACATTCAATATCGTGGCGAAGCGGGTTCTAAAGAAGCAGGAAAAATGCGTCAAGAAGGGAAAGATTACATCGTTAAAGATGGCGACGTAATGAACTTCTTATTCAATGTTTAAACGTTGGTTTTGAACTAAATTTGAAAGGCTCACTTTGTTGAGCCTTTTTTAATTTCTCACTTTTACCCGCTGATTTGTTGAATATTTCGCTCAATCGTTTAATAAATCTTCAATCAAACTCGAGTTACCATTTTTTTGAAAAAAAGGTATTGACGTCATTGGGTCATATACGCATAATACGCCCCGCATCAGCGATGATGAACAAACAAAATAAAATGGCTACGTAGCTCAGCTGGTTAGAGCACATCACTCATAATGATGGGGTCACAGGTTCGAATCCCGTCGTAGCCACCACTTGTTTAATTCAAATTTTCTGATAGCATCTTCAAACATTTTGCGCGGAAGTGGCGAAATTGGTAGACGCGCTGGATTTAGGTTCCAGTATCTATGATGTGAGAGTTCAAGTCTCTCCTTCCGCACCATAAATGTTTGAAAAATCGTTGGAGTATCGCCAAGCGGTAAGGCAGCGGGTTTTGATCCCGCCATTCCCAGGTTCAAATCCTGGTACTCCAGCCATGCGGAAGTGGCGAAATTGGTAGACGCGCTGGATTTAGGTTCCAGTATCTATGATGTGAGAGTTCAAGTCTCTCCTTCCGCACCATCTCTCTTAGATGTAAAACAAGAAAATTTTCGTTGGAGTATCGCCAAGCGGTAAGGCAGCGGGTTTTGATCCCGCCATTCCCAGGTTCAAATCCTGGTACTCCAGCCATGCGGAAGTGGCGAAATTGGTAGACGCGCTGGATTTAGGTTCCAGTATCTATGATGTGAGAGTTCAAGTCTCTCCTTCCGCACCATCTTTGACTGATGTAAAAAGTCAACTGTTTGACGTTGGAGTATCGCCAAGCGGTAAGGCAGCGGGTTTTGATCCCGCCATTCCCAGGTTCAAATCCTGGTACTCCAGCCATTCTTTCTAAGGATCACCTTAAAAAGATAAAACGCGGAAGTGGCGAAATTGGTAGACGCGCTGGATTTAGGTTCCAGTATCTATGATGTGAGAGTTCAAGTCTCTCCTTCCGCACCATCTCTCTTAGATGTAAAACAAGAAAATTTTCGTTGGAGTATCGCCAAGCGGTAAGGCAGCGGGTTTTGATCCCGCCATTCCCAGGTTCAAATCCTGGTACTCCAGCCATGGCTACGTAGCTCAGCTGGTTAGAGCACATCACTCATAATGATGGGGTCACAGGTTCGAATCCCGTCGTAGCCACCATTCCTTTCTTCGGAATTTAAAAGCTCTTCAATGCGGAAGTGGCGAAATTGGTAGACGCGCTGGATTTAGGTTCCAGTATCTATGATGTGAGAGTTCAAGTCTCTCCTTCCGCACCATCTCAAATAGACTTTCCTCTATAACTAAAAAAGCACCTTATTGAAGAAAACACGATTTTCTGTGTTATCAGTTTCAACAATCAGACCTTATAAGGGTATTATTTTATCACTCTTTCCAGACTAGCTAGCAACCTAAAAACGTGCAATGCTATACGTACTTTGCTGCATGTCCGTCAGGCTGTGTCCACTCCCCGTTAGTGAGACACCTGTAAACTAGAGTTTTCCAACTTTGCTCGATAAGCTGCGGGCGGCAGATCGCCAAGGCTTTCATGTGTTCGTTCTTCGTTGTAATCCAACCGCCAGAACCACACCATCTCTTTTACTTGATTGAGTGTTTCAAACAAGTCAGCATCTAAAAATTCTCGTCTAAATGAGCCATTAAACTGTTCAACAAACCCGTTTTGCTGTGGTTTGCCAGGCTGGATATAAACTAATTCAATGTTATGTGCTTCACACCAATCGGTTAAACGTGCTGAGATTAATTCAGGCCCGTTATCTACTCGAATTTGTTTCGGTAAACCGCGCTCTACTTTGAGTTGTTCAAGTGTTCTAACAACTCGTTCCGCTGGCAGCGAAGTATCTACTTCAGTAGCCAAACACTCCCGAGTGCCTTCATCAACAATATTGAGCGTTCTAAATCGTTTACCGCAGTATAAAGAATCATGCATAAAATCGAAGGCCCACTGATGATCCGCTTGAGCGACAATTTCCAATGGCTGCGCAACTCGTTTTGGCAACACGCGTTTCACTCTGCGTTTTAAGTTCAAACCCATTTGGCAATACACCCGATATACGCGTTTATAGTTAAACGGATAACCTTTAAAACGAAGACGCCCATAGCATTTCCAGAATCCAGCTCTGGGGGACTTTTTTAATTCTGCATTGATGGCATCAATGATAGCTGCGTCAGCCTTTCGCCAGTCTCGTTCTGAGCGGTAGTAGGTAGCGCGACCAATACCCACAAACTTACACGCTTTTAGAATACTTAAACCCGCTTGAACCAGTGTGCTGGCGCTACTTCGCTTCTGCGCTGTCACCAACCCTTTTTTGCGAATAACTCCTTTATCGCATGGTTCTCTAGGCTGACATCTGCGTACATCTTCTTAAGCTTGGCATTCTCTTCTTCAAGCTCTTTCAGGCGCTTAACATCTGACGCTTCCATACCGCCATATTTGGCTTTCCAGTTGTAATACGTAGCACTGCTGATCCCATGCCTGCGGCACACTTCTTCAACCTTCATACCCGTATCAGTTTCTTTAAGCACAGCTATGATCTGAGATTCTGTAAAACGTGACTTTTTCATCGTTGTCTCCTGTTTGTGATATTACAGAAAACGCTAATTAAACATGTCTCATGTTAAGGGAAGTGGACAAACCGGTTTGGATTATCGTGATTAGACTAGATTCAATTGTCTTTAACGGTTCAATATGGCTAATAAACCCAGTATAAGGGCTTACAAATAGCAAAATCTTTGGCCGCTTTAACCCAACTGGAGCCGTCATCTTCACAATTGAAATGCGCTCAATTATGTCACGTTATTTTCGCGCCATTTATCACTGTAATATTTCTATTTCAGATGGTAGGGGACCTATGTATTAGGTCCCGATATGAGTTAGCTGCGTTTGATTTTAACTAGCTCTTCTTTGATATTAGCAAGCACAGCATCAAGGTCGCTCTCGTAACCTTCTTTCTTCTCGATTAACGCTGCAATTGTATTTGCTTGAGTATCGTTAACGCCATATGCTTTAGCCGCTCCATCACGAATTCCATTCTCATTCGACACAAATACATCACGGAAAGCAGCGTTTTGAACTAAAGCATCTACTAAATGTAAAACAGGCGCAGCACTATGGTAATCCGGTTTGACCACTACCTTTGAAGGTAAAGCGTGCGCATCTAGTTCAAGTTTTATTGCTTCTAGTAATGATTTACCATCATCACTGTTTCTAAACGCATTCTGTGTCTTTTCATCAATGTTAAATGCTTTAAAAAGAACATTTTCATTGTTAATAAAACTATTTAGCATTGATTGGTTAGTTGTAATTTCACTTAGTAGTTTTAATAAATTACTCATTTTTTTCCTTACTTTCCTTATTTTACGATGAATTCAATAGACCATGCTATTGAGTTAGTGTTATTGATTGTTAGGCAATGCATCAACCGAGTATCAAAAATAAAAAGATCTTTAGGCTTAACAAAAAAAGACTTTTTATTCTCTATAAATTGTTCGACAATATTTGATTCTACTTTGATAAAGTGCCCCATATGGCTATGAGGAAAATTACCAAAAGTATGTGTTTCAGGTATACATTCGAAATTTTCCACTCTCTCTTCGGTAAGTGGTATCCAACAATGAGGGAAGCCATGAGGTATCTCATCTGATGGCCCATCTTGGTGAAAGCCAGTGAAACCTTTGATTAAACTTTCTGGGTACCAAGCAAGTAATGTCGCATCATTTTCTATAAAAAATTTATCTTTATATATTTCTTTAATGATTGCATCTATGCGCTGCTTTAGTACTGAATTTATGTATCCATATAATTTTTCAGATTTATAACCTCTAGCGCTAAACTCATTAAATTTAGCGCTATTAGTAAGGTGAAGACTTTCTAAATCTTTAATTTTAAAATCAAGAAAATCATTTTCGCTAACTATAGATTTAGATAAACTTATTAGTTCTTCAAGCTCTTGATCACTAAAAAAATCCTCAACATGAATAAAACCAGCACTTCTATAATTATTTCTCATGACTCCCTTCTTTTAAATACTCTTTTAGCTTTTTATACATAACCTTTTCATTGCTACTTTCACACCATTTTAATGTAGTTAAAACAACTCCATTAGCTTTTTCATGAAGGCCGTTATTTTTTAAAATATCAATCAGCATACACTTATAAAGGCTTATCCATTGGGTTTGGCCACTTTGTTCCATAACACGAATAGATTGTTCTAAATTCTCTATATCTTCTTGGATATATGCTTTAGGCATATAAAGATACATTGAGAAATGGCCTAGATCAGAATGTTTAGAAAGCAGTATTGACATTTTATCTATACAATCACAAATGAAAGGGTTATCGCTTAATAGGTAACCGCAAATTGCACCATAGCCAAGAGACATCAACTCACTAACTGGGCTTTTTGCATTTTTACTTATTGCTATTGCAGTATGGATTGAATCTTTAGCATTAGAATTTTTGGAACATGCTTCTAGGGACGCTTTAATCATGTATAAAAAAGTTTTACTAGAGAATCCGTACTCAATACATGAATTATCCTCAAACTCTGCATCTTTAAAACAGAATATGTTTAAAGCTTTTTGAACAAAATTAAAAGACTCTGTGATATTGCCATCAAGAAGATAGCAATTAGCTACTTGTATGAAAGAGACAATTTTTTGGTCATCTGTGTAATTTAAAGTGCTAGCATTTGTTGACTCATCTAACGCGAGTTCTAATGCTTTTACTCTGTTTGATGTCATATGGTGGTAGGTCATTGTTGACCAGTTTATATGATGTAAGTAGTGAGTTAAGTCACAAGATATATCAGAGTGTTTTGATATTTTTATTAGTTCTTGATTGTAAGATGAAATAGAAAGTATTTCTCTGCTACCAGAACCTTCAATTGCTACTAAGCAGCTAATTTTAAGACAATTTATTTTAATAAAGGTGACTGGATTTTCAAAAATTTCTTTTTCTGATACTAAGTTTATGCAATTATCAAGTAAGTTATGCGCAGAAGTATAGAAACCTAATGCAGAGTAAGTTTTGGCAATCTTATATCCATAATGGGCACTTCTAAGGTATTGTTTTGAGCGATTTAGATGGTAATACAATTCTGAGATACAGTCATTTTCATTCTTCAAGCCGATAATTCTATTAGCAATATTAGAGTGATTTTTTATTTTTTCTACTTCTGAAACTGAGTCATAAGCCGCATCCCTGACCAAGGCATGTTTAAAGATATAACTGTCATTACTTACATGTCGCTGATGCACAATTAAATCTTTTGCAACGAGTTCATTTAGGTCATTTTGAATTTGGTTTTCACTTAACGATGAAACGGCGACCAATAAAGCATATTCAAACTCGCGACCAATCGTCGCTGCAAGTTGTGCTGTTTCTTTTGCATACACTAAACCATCCAGCTTTTGCTGTAGTGACTCGCGCAAACTCGATGGCACTTGTTCTAATTTATCTGGACTCACAAAGTTTATTTCGCCATTTGTCATGCAGACAAGTTTTTTCTGCTTAACCATATCGACCAATTCTTCGATAAATAGCGGTATACCATCAGTACGATTAATTAGCACATCGAGCACATTACGTGAGACAGGCTGATCATCAAATAAATTGACAATAAAGTCTTCAGAGGCTCGTTCGGTAAGCTTTTGCAGACCAATGTCAATTGGATTTAGATCATGAAGCAGGTTTGGAACGGGTTGGCGTGACGTATTAACGAGCACATCCCCGTTGTTGTTAAGTCGATTGGCAAAATGCGCAATGAACTCTAATGTTGTGGTATCAGCCCAGTGGATGTCTTCGACTATATAAAGCTTATGCTCACTTAAGCTAAAATGCTTCCCCGACAATAAAGTGGTTAAACTGTTAAATAGAATCGATTTTTGCTGTTCAGGGGCTAGAGTAGACGCTGTCAGTTCTTCACCAAACTCAATGTTTAGCCAAATCAGTAAGATTGGCAATGCTTGCTGAAGCTCCAAACTAGAATTGTGTTCAGACAATATGTCACTAAACAATTCAACTGTTTTTTCGCTGCTTAGATGGGAAATATTGTAGAGATAACGTACCAACGTTAATATAGGATAAAGTGCATTGTTCTGATGCTCAGGTAGACACTGTGCAACCAAATGCTGAAAACTCGATGCGCTTTTTCGGATTTCTTGTAATAGACGAGATTTACCAATCCCTGCTTCACCATGTATGTGAGCAACGCGACAACTCTGATTTGGACTATTAAGCATAGTAAACATTTGCTTGATTTCAGTGTGGCGACCAACTAACTCGTGGTTATTACGAGTACCGCGCATAAATCCAAATGCTTCAATCCGACGTTCACCGACCATTCTAAATACCGACTCTGTTGAAGAAGTCATGCCCAATTTCAGGTCAGCATGCATTTCAAATTCGGTAAAAGGCTCAAGTAAACTTCTTGCATGTAAGCTACACAAAATTTCATTACACTCCGCATAGCGCGCTAAAGCCAATGTGGTGTTGGCTACCTGCCCTTCAGGCGTGTTATTCGCATAGGTAGTAAAGACGCCAGTATGTATGCCCGCGTGCATATTGAGGATTGAACCGTTTACCTCTCTCATCAAAGCATTACGCTTAGTTAAGTCGCTCATCACCTCTAGGGCAGTACGTGCACATAAACGCAAGTCATTGTCGCTTGCCGTTGGGTACCCAAAGTAAAACAAGCTGGTGTCACCCAAGCTGCCAACATGATATGCGCCAAACCGTGTCGCGATGTCCAAACAATGTCCACGATGTGATTTAAATAACGCATCCAGTACGTCTTGGTCACTTTCACTGTTGTTGATAGAAGAAATGCTAAAACGCACCGCTAGAACAGTAATTTGTTTACGTTCCGTAAAGAACGTATAGTCTGTTTGCAAAGGATGATTGGGTTCATCATTACGTAATATCACCGTGGATTCACTCGGCAAATTAGTTGGCTTAAAGCTGTTTAAGACCCCCACCAAATTAGCCATATTCATGTGACTCAGTTCTAAGTACGCTTCTTCACCAGTGATTACCCGATCGTTTGCATTTTTATGTAAAAGCCGGCGTAGTAAGCCTGCGACAGGATGTCCTAAAAGGGCTTGAGGAATAGGTACTTGTGCATCGCTCAATTGCTTGTGGTAGATAGATGCTAAACTTGACCCGGTTACGGCTGGTATACCGGTTACACACTCCAAAAATAATAAACCCCATACGTACAGATCGGTTCTTTCCGTAGCGGGCTCGCCACGTAGCTGTTCGGGCGCACTGTAAGAAGGGGTGCCGAGCGTTTCTTGTGTCAGCGTTAATGTATTAAATTCTTGATGGCGGCTATCTTGTGTCAGCGTCCCAATACCAAAATCGAGTATTTTAGCGTGAGTTCGCGCTCCACCTTTACTCAACATAATATTGGCAGGTTTAATATCACGATGAATAATGCCGTGCTGGTGCGCATGGATAAGCGCATCAAGTATCTGCAACATGATATCTTGCGTAACCAACGGCGACATTTGACCATTAGCTGTTAGATAGGTCTTTAGAGACTGACCATCAACGTATTCAAATACGGCGAAAAGCAGATTTTCATTACACTGGCCTTGATCGAGCAAACGCACAATATTTGGGTGATGTAATTTACTGCTAAGTATTGTTTCTCGTTTAAACCGCTCGATATAGCGCTGTTTTGATTTTTCTTCACTATAAGATTGTATCGCGAGAAACTTAATCGCAACGAATTGGTCTGTGTTGAGTTGTTTTGCTTTATAAACTTTTCCAAAGCCGCCTTCACCGATTTTTTCAAGCAAAGTATAATTAACTGAGTGAAAAGCCGTTTTAATATATTGATCAGAGATTTGTGTAAAAGGCATAGGTTTATCAGATTTATCATAATTGGTATGTCCCATACGCTAAAGCCAACAGGTGACTTCTCTTTCTAATAACACTCCTTGCCAATTAGAAATTTCTGCTAATGCAGATTATCACAAAGCGTAACCAATTATCGTCAAAATTCCTACAACCTTTAATGAATTTTTACCATAAAACGATGCTCTAACACATTAATTACCATAAGTTAAATGCAACTATCTGAATAATGTATTTCCAAGCATGAAAATGTGACATTTTAATTAATAAAGCCCTCGGTTTTTAATGTTTTTATTTATCGCTTAGTAGCCCATTGCATGCTCTAATACTTTGGCTTTAAATGGACCCGCGTTATTTGCCATTTTTAATATAAACTCACGTGCGATACGCAGAGGCTCTATATCATTTGAAAAACCGAAATAACACGCATCCATTGTCGACATCATCAGTAAATTGTCTTTACGTCGCATACGCTCGTATGTCTTTAATGCACCACACTCACCCACATCATCAAGGCTAACAGCATCCGCTAACGCAGCAACGTCTTTAAAGCCCAAATTAACCCCCTGCCCCGCTAAAGGATTAATCGTATGAGCGGCATCACCGACTAGCACAACTCGACCTTTCACATAGTGGTTTGCATGTTGACGAGCAAGGGGAAATATCGCTGAGTTAAGCACGGTAAAATCACCAGGCAAGGTAGGAAAATGCGCTTTAATTTCCACTTTAAGTTGCTCAGGGGAAAGCTGGCTAAGTAGTTTCAATTTATTGCCATTGTCATACCAAATTAAATTTGCGTAAGGTGCTGCCATCGGAAGGAGTGCAACCGGCCCTGTCGGTTTAAATTGTTGCCACGTTTCAGTTTGCTGCGGTGCATCCAGTCGAATCAACACCCCCATGCAATGTTGGGAATACTGCCAGCCAGTAACACCAATCCCAGCAAGATGACGGACATGCGAGCGTCCTCCATCTGCGGCAATCAGCAAATTCGCTCTTAGTACTTCTTGGTCGTATGTCAATGTGACTTCCGACCCACTTTGTTCTATTTTACGAGCAGGCGTAGGAAAGTGCTTTACGGTGATAGGTAGCCCTTTAAACTGTTTCCAAAGACTAGCTTGGATGAGTTTGTTCTCAATAATGTGGCCTAGGTAACTCGCATTCACTTCTGTGTGATCAAAGCTTAGTACGTTATTGCCAGACTCGAACGCAGTTAGGCGCGTATAAGGTGCATTGCGTGAGGACTTCAGCATGGGCATTGCGCCCAAAGATTCAAGTAAACGCTCAGAAAAACGGTTGATTGCAGAGACTCGAATATCAATCTGTTCATCATTGAAAGCTTCAATGGGGTCAATAGGAAATTGCTCAACCACAATGACCTGCGCGCCTTTCTTTGCAAGTGCAACTGCCGTAGCAGCTCCAACCATGCCTCCACCAATAATGACCACGTTGTTTTTCATTATGTTTTCCCAAACTGATGTGATGTGAACATTGTAACGAAAAAAAACCAAACAGGGAGACTTTAACCGCGACAAATTACGCTTGTTTGATCCCGATAAGTAAAGTCAAAATCTATACTTGGCTAAGCGCGCGGATACATATAAAATACGCGCCTTTACGTATTGCCATATGGGCGAAAGCTCCGCGGATAGACGAATTGAAAACGAGGCATTATTTCAATGGGTAAAAAACTGCATATTAAGACCTGGGGTTGTCAAATGAACGAGTACGACTCCCAGAAGATGGCTGATCTCCTTGATGCAACCAATGGTTATCAACTTACAGAAGAAGCTGAAGATGCGGATGTTATTCTACTGAATACGTGTTCTATCCGTGAAAAAGCGCAAGAGAAAGTATTCCATCAGCTCGGTCGTTGGAAACTATTAAAAGACGACAAACCTGATCTTGTTATCGGTGTAGGCGGCTGTGTAGCCTCTCAAGAAGGTGAAACCATTCGCCAACGCGCACCGTTTGTTGATATCGTATTTGGTCCACAAACGCTGCACCGACTGCCTGAAATGATCAAGCAAGTGCAGAACAATGAAGGTTCTGTTGTTGACGTATCTTTCCCAGAAATCGAAAAGTTCGACCGTTTACCTGAGCCACGCGCAGAAGGTCCTTCAGCGTTTGTTTCCATTATGGAAGGCTGTTCTAAATACTGCACATTCTGTGTTGTACCCTACACTCGTGGCGAAGAAGTGAGCCGTCCACTTGATGACGTGCTACTTGAAATTGCTCAACTTGCAGAACAAGGTGTGCGTGAAGTTAACTTACTTGGCCAAAACGTAAACGCGTATCGTGGTGACACACATGACGGAGAAATCTGTCATTTCTCAGATTTACTGCGTTATGTTGCGGCGATTGACGGCATCGACCGTATTCGTTACACGACATCACACCCAGTAGAATTCACGCAGGACATTATTGATGCCTATGCCGACATTCCTGAGCTGGTTGATCACTTACACTTACCAGTGCAAAGTGGTTCAGATCGCATTTTGAACCTCATGAAGCGCGGTCACATGGCGATTGAGTACAAGTCAACGATTCGTAAACTTCGCAAGATTCGTCCAAATCTGAGTATGTCATCTGATTTCATCATCGGTTTCCCTGGCGAAACTCAAGAAGATTTCGAAGCGACTATGCAGCTTATTAACGACATTGGCTTTGACATGAGCTTTAGCTTTATTTACTCAGCTCGCCCTGGTACACCTGCTGCGGATTTACCCGATGACGTGTCAGAAGACGAAAAGAAGCAACGTTTATACATATTACAAGACCGTATTAACCAAATGGCTCAAGACATCAGCCGGAAAATGGTTGGTATGGAACAACGTATCCTCGTTGAAGGTCCATCGAAGAAAGATCCGATGGAACTGCGCGGACGTACTGAAAACAATCGCGTCGTAAACTTCGTTGGCCCACACTCTGTTATCGGTCAATTTGTCGATGTGAAGATAACCGACGCATTCGCTAACTCTTTACGTGGCGAATTAATTCGTACAGAATCAGACATGAATTTGCGTAAGGATGTTGCACCTTCAACCATTTTGAACCGTGCACCATCTCAACCAGAGGCTGATGAACTCGGTGTTACTACGTTCACACCGTAGATGTCTGTTGCGCCAGCGAAAGCTGGCGTAATTGTTATAGGAAGTTATTTTGAGTAACCAGTTAAGTAGTTTAGAATTTTTCTCGAACCCGCCGACAATGCTCGACTTGCCTCACTGTGTGGCGCTTTTGACGAACACCTAAAACAAATTGAACGCCGCCTAGGTGTTGAAATCGCCCATCGCGACAATGCCTTCAAAGTAACGGGTCAACCCGTTCAGTCAAAAGCAGCAGAAGACGTAATTAAAGCACTTTATATCGAAACTCAAACCCTCAAAGGCAGAACAAAAGAACTCACGCCGGATGACGTACATTTAGCGATTGCAGAGGCTAACTGTTTAGAACAAGAAGCTCCAAACGTCTGGGACAAAGAAGTTTTTATTAAAACGCGTCGTGGTGTAATTAAACCTCGTAACCCACATCAAAGTCAGTATGTTGCAAACATTCTGCGTCATGACATCACCTTCGGTGTAGGTCCTGCAGGTACTGGTAAAACCTACTTAGCTGTTGCCGCGGCAGTGGACGCGTTAGAACGTCAAGAAGTTCGACGTATTCTATTAACACGCCCAGCCGTTGAAGCGGGTGAAAAACTGGGTTTCTTACCGGGCGACTTAACACAGAAAATCGACCCATATTTGCGCCCTCTTTACGATGCGTTATTTGAAATGCTCGGTTTTGAAAAAGTAGAACGTTTGATTGAACGTAACGTGATAGAAGTCGCACCACTGGCGTATATGCGTGGTCGCACACTGAATGATGCCTTTATTATTCTCGATGAAAGCCAAAACACGACAACAGAACAAATGAAAATGTTCTTAACGCGTATTGGATTTAATTCAAAAGCGGTCATCACTGGTGACATTACACAGGTAGACTTACCTCGCGGTGCACGTTCAGGCCTCCGTCATGCAATAGAAGTATTAAGCGACGTCAACGAAATATCCTTTAATTTCTTCCAGGCTCACGACGTTGTTCGTCACCCTGTCGTAGCTCGAATTGTCGAAGCTTATGAGAAAAAAGAAGAAGCTGAACGAATTGAACGAGCTGAAAAGCAAAAAGCACGTGAAGCAGAGCGTTTTGCAAACCAAGAGAAGTCATCGTGAACATTAATCTCGATTTAGATTTACAAATTGCGGGTGAATTCGACAATTTACCCACCGCCGAGCAATTCCAGATGTGGGCAGAGAAAGCGCTCGTCAATTACTGCGAGACTGCTGAAATGACCATCCGCATCGCAACCAGTGAAGAGTCGCAACAACTCAATCACGAGTACCGAGGCAAAGATAAACCAACAAATGTGTTATCTTTTCCATTTGAAGCGCCACCAGAAATAGAATTGCCATTATTAGGTGATTTAATTATTTGTCCCGATGTGGTTTTAAAAGAGTCGATTGAGCAAGAAAAGACCTTTCATGACCATTTTGCCCATATGGTTGTTCATGGTTGCTTGCATTTACTTGGCTTTGACCATATAAATGACCAAGATGCACTCGAGATGGAAGCCATCGAGAAAGAAGTGTTAGCCGATTTAGGGATTTCAGACCCTTATCGTGATGATGTTGAATAAAACGGAGTATTAAACTGCAATGAGCGACGATAACTCGCAAAGTAGCCAGGGTTCTTCAAGTAAGAGCTGGCTGAGCCGGATCACCCAGTTGCTACAAGGGGAACCCCAAAACAAAGAAGAGTTGGTAGAAGTCATTGCCGACGCTCAGGAAAGAAGTCTTATCGACCCTGAGACCAAAGACATGATGCAAGGCGTTTTGGAAGTCTCCGAAATGCGCGTGCGCGATATCATGATCCCACGTTCACAAATGGTGACGTTGGATGTCGATGTATCAATCGAAGCCCAATTGGGGGCGATGATGGAATCATCGCATTCGCGTTTTCCTGTTATTTGTGAAGACAAAGACCACGTAGAGGGTATTTTACTCGCGAAAGATTTGCTGCCGCTCATTTTAAGCAAAGAGCCACACCTGCCGTCTTTACGCCAATACCTTCGCCCTGCGTTTGTCGTGCCTGAAAGCAAGCGTGTAGATACCCTGCTTAACGAGTTTCGTCAAAAGCGCTATCACATGGCCATCGTTATCGATGAATACGGTGGTGTGTCGGGCTTAGTGACTATCGAAGATATTCTTGAGCTAATTGTTGGTGAAATTGAAGATGAGCATGATGACGATGAAGAGCAACAACAAATCCGTCAACTCGCGAAATACACCTATATCGTACAAGCGTTAACACCTCTTGAAGACTTCAATGAGTTCTTCAAGACGTCATTTAATACGGAAGAAGCGGACACTGTTGGTGGTATCGTGTTGCACGCATTTGGCCACATGCCAAGTCGTGGTGAAACGATAGAAATTGCCCCTTTGCAGATCAAAGTAACGAATGCTGACAGCCGTCGTATCGTTCAACTTCAGGTAACCGTACCAAAGCCCCAAAATGGCGACGAAAATCAAGACTAAACTTGTCGCACTTCGCGAAAATAAAACCTTGTGGGCCGCCCTGTTTGGGGGCGGCCTTTTAACTTTTGCGTACTCACCATTTGGCCTTTGGCCGTTAGCCTTTTTCTGTATTGCCGCAGGTTTTTATGCGACAAAACAGCCTTCCGTTAAGTCGACTTTTCGTTATGGTTGGCTTTTTGGCTTTGGTTGGTTTGCCGCTGGGATTAGCTGGGTTCATGTCTCCATTGCAGAATTTGGCGGCATGCCTTTGTTTTTTTCATTGCTTTTAATGGCTGCATTGAGCGGTTATCTCGCACTTTTTCCAGCCTTCGCGTTCGCGATAGCAAAATCAATTACCCAAACAGAATTACAACGCGTTGTGCTGACTGCAGCATTGATGTTCATTTTTGAATGGTTACGCGGTCAATTACTCACTGGTTTCCCGTGGCTCAGCTTCGGGTATACCCAAACAGACAGTCCACTTAATCTCTTTGCCCCTTTTATTGGTGAAGTGGGGCTAACAGTGCTTTGTACGCTCATTGGCGGTGCGCTGTATTTGGCGGTGTCGCTAAAATCGTTTAAACCATCTTTGATTCTCGTCAGCTTAACGGTCTGTGGTGGACTTCTCATCCCTTCGTTTAGCACTACCCACTATGCCGACAAAACCATTAAGACTCTCCTTGTACAGGGCAATATCCAACAAAGTTTGAAATGGGAGCCCGAGCATTTCTGGCCTACGATGAAACTTTACCGCGATATGACCCGCTTGAAGTGGGATGGGGTTGATTTAGTTGTATGGCCTGAGGCCGCCATTCCAGAAATCGAAGAAAATGCCATTCCTTATTTGCAGTCTGTAGACGCCGCGGCCGCGTTTAATCAAACAGCGGTAATCACTGGTATCCCAGACTACCAATTTGATACACGAAATGTGTTTAATACGCTCATTGTTCTTGGAAAACGTAACGCGGAAGACACACAAGGACAATATGTATATTTGAGCAAAAACCGCTATCAAAAGCACCAACTCTTGCCGATTGGGGAATTTGTGCCTTTTGAGGATTGGCTACGTCCCATTGCTCCGCTGTTTAATTTAGTCATGTCATCCTTCACGCGGGGGAGGAAAAACAAGCTAACCTTCAAGCCAATGGACTTAATGTCCTACCCGCCATTTGTTACGAGATAGCCTTTGCTGAGCTAGTGCGAGGGAACTACAGCCCAGATTCGGATCTTTTGTTTACCGTCAGTAACGATGCCTGGTTCGGTCATTCTCATGGACCTCACCAACACATGCAAATCGCGAGAATGAGAGCACTTGAACTTCAAAGACCTTTAGTTCGTGTTACAAATAACGGTATCACGGGTGTTTTCGATCCCATTTCAGGCCAACAAACAACGTTGCCTCAATTCGTGGCGGATTCGCTGGTGACGGAAGTGCAATTAATCCGTGGTAATTCGCTCTTTAGCCAGTACGGGAATATGCCTATATGGCTGTTTTCAATCATCATTATTGTATTTTTTAGCTTGTCACATCTAACGTACCGTACAAAATCAAAGTTTGAACGAAACTTCTTATAACGCTTTTTAAATAGTTGCACTAGGTTGGTGTAAAACTTCTCTGATGGTGCAATATCTCCTTTCAAGACACATCACAAAAATACGCATCCAGTTGATTTTATTTGCTTTTTAATATTGGCACAAAACTTCCAATAGCTATGTCAACTTGGCCTGTCGGTTGGCCAAAACAAGCGAGAAGGAAAAGGCGATGTATACACTCTATCAAACCCTGTATTTATTATGGCATTTAGAAGTGTCAAGTTGGGATATGGATGAGAAGGAGAAATGCCATGAGTGAAGAAAAACTTTCTTTGTTACAGGCTGCAGTGACCCTTGTACTGCATGCGAACTGGCTGCCTTCTGAAGCTGCCGCAAAATGCCAGCTACCCACACGTACCGTCTACAAGGCAGTGCGCGCGGCACAAACTAAGCCGAATACTAAAAAGCAGAAACTCCAAGCAGCAAAAGAAAAGTTGATGGACAGCATTGCACAAATTGAAATGGAACTTGCTCAACTATGAGGTATATCATTGAGGCGGTTGCCAATCTTGACGCGAAGCTGATTGAACGACTTACAGTGTTACTTGTCGATTGCGTAAATCAAGGAGCTTCGCTTGGCTTCTATAGGCCTGCACAGACCGAACGTGTCGTTAATTACTGGCACGCGACCCGTAAGCAGCTTGAAAACAAAGACAAACAACTCTTTATTGCGTTTGACGAACAAAACAATGTTGCCGGTACGGTACAATTAAATCTCTGCCAAAAACAAAACGGTTGTCACAGAGGCGAGGTAGAAAAACTCCTAGTCGACCCAACATTCCAACGAAGCGGCATTGCAACTCTTCTAATGAGCGCATTAGAGGCATGGGCGCGACAGTACGGCATTAAACTGCTTTATTTAGATACGCAAACAGGCGATAAGAGTGAATCGTTTTATCGAGCGCGGGAATACCTACTCAGCGGCACGATTCCAAGTTTTGTGACAGACGCACAAGGCAGGTTACATAGCACCAGCGTGTATTACAAAGAACTCCGATAAACCTCATACTTAACATGAGGAAAACAAAAAAAGGCCAGCTAAGCTGGCCTTTTTATTACAGATTCTCGAGAAAATTCTCGTCAAACTCTTCTATCTTCTCTTCTTTAATTGGCGGCTTCCCATCGTACAATTCATATAATTGTCTTTGGAAATAAATGTCTTTCAAGAACAAATAAGGATCTAAGGAATCGTTTAACAACTTCTCTTGTGGAATTAAGTTTGCTCGGGCTTCAATCGCTTTTAATGCAAACAAGAGAATGCTTTGTGGTGTTGTGAGTGCTAATTCAGGTAACACGACATTGTCCATCACATCTCCGGTAAGATTACGCGCCGTTGTCGGCCCCATTCCCGGCAGCATAATGTACGGGCCATCCGATGCGCCCCACACGCCTAGTGTCTGACCAAAGTCTTCATCCGCATGCTTTAGGCCAAAACTACTGGCGACATCAAATATACCAAAAAGACCGACCGTCGAGTTAATCAAGAAACGGGCAACATTAACACCCGTATTAGCAGGCTTACCCTGCAAGGCCGAGTTCACCACATCCGTTGGTGTGGTGAGGTTAGTCGTAAAATTAACAAGTCCCGTACGGACAGGTTGTGGCGTGTAAGTCGCATAACCTACCGCAACTGGCCTAAGCAAATACTTGTCCAGTACATCCATGTTAAAATCATAGACAGGTCTGTTCATTGCCTGCAGTGGATCCCGAGGGTCCTGCTTTTCAGCAGGCACTGAAGCACACCCTACCATAATGAGGGCTAAACAGGCTGAAGCCAGCGCTTTAATCATCTGTTTTCCTTTATTAATAAACACGACTTATTGTAATTGATTGGCTATTTTCGCCTTCTTTCAATTCTAGAGTTTGAGAAACGCCTTCTAATTCGCCTTTGCTCGGTGAAACACTTTCATCAACCGACAATCTTGCAGTAACAATCACGTTCTCAAATTGCGACAATTGCAACTCGGGCATCATAGCTAAGCTGTCATCCAATGTTACCGTCAACGGGAAACGATAGTCCCGCAATTTAGCTACCGCTAACGGCATAGGTGGGCCACTGACTGCTTTTGCAAACACAAACAGCACACCATTACTTGGCATCTTATCAGCAAGCCGAGGGTCGATATCGACCGTCACTGTGATGGATTTTGCTACGTTAGTCGACGTCGAAGGCGAAAGATGACCATTAATCTCATCGATACGCGCTGCAATCATTGAGTAACGAGGGTCCGCTTTGTCCATGTTCGCGAGTAACACTTCAAACGCAGCCTTAGCCTCAGCCCAGTCTTTTCGTTCATACGCTATCAACGCCAAAAGACTAATCGCATCGATGTTGTTTGGGTCTTGAGACAATACCTTTGATAACATTCGAGCGGCTCGATTTATACCCGATTCGCTGCCTTCAATCAGCAGCACTTGGCTATAATTGACCAAAACATTGGGGTTGTTTGGGTTCATTTCAAGTGCTTTATCGAACGACTGCATTGCCATTTCAAAATCGTTAATCGACATAGCGACGCGACCAAGCAACATCCAAGCGACGGCATCGTCCCCTTCCGCGGCTAATTTGGTGCGAAGTCCAAGCGCAAATGCTTGAAGTTCATTAGCACTGAGAGGCTCGCCATCCTGAAGTACCGCACGCTCACCATACTCAGGCAATTTCTCAATGGCCGAATACCAGTCCTGAACTTGCTTAGCGTTGCCTTTCCATTGATAGAAAATAACGCTGAATAATACAACAAATAAGATGCCCGTTACGGTAAAAATACGGTTATCGCCGCGATTAGTAAGTGCTTGCTCAGGTGCAAGTTCATTGAGCAATCGCCGTTTCATTTCACGTACCGATTCATAGTGAACAAGCGTATCAATACGCGAATTGGCCAATTCTTCGTCCAATTCTGCAAGACGCTGTCTATAAATAGCAATACGTTCAGCATTTGCGTCATGATCGACACGAACAATACGCTCACGGCGCAGGAACGGTGTCATAACGAAGAGTGCGGCTAATACGACTAATAGCGCAAACATTCCCCACATTTGCTCCATTATTGCTGCTCCCTTTGTTCGTACTTGGCTATCAACGCCGCTAACTTTGTTTCGTCAGCATCAGTCCACGGCTGTACTTGAGCTGATTTACGCTGACGAACCACGATAAAACCAAAGCCCAAAGCAACTATGAGTCCCGGCAATACCCAAAGCAATATGGTCAAGGGTGTTACCGGTGGTTGATAGTGAACGAAATAGCCATAGCGATCGATCATATAATCGATTACTTCGTCTTTCGATTTACCTTCGTGGACCAGCGTAAGTACTTTGTCTCGCAAATCTTTCGCAACAACCGCATCTGAGTCCGCAATATTTTGATTTTGACATTTAGGACAACGAAGCTCATGCGTGAGCTCTTTAAACGTTTGCTCTCGCTCCACGGAGTCAAAATGATATTTGTCCTCAATCGCGTATGCGTTTATGGCTGAAATCAATAAGCCAAAACAGAAGATTAACTTTTTCATAGTGTTAACTCCTGAATAGCGGGTGCAAATTTCGTTCGCCATACACGCGTATTCATGTCACCAGTATGATGCACCAAAATTTTGCCAGCCTTGTCAACGAGGAACGTTTCCGGTGCGCCAGAAACGCCCAAATCAAGCGCCAAGCTCCGATTCAAATCTAGAATGTTAAAGGCATAAGGATTACCTGCTCGACCTAGCATGTTATTCACTTCTTCACGCAGTGCAACGACATCGAATTTATCACCGAAATCAGGGTCATATGCTTGGTCATAATACAAACCAACAATCTTAACCCCTTTATCTTTTAGCTCGGTTAAATAGCCAAGTTCTGCCAAACATGTCGGACACCATGTACCCCACACATTAAGCAGGTACACGTCACCTTGAAGATCTTTGTCTGTCCATGTCGTCTGCTCGTCCATAAGATCAGGTAAAGAAAATGCAGGCATTGTGTGGCCTAACCGACCCGTCTGGATCTCACGAGGATTACCAAAAAGCCCTTGATACAGAAAAACACTGAGCAAGATGAAAATTGCTAATGGCACAAGTCCTAATACTTTTTTATTCATGCTAATGCCTCCGGCGAGAGAGTGCGACTGCTACGGCGATAACGCTTATCTGCTAGAACAATAAAACCAGCAAAGGAGATCAATAACCCCCCTAACCACATCCAACGAACATAAGGTTTATGATAGATACGAAGCGCCCATGCACCATTATTTAGCTCTTCACCCAAAGCCAAATACAGATCACGGAAAAAACCATCGTCAATAGCGGCTTCTGTCATAAACTGCATACCTACGTTATAGCGACGTTTTTCCGCATGCAGTAAGACGACTTTTTTGCCCTCTTTTAGCACGGTCACTTCCCCTGCGTGGCCTGAGTAATTAGGACCGGAGATCGTGTTAACGCCTTCGAATCGATATTCATATTCGTTTAATGTAGCGATCTCACCGGGTTTCATGCTAACAGAACGTTCTACAGAATAGGCTGAAGTCAGTGTAACTCCCGCAATGACAAAGCCGAGGCCAATATGACCAAGCACCATAGCCCAGTAACTTAACCCTAAGCGTTTAATCCCTTCCGAGACAGTTGCTTGTGATGCCACCTTTTGAAGTAAATCTGTTGCTGTTGCAAGGAAAATCCAAACAGCCAATGCCGTACCCATGAAAGTGAGTGGAGCAACATGATCATAGCCACCAAACAACCAAGCTGCCGTGATAATAATCGCGAGCACAACATTGATAGTCCATTTCGGGAACAACGTATTAAGCTTGTTTTGTTTCCAACGCAGCATTGGGCCAATACCCAAAAGTAAGGCAAACGGCACAATTAAAATGGAAAACATTTTGTTGAAAAACGGCACGCCTATCGAAATGGCACCTAAGCCGAGCTCTTTGTGGATCATTGGCAACAAGGTACCCAACAACACAATCAGCATCGCAACCACAAGGAAAATATTGTTTAACCATAAGCTGACTTCGCGAGAAGCAAACTGATAACGTCCTTCACTCTTCACTTCTGATACACGCAAAGCGTATAGCGTCAGACTGCCACCAACAACAAGGGCGAGGAAAGCAAGGATATAAAGTCCTCTGTCAGGATCGGTCGCAAAGGCGTGAACAGAGACAATAATGCCCGAACGAACAATAAAAGTCCCAAGCAAACATAAAGAAAAAGCTGTAATGGCCAGTAAAACAGTCCACGATTTAAATACACCTCGTTTCTCTGTTACTGACAGGGAGTGCAACAACGCTGTCGCGACTAGCCACGGCATAAGGGAAGCATTCTCAACTGGATCCCAAAACCACCAGCCACCCCAACCAAGTTCGGAATACGCCCACCAGCTACCAATCGTAATACCTAAAGATAAAAACGCCCATGCAGCCATGGTCCAAGGACGCGACCACTTCGCCCACGTATTGTCTAATTTACCCGTCATCAACGCAGCAATAGCAAATGCGAATGAAACAGATAAACCTACATACCCCATGTACAAAAGGGGTGGATGGATAATCATGCCTGGGTCTTGTAACAACGGGTTAAGATCACGACCTTCTACTGGGTAATACGGCAACAACCGCTCAAATGGACTCGACATCCAAAGTGTATAGAGCATAAATCCAACACCAAGAAAGCCAAGCACGCCGAGCACTCGAGCTCGCAATACCCAAGGTAATGACTTAGACATCATTGCAACCAGCGCAGTCCATGTTGATTGCATAACTAACCAAAGCAAAATAGCGCCTTCATGCCCCCCCAAGTTGACGTGACTTTATAATACCAAGGCAGCGTGCTACTCGAGTTTTGTGCAACGTAACTTACGGTAAAATCGTCAGTAAGGGTGATGTAGATAAGAATACAGAAAGAGAAAATAACGAACAGGCATTGGCCTAGAGCAAGAGACGGAGCGGCGCGCATTAAACGTAAATTGCCGGTGTAGGCGCCCCATAGAGGAAAAATGCAGAGCAAGAGCGATAACGCCATTGCGAGCACTAAAGCGAAGTAACCTATTTCTGGGATCATGCCTAGTTTTCGCCTTTCGAGTAATTTAATTTATAGCCGGGCTTCTCATGCTTGATGCCTTTCACCGCTTCCGCGACTTCAGCAGGCATGTACTCTTCATCATGCTTGGCTAAAACTTCAAACGCTTCAACAACCGTCGGCTCAACCAAAGTACCCTGCGCAACAATCCCCTGACCTTCGCGGAACAAATCGGGCAAAATACCGTGGTAGCGCACCGTTACGAGCGGGCCTGTATCAATCAACTGGAACTCCACATTTAGTGTTGTATCATCTCGTTTTACCGAGCCTGGCACGACCATTCCACCGATACGAAGCTTTTGACCAATAAATGGCATATCGTGACTTTCACCTTTGCCATTGACCAATTCGCTAGGAGTATAAAATAAATTAATGTTTTCCTGCAGTGCATAGAGTGTTAAACCCACCGCAGAACCAATGCCCAAAATAATGCCTGCTACGGTGAACAAGCGTTTTTTACGTCTCGGATTCATTGCACTTGTTCCTCTCTCGCTTGCTTAATTCTTGCTTCACGTGCCATTTGCGTGCGAATTGACTGCTTAAGCGAATTCGTCTCAAACCATGAACTCATCAGAATGCCAAGAAGGATAAGCGCGCAAGTACCGAATGATAACCAAACATAAAAGCCGTAGCCGCCCATGGCTAAAAAATCACTGAATGATGCAAATTGCATAATTAACCTCGACTAACTAAATCGCGTACCCATGGACGATGCTGTTCACATCGTAAAATTTCATTTTTGAGTCGCATCAACGTCACCACCCCAACAAAGCCTGCAAAACCAACAATGTTGATTAGCAAAGGCCAAAGCATTGAAGGGTCTATCGCAGAGGTATCGAATTTCGTGATTGTTGAACCTTGATGTAACGTGTTCCACCACTCCACTGAAAAATGGATGATAGGTAAATTAATTACACCAACAATCGCGAGGATACTTGCAGCACGTCCCGCAACTTTCTTATCTTCAAAAGCGTGATACAACGAAATCACACCAAAATATAAAAACAATAGAATTAATTCAGATGTCAGGCGAGCATCCCATACCCACCAAGCACCCCACATGGGTTTACCCCATGCAGCACCTGTTATCAAGGCAATTGCGGTCATCGCCGCGCCAACAGGGGCCAGTGAAATAACAGCAAGCTCCGCGTTACGGATTTGCCAAACGAGTGCGATGATGGCGGCAATGGCCATCGAAGAATACGCTCCCATCGACAAAATCGCTGACGGGACGTGAATGAATATAATTCGGTAACTGTCTTTTTGTTGGTAATCGGCGGGCGCATAGGCTAACCCCCAAACCCAACCAATGACGATACACACGACTGCGACTACGGCAAAGTAAGGCATTAGCGTATTGCATAGCTGATACGCTCGCTCGGCTTTGGCATAAGGATGTAACCATTTCCACATTTTAACTTACACTCACTCTTAAAGCTGAAGATATCGCAAATGGCGCGGTAATAATGCCGACGGCTAACATCGCACCAAGGATTGCGAGTTGTCCGCCATAAGGCAATGTCATCATACTCGTATCGATGGCAGACGTCGCAAAAATAAGCACCGGGATATAAAGCGGTAAAACAAGTAAACTGAGCAAAAGACCACCTTTTTGCAGTCCAACAGTCAAGCCGGCCCCAATTGCACCGATTAAGCTCAATAACGGTGTACCAACCAATAACGTTAGCACGGTTGCGCCTAATGCTTGCTGTTCTAAATTCATAAGTAATGCAAACAAAGGCGACAACACCACCATTGGCAAGCCTGACGTCGTCCAGTGAGCACACACCTTGGCGATCACCGTTAAAGACATTGGATAGGGAGAGGCGAGCAATTGTTCCAAAGAACCATCATTATAATCATCACGAAATAATTTATCTAAACCCAGCATCGTGGACAATAACGCAGCAACCCAAATAATTCCGGCAGCCATTCTGGCTAGTAGCGCAGGCTCTGGACCGATTGCTAATGGGAAAAGGGTTATGACGATAACAAAGAAAAGTAGAGGATTAAAAATTTCAGCACGTTGGCGAAACGCCAAGGTCACATCTTTGCAGTAAACAGACTTAAATAGTTGCCAATAAGAGTGTTGAACAGACATTACAGGCGATACTCCAACACTAGCGTTTTGAGTTGTCCAAAGTGGTCAGTCAAATCTTGGTGTGTTGTCAACAAAATAGCGCCACCTGCTTGTAAATGTTCTTGAAAGCGAGCTTGCAACATCGCAACCCCTTTTTTATCTAATGCAGTAAAGGGTTCATCGAGGATCCATAACTTTGCGTTATTCATCCACATTCTCAACAATGCAACGCGCCGTTGCTGACCTGCAGACAACGTTCTCACGGGGACATCTTCCAGACCAATTAGCCCTAACTTAGCCAGTCTAGCCATCGTTTGGCCATCATCAGAGACACCGTGCACAGCCTGCCAATGTAATACATTTTCAACCGCGGTCAGCTGACCATTAACGCCCGTCTTATGACCGATAAATAATAAATGCGCTGCAAATTCATCGTAGTTTTCTTGAATGTTTTGCTCATCAAAACAAATTTCGCCTTCTTCTGCTCGAGCGAAACCCGCTATAATGCGCAATAAACTCGTCTTTCCCGCGCCATTTGGGCCTTCAACTTGCATAATTTCACCCGCTTGAAGTGAAAAACTCAACGACTCAAATAAACATCTATCTTGTTTAATGCAGGTGACTGCGTTTATCTCAAGCAAACTAACGATTCTCTTTACCCAAAATTGGGCGTTAGTCTAACATAATGGTATGGTAATACGAATATCGTACCGCAGACGTTTAACGAAAATTTGATTTAAAATAATGAATAAAGTGCCAATTTCTTCGCAGCCTACTGTCCAAACACTCGATGTTGGCACGCTTTCGAATTTACCAAAAAACACGCAGGAACTAGCGGGGCTTGATAGCCAATTCCAAGCTCGACACATCGCCGTCAATGATTCGTCATTGCAAATGGAAGTATTGATGGAAGGTCGCTGGCAAACACTAAGACTTACGCTGGATGACCCAAAACCAAAACCGTTTCAGTTAGCACAAGGTACAGTACACGTTGCGCCTGATGGTAAGACACTGACGATTACAACAGCGCCTCAGACGCACATAATAAATGATCAAAAAGCGCTTATCCGTCTGTACAACATGTTATTTACTGACAGTGAAATACTGCCAAAACAAACGGCTGTCACTTTAACCAATACTGGTATTAACTTCCCGAAGCTCGGATTGGAATTCAATGTTGATAAGCAGACTATGGCATTGCTGCGTACAGAGCCAAAATTGTATGCTGTCGTGGAGCAATCAAAAGCAGAATTATCCTTTAAAATCGTTAACGGCTACTCCGATCCACTCATGCATCTCAGTATTTCACTGAAACATCTAGCGCGACAAATTCCTGACAAATATCCTGAGCTTTATGTACAGGCAGCTCGCACTACCCTTGACATTAAAGCGACGCCTTTACCAGGAGGAAAAATATTATCACTTCCGCTAAGCGATCCTCAACAATTCGCGCCCACTGGAAAATGGAGTAAAGCGATAGTTAAACCATTTGCTGAAACGGTCAGTTTAATACGTCCTCAACAAGCGTTTGATGCAGTACTGAAGCATTCGTTAAAACAACAAATCCCCCAATTTGACCAAACATTACAAAAAGAAATACAGAATCAGACCACGCTGCTCTCACTCAGCGATCCGAAACGCTTTTCTCAAGAAGAACTAAAAGCGGCAATTGGCACTGCCATTCAGAAGTGGATAAAAACCCCTTTCATGCAACTTAAAGATTCGTTAAGTGTGAAACCCGGACGAGTTAATTCAGAGAAAGGAATATCACAGACGGAGCAAGCAACGTCGTTCTCGACACCTAAACCTAGCGTATGGCTTCAAACACCAGTTATGGCGGCTTCAGCCAATCGCCCTACGTTGTCGGCGTCAGCTGTCGGTGACTTGTTTAATGCAATACGGCATGTTACCACGTTAACCGTCAACAACGGCTCTCGTGCTGATGTTGCAATGAAGTCACGGATAAACACCTTTGTGGAAAACAACATCATCACGGTAGAAAAGCCACTAAATTCGCCAAGTGAAAAGGTAGCAAGCATTAACACACCTCTAGCTGAGGCTGCTCAGAAAAACATGTCTTCGACCAGCAACAAGGAGCGCTTAAATGAACAAGCAATGGCAAAAATCGAGACCCGAACTAGCACTGAACGAAAGCAAGTTCATGAAGCTGACTCCTTAATTAAGCTTAAAGATCAAACGCAAATTCGTTCAAGTGATCAATTGTGGCATCCTCCACTGAAATTCGAGACTAAAAGCATGCTTCAAGCTACACAAGCATCGGGCCCGATAGAGCGCCTACTAAGTGCCAAATGGGCTAAACAAGAACATCTTGCTCGTGACCCAGGATTACAACTGTCTAAAACTATTGATGAAGTTAAAACATCTGCGAGGCAATTCCCACCAGAACTGCAGCGATTAGTGAATCAAGCCTTTGAGCGCATGTGGGATGAGCGTTCACTCCATCCCGTGGCAATAAGTCAGCATGTATCCTCTGTGACGAACAACCTTCCTGTACAAAGTCCCTTTTTACAGGCACTAGACAAATTACTGGTGACTTTTCTTGCCGTGCCAAAAGCCATTCAAACACGCCCAGAGAACGTTTCTCCCGCGGAGCGCATTGAAGCTTTAGTTACTGCCCTATTTCCCAACCAGAAAATAAATCAAATTCAACATCTCGTGCAATCGCTCATGCAAACGAGTCAATTAGAGCAGCTAAGTGGCGACCTAAGCAAAATCCAAAATCAATTTAGTCATGTTGGTACTCAGCAACTTAATCAGCAGCAATCCAATGAAAACAATTGGTTGATCAATTTGTTTTTGCCTACAAAACAAAACGTAGAACAAAGACAAACGGAACTACAAATAGGCAAATATAAAAAACCAGCTAAAGCACATTTACCTGAAAAGACCGTCTGGTTTGTACGCTTAAATTTTGACTTAACACCTTATGGCAAGTTGTCAGCACAAGCAGAGTTAATGGACAAAGCCTTAGATTGTGATTTAGTGGCAGATACCAAAGCGGTCGTCTCTTTAGCGACCCCTCATCTTGATGCATTAAGGGAGAAACTCGCCTCTCACGGACTCCAAGTGGGTGATATTTCACTCAGCGAAAATCCCGAGCAAGTTAACCAATTTTATTCCTCTCATGCTATCGTCAATCTGAAAGTATAAGGAGACATTGTGGGCGACTCTATTAAACAAAAATCAGCTATCGGATTGCTTTATGAGGCGGGTAAAGCGCCCGAAGTTGTTAGCAAGGGATTTGGCAACCTTGCGGACGAAATTGTTGCCAAGGCAAAAGAAAAAGGCATACTCGTCCATCAAGATGAGCAGTTATTTGACTCTCTCGCGAAGTTGAATTTGCACGATGAAATACCTAGAGAACTTTACTACGTCATCGCTGAGTTAATCGCATTTTCATATATCCTTCAGGGCAAATTTCCACCTGGCTGGAAAGGCCTAAAAGGAAAGCTGGATATTCGTGCCTAGTGCAGAAGATATGGAGTGAGACTAGAGAATATTTGGCAGACAAGCTGTGGAGAACGACTATTTTTGTTTAAAGTGCAGCGTCATAAGTAGCTCGGCTTCTGCTTGAGGGATTTCACATTCCCGCATCACTTCGTCTAAATCAGCACCTAACTCTATCATTTTCACCGCTCGCGAATAAATTTTCGCTTCCGGATCATCATATTTTTGTGCGGAGACTGACTGCGCTAACTCGTGGCTTACCTGCTCACAATTTACAATACGTTTGCTCATACTCAATAAACCGGCTCTTACTTCTGCAATTTCACTACGTAAGATCTGCAATTGTTGAGTAAAGCTCTCAGTGCGTTTAACGTGGTCGATAAAGTGTTTTCGTTGTGTTTCGCTGTTTTTTCGCGCAACAACAAAAAGCCCCAAGCACACTACACTTAGCGTACTTGAGACAATCGTTAAACCGAGTAATAAATAAAATTGGACTGCTTCTGACACGTTAGATGTGGCTCAACTCGTCCCACTCGTCGTCAGTTAATAGCTTATTGAGGTCAACAAGAATTAACAACTCGCCTTCACGGTTTGAAACACCCTGAATGAATTTCGCGCTTTCTTCCGTTCCAATATTCGGAGCGCTGTCAATTTCAGAGCTACGTAAATAAACGACTTCAGCAACGCTATCAACCAAAATACCAATTACTTGCTTTTCAGCTTCGATGATAACGATTCTAGAGTTGTCCGTCACTTCAGCGCTTGGCAAACCGAAACGCGCACGAGTATCAATAACTGTTACGACGTTACCACGTAAGTTAATAATACCAAGTACATAATCAGGTGCACCCGGTACAGGCGCTATTTCAGTGTATCTTAGTACTTCTTGAACCTGCATTACGTTAATACCGTAAGTTTCCGCTTCAAGCTTGTACGTTACCCACTGCAAAATTTCGTCGTTACTATCTGCACTTTTATCTGCTGAAAGTAGTCTGTCTTGGCCCATGGTAAAACTCCAAAGTACGATCTATTGGACTTGCTGAACAAAAAGGCTATTGCTCTCGGCTATCGAGCCCTTTTTCCAACAGTTCTATTAAATTATCTACATCTATCAAAGCGCACATTTTTTCTTTAATCACACCAGCTAACCAAGGGCGTTTCCCTGCTGATGTGCGCCATTTTACATCGTCTGGCTGTAACGTTATGTTATTCACCAACTTTTCAGCTGACAAGCCCCAGCTACTGTCCCCAAGCATAATAAGGTACTGGTAATCGAGGTTGTCAGCGAGCTCTTGTGTATATTTCTCGGGCATAACCCAACGAGCCGTATCAATTACACTAAGCTTCTGTTCACGGTTCAACATGACACCTTGGAACCATTTTGGTTTTCCAAACAATTGGTTAATATCACCTAATTGATGAATACCACCGAGTGCTTTAAGCGGTACTGCAAGCGTAAGTCCGGCTACATCAAAGAATAAGGCCTGAAACTCGCCATCAAAATACGCGCTTTTGCTATCAACTTTAGCAGATTGTTCTTCTTGCTCTTTGATAATAGTACTATTTTGCTGATTCTCAAGCTCTTTTACATCTTGCACGGGCTCAATGGTTACATCTTCGACAGTAACTTCAACCGTTTGTTCTTCTTCGACTTCTATTTCTGGAAGTTCGGTTATTTCTTCGGCAATTTCTGGTCGAACTTGCTCTAGTAATTTTGCAACTGGCGACACTTCTGTAACCGCAGCAGATTTGAGCGGTGTTTTGTCCAACTCTGGCGCGTAAGCGACTTCCTCTTCGGTAAGTAACGCATTGAGGTATTGTTTCATCACTTGTTCATTTGCAAACAGGTGCTTGTTCATTCGCTTAATCCAACTGCATTAAATAATCTAACAATGCTTTATAGGCATATACACCCCGAGATTTCGGGCAATATTCTACAGGCACTTTTTGTGAAAGGCTTGCATCTCGAAACTTTGTATCAACAGGGATAACGCCTGGCCATACTTTGTCACCATAAGTATCTAACAACGACTTATACGCCTCTAATGACGCTTTTGTTCGTTTGTCATACATCGTTGGGATAATAGTGTATTGATATGCTTTACTTTGAGATGTTTGCATCAACTCCATGGTACGCATCATCCTATCCAAACCTTTCAAGGCTAAAAATTCAGTTTGAACAGGCACTAAAATCCGCTCACTCGCAGCAAGCGCATTTACCATAAGAACACCAAGTACCGGCGGACAATCCAAAATAGCGTAGTCATAATGCTCACTGATTTTGGCCAAGGCTTTTTTCAATACCAAACCCATGCCAGATTTATGACCCATGCTTCTGTCTAGTGTCGCTATGGCCATGGTTGCAGGCAATATATCCAAATTTTCAATCGTAGAAGGACAAAGAGACTGGAGAATTTCTTCGCTCGCCATTTGAGTACCGCGAGCAAAGATATCGTAAACGCTCACTTCGAGCTGTTCAGAATCGATGCCAAAGTAGTATGTTAATGAGGCGTGTGGATCAGTATCAATAAGAAGTACACGCTTACCCTGTAGCGCGAGTATTCCTCCAAGGCTTACTGTCGTTGTCGTTTTCCCTACTCCACCTTTTTGGTTTGCTACTGTCCAAATCTTCACGACTAAAAACCGTTCCTTAATCTATAAATCTTGATTACATTAACACCTATCGCAACCAAATTTTAGCCTACAGCGAAAATATAATTGAGTTAAAACTCAGCATCCTACTTCTTTGGCAATGCGCTGAGCAAAGTCCTGCAAAGGCAGACTTTCTGCGGCAAGCCCTGCATTGGCAACCGCCGCAGGCATACCGTAAACCACACAGGTTTTTTCATCTTGTGCCCAAATAGTTGCTCCAGCTTGCTTTAGCAATCGAGAGCCATCTCGCCCGTCGGCGCCCATCCCAGTTAACACAACTGCGAGTACGTCACCGCTATAGGCTTTTGCGGCACTCGCAAACGTGACATCAACAGATGGTTTATACGTTATTCTTGCACTGTCATCTTCAAACACGCGCAAGGTTCTTGAACCACCGCGACTTTCAACCATCATTTGCTGACCACCTGGAGCCAAATACGCAACACCCGCTTGCAGACGGTCACCATTCTCGGCTTCTTTCACTTTAATTTTACATAGCGTATTTAAGCGTTGTGCAAAAGCGGGTGTAAAGGCCGCAGGCATATGCTGGATAAGCAAAATAGGGTGCGGGAAGTTAGCCGGTAATTGCGTTAAAATCGTTTGCAATGCGACAGGCCCACCTGTCGAGGTACCAATAGCCACTAGTTGATATTTTTTACCTGAGGCTCTGGCACTGGTTATAGGCGACACAGGGCTTACAGGTGCGCTTGAACGAGAAAACGTTCTATCTGGTTGCGCAATAGATGGTCTACTCAGCCCACTTGAAAGTGGCGTATTTGGCGCTGGCGCTGAAGCTGAAGGTGTATAGGATGGTCGAACAAAACGAGGTAAACGCCTACGTCCAATTTCCTTAACTTTATTTTGCAGCGACTTAATCGCATCGTCACTATTTCGCGCAATGTCTTCAAATTTCTTCGGAAGGAAATCTAATGCCCCCGCATCGAGCGCGTCCAACGTGGCACTTGCACCTTCTCGCGTCAACGATGAAAACATAAGGATGGGTGTCGGATTCGATTGCATAATTTGTTTTACTGCACTTATGCCATCCAACACAGGCATCTCGACATCCATTGTGATCACATCGGGTCGCAATTTCGCTGCTTTTTCAACCGCTTCTTGACCATTTACTGCAAAATCAATTACCTTGATTTCAGGGTCTTGCTCTAATATTTCTGTAACTCTGCGGCGAAAGAAGCTCGAATCATCTACAACTAATACTTTGACTGCCATTGGCTACTCGTCTCAAATTCAGATCTAAAAAGTGGTGCCTAAGCACCACATTCATACTTTCTTAGTACGTGGTGGAGCCTTAGCTCCTACTTACTAGCATAGTGTTTTAATAGATTTGGTACGTCTAAAATAAGCGCAATTCCACCGTCAGAAGTGATGGTTGCACCGGCCATACCAGGAGTACCTTGGAGAAGTGCATCTAAAGGCTTAATAACCACTTCTTCTTGTCCAATAAGCGAATCCACAACGAAACCAACCTGCTTGGTTCCTATCTGCACGATGACAACATGACCTTCCGCTTTACGACGAGAACGATCAGCGCCTTTTTTCAACCAGTGTTCAAGATAGAAAAGAGGGATCGCTTTTTGTCTTACGATTATCGTCAATTGACCGTCCACGACATTCGTTTTTGTCAAATCGAGGTGGAAAATTTCGTTAACACCTGCAAGCGGTAATGCAAAGGTTTGCTCACCAACAATGACCATTAAGGTCGGTAGAATAGCAAGTGTGAGCGGTACCTTGATTTCAAGTACAGTACCTACACCAAGTTCTGATTGAATATTTACCGAGCCATTCAGTTGAGTAATTTTCGTTTTAACAACGTCCATACCCACACCACGACCTGAAATATCAGAGATTTGCTCTTTTGTGGAGAAACCGGGGGCAAATATGAGGTTATAGGCCTCAGTATCAGATAAACGACTAGCTTGGTCTGAATCAATTACGCCTTTTGTCACCGCAATCTTTTTAAGCTTTTCAGGATCCATACCTGCACCATCATCACGGATGGTTAGAAGTATATGGTCACCTTCTTGCGATGCTGAAAGCGTTACGGTCCCTTGTCTTGGTTTTCCGGCGGCTTCACGCACGTCTGGCATTTCAATACCGTGGTCTACTGAGTTTCTGACTAAGTGGACGAGCGGATCGGCGAGTGCTTCAACCAGGTTTTTATCTAAATCGGTCTCTTCACCTTCCAGCACTAGATTGATGTCTTTTCTCAAACTACGAGCAAGGTCGCGTACAACTCGAGGGAAGCGACCAAACACTTTTTTAATTGGCTGCATTCGAGTTTTCATTACAGCCCCTTGAAGGTCGGCTGTCACGACATCTAGGTTAGAGATTGCTTTACCCATTGCTTCGCTACTCGCATTGGTCGCTAAGCTTACCAAGCGATTACGCACTAACACCAATTCGCCAACCATATTCATAATTTGGTCTAAGCGTTTTGTATCAACACGAACAGTTGTCTCAGCTTGTGCCGCTGGCGGAGCTTTTTTAGCTGCAGATGCCGGCGTGGCTCTCTCTTCAACTGGTTCAGCTTTAGGTTGTGGCTTCGCTACTGGAGCGGCAGCTTTCGGAGCTGGTGCAGGAGCAGGTTTGGCTGGAGGAGGCGTTGCCGCTTTCGGTTTTTCAGGCACCTCTTCAACCGCTTTAGGTGCATTACCTTTACCGTGTAGCTCGTCAAGCAGAGCTTCAAACTCGTCATCATTAATATCTTCATCACCAGACGACGTCGGTTTTGCTGATGGCGTTGGAGCTGCTGCTTTAGGCGCCGATGGAGCTGGCGCTGACTCTATAGCAGCATTACTGCCAAATTGTCCGACACCATGTAATTCGTCTAAAAGTTGGTCGAATTCGTCATCCGTAATATCACCGTCATCTCGGCTCGCGTTCACGGGCGTTGAATCGCCACCTACGGCTGGCGCTTTTCCAGCACCGTGCAATTCATCAAGTAATGCCTCGAACTCATCTTCCGTGATTTCATCAATGCCGTTATCCGCTTCAGCAGCAGGTTTAGCACTGTTTGATGCTTCAAAAAAGATATCATCGAATTCAAATGGATCTTCCCCACCGGCCGTTGAAGGTGCAGCTTCAACATGCTCTGCAACAGGTTCGGGCTGTTCCAGAGTTTCAGCAACAGAGGTGTGAGCTTTGGGCTGGTCTTCGGATTCAGGTCGGCTTAAATCGTGGAGAGTTTCGAGTAGTCCTGGATCCGCTGGATCAGGTTGCTCGCGATTTTGAATACGACCAAACATTTCATTGATGGTATCCAATGCTTGTAAAATGACGTCCATTAATTCTGGCGACACCCTACGTTGCCCTTGACGCAATACGTCAAACACGTTTTCAGCACCGTGACACGCATCAACAAGTTCTGTCATGCTCAAAAAGCCTGCGCCACCCTTTACCGTGTGGAATCCACGGAAAATAGCGTTCAAAAGCTCTCTGTCTTCGGGGTTATTTTCGAGCTCAACTAACTGCTCGGAAAGCTGCTCTAGTATTTCGCCGGCTTCAACAAGAAAGTCTTGTAATATATCTTCATCGACTTCAAAGCTCATGCACATACTCTCCTATTAGAAGCCCAAACTGGATAGCAAATCATCGACCTCATCTTGGCCTGAAACCACATCATCTCTAGCGTCTGGGTCAATAATAGGTCCTTCCGGCCCCGACAATTCATTTGGATCGCTGACGACAACTTTCGGCTCAGCTCGTTTTTGTTTTATTGAGCTTTCGTCTGCGGTTCCGAATACAGTTAGTAGATGAATTAGGCTGTCTTCAACTTCCCTAACCAGTTCTATTACTCTGCGAATAACCTGGCCAGTAAGGTCTTGATAATCTTGCGCCATCAAAACGTTAGTCATCAAAGATTGCAACTCTTCGGTACGGTTCGGAGAGGTCTGCATAAATCGGTCGATGTCATGACATAACGACTTGAACTCGCCAAGCTGAATGTCGCGATTCATCAACCTATCCCATGTCGGTTTAATATGGGAAATATCTTCAGATAACTGTTGTGCGAGAGGAAGACTTGCTTCCACGGCGTCCATGGTTTTGTTAGCCGCGTTTTCAGTCATTTCCATTACATAATTTAGGCGTTGCTTAGCATCAGGAAGTGCTTCTGTCGTGAGGTCCGTCAATCTCGTGTCTAGTTCAAAGTTTTTTAGCGACTCGTGAAGTTGGCGAGTTAATTTGCCTACCTCAGCAAAGAGCTCTGACTGCTCTTTACTTGCAGCTTCCAAAATGAGCTGGTCCGCTTTTTCTTGTTCACCTTGCTCTAGGTATGCAACAAGCTGCTTAGCTTGTTCAAGACTGATTTGAGGCGCAGCATTAGCCGACATAAGCCTCTCCTTCTGGTTATTTTAGCCTAAACGTTCAAACACTTTTTCGAGTTTCGTTTTTAGTGTGCCCGCGGTAAACGGCTTAACAATATAACCATTCACACCAGCCTGCGCTGCCGCTACTATCTGTTCTTTCTTAGCTTCTGCAGTAACCATTAAAACTGGAATATGCTTAAGCTTGTCATCTGCACGAATTGCACGGAGCAAATCAATGCCTTGCATGCCTGGCATGTTCCAATCCGTGACTACAAAGTCAAACTCTTGGTTTTGCAACATTGGCAAAGCTGTACTACCGTCATCGGCTTCCTGAACATTTGTAAAACCTAAATCTCTGAGCAGGTTTTTGATGATTCGACGCATCGTCGAGAAATCGTCAACCACGAGAATTTTCATGTTCTTATCCAAAACATCCTCCAGTGAGGTTTGAACCCATTTTATTTGTATCTTTAGTTGATCCAGTCATTGATTTTAGCTTTAAGCCGAATCATTGCCTGACCATGAATTTGGCTAACACGAGATTCACTTACATCTAGTATCTGCCCGATTTCTTTTAAATTCATTTCGTCGTTGTAATACAACGACAAAACTAAGGCATCTCTTTCCGGTAAGGATTGAATTGCATCAATGAGAGATTGGTTAAAGCGCTCATTTTTAACAACATTAAACGGTTTGTCCAGTGACAAATCTTGATCTGCGGTAGTTATTACATCTTCGTCCACCCCGAGATCTTCAATCCCCAAAATTCTGCTCGAATTTACGTCCTGTAAAATATGATGGTACTCATCTAACGTAATATCAAGTTTTTCAGCTATTTCAGTATCTTTTGGCTCTCGACCAAGTATTCCTTCAAGCTCGGAAATCGCCTCTGCAACCATCCTATTATTGCGATGAACAGAGCGTGGAGCCCAATCACCACGGCGAATTTCGTCCAACATAGCACCACGGATCCGAATACCAGCAAAGGTTTCGAAACTCGCCCCTTTTGTCGCGTCAAAATTTTTGCTCGCTTCAATTAGACCAATCATACCGGATTGGATCAGGTCGTCTAGTTGTACGCTTGCTGGTAACCTTGCCAAGAGATGACACGCCACTTTTTTAACCAGCGGAGCATGTCGCTCCACGAGTTGTCCGAGGTAGTCTGTGGTCTGATATCCCATGGTCTTATTTACCAATGCCATACCTATCCGTTTACGAGTTGTTCAATGAAAAATTCTAAGTGGCCTGATGGCTGATGTGGAATTGGCCATTTAGCAGCTTTTGAAGCAAGGCCTCTAAACGCTACGGCGGCTGGAGAATTAGGGAATAATTCAACAATCGTCTTTTGACGACGAGATGACTTTCGCATGTTTTCATCGAAAGGAATTGTCGCCACCAACTCAAGCGCTACATCCAAGAATCTATCGGTCACTTTAGAAAGTTTAGCAAATAATTCTTGGCCTTCACGGAGACTTCGCACCATGTTGGCAACAATTTTAAATTTATATACACCGTGTTCACGGCTAAGTACTTTTATCAAAGCGTAGGCGTCGGTAATAGACGTTGGCTCGTCACATACGACAACCATAACGTCTTGCGCTGCTCTGGAAAAACTTAACACCATGTCAGAGATGCCCGCTGCCGTATCAACAATCAGCACATCAAATTCTGTGTTAAGCTCACTGAACGCACGAATTAAGCCAGCATGTTCTGCAGGGGTTAGCTCAACCATGTTCTGCGAGCCTGACGTTGCAGGCACAATTTTAATACCTGCAGGTCCTTCAACTAAGATTTCATCAAGTTCACATTCACCGGAAAGTACATGCGAAAGGTTTTTCTCAACGCGTAAGCCAAGCATTACGTCACAATTAGCAAGACCTAAGTCAGCATCAAGTACAAGTACCCGATGCCCCTGTTGTCCCATTGCGATTGCAGTGTTAAGAGAAACGTTCGTTTTCCCAACTCCACCTTTACCGCCTGTTACTGCTATGACTTTGACGCCGTGGTTATTCTTTTGATTCATTCTTCGCAGACCACTTGCTTGATCTAATACTGTGTTAATCATACATTCCTACTGCTTGAGACGCCACTGGTACAGGTCTCGAATGTTGAGCTTTTGAACGTCTAATGAATAATTGCTCAGCCTTTTTAACGAGTTTTTCAGCATTTGCAACTCGGATGTCTTCTGGCACACGCTGACCATTAGTAAGATACCCGATTGGCAGACGATTTTGAATCGCTACACTTATAATCTCGCCTAAACTTAGACTTTCATCAAGTTTTGTGAAGATACAACCACTTAAATTTACTTTCTTAAAGTGGCGCACCGTCTCTTGAAGTACGTTCATTTGCGCTGTTGCGCTTAATACAAGATAGCTGCGAATATCAACGCGTGCATTCTTCATGAGCGTATTTAATTGCTCTGTTAAGCGTAAGTCTCGCTGACTCATACCTGCTGTGTCAATCAAGACTAAGCGTTTGTTGCGTAAATGATATAACACTTCTGACAATTCTTGTGCATCTTTTACTTGTTTAACTGGACAACCAATGATGCGACCATATGTTGAAAGTTGCTCATAAGCGCCAATACGGTAAGTATCTGTTGTGATTAATGCAACTTGGTCAGCGCCAAACTTTTGTGCCCCCAAAGCTGCTAGCTTTGCAACAGTCGTCGTTTTACCCACACCCGTTGGGCCAACTAACGCGAAAACGCCGCCTTGACGTAAGATTTCATTGTTTGTTGTGTGGAGTTGGTTTTCCACCATTGATAACAGCGCGTTCCACGCTTCTTTGCGTGATACGTCATCGGGAATAAAGCAAGCCATCTGATCCGCCACCGATTCTTCAATTCCCATGCCTTTCAAACGCTCAATTAAACAAGCACGCGTTGGGTCGCGACGAGCAAGGTCTTGCTGCATTAAACCTGAAAGTTGGAATTCAAGAAGTTGACGAATCGCATTCATTTCTTCGCGCATCTTTAACATTTCACTTGAGCCAGCGTCAGCATTTTGACGAAGATCTACTTCATCGCCAAATCCTGAATCAAGTTCATCTGCCATATCCCATTGAGATTGCGCTTTAGGTTGTGCAAATTGAGGACGCGCCGTTTTGTGAGTAGGCATTTTTGGCGCGAATGCTTTTTCTGTGTCAATGCCTGATTCAGAAAACATCGAAGCAAGCTCTGGTGAACGTGGACGCGCTGAAGCTTGTCTTTCTAATAATGCTTGTAATGAATCAGCTACTTGTGCTTGAGACTCTGGCTTAGCTCGAGCGGGCTCAGGACGTACGATACGAGGAGCAACCGGTGCTATTTTCTTCTCTGCTTGAATTGGAGCTTGTGGTTGTTCTGGCGTTGTTTGTGGCGCACGATCATTGTCTACCGCAGCTACGATTTCAACACCGTCAGCCAACTTCTTGTTCGACATAATCACTGCATCCGGACCAAGTTCTTCCTTCACTTCTTTCAATGCAGTACGCATGTCTTTTGCGAAAAAACGTTTGATCTTCATTTGACAACCCCTTACTCACTATTGCTGTCCAACTGAGCTTACTATTTTGATTTGTCTCTCTTCCGGCACTTCTTGATATGACATCACTCGAAGGCCTGGAATCGTGTGTTTAACAAATCTTGATAGCACACTTCGTAACATTCCAGAGGTTAATAAGATGGAAGGTTCGCCTAGCATTTCTTGCGTCTGATGAGCTTCTCTCAATGAGTTTTGAAGCCTCTCTGCAAGACCAGGTTCGATACCTGCGCCCTCATCACCTGCGTTCTGTAATGAGTTATGCAACATCTGTTCCAACTCAGGCGCCAATGTTATGACAGGGATTTCGTCGTTATTGCCAACCGCATCTTGCACGATGAGTCGGCGAAGTGAAATTCGCACGGCAGCCGTGAGTACGTCAGGGTCTTGGCTACGTGGACCATACTCCACTAAGGTTTGCACAACCGTACGCATGTCACGAATGGCAACCCCTTCGTTGAGTAAATTTTGCAGCACTTTAACTACCGTTGTTAACGGTAAAATATCAGGTACTAAGCCCTCGACTAATCGAGGATGACTTTTCGCCAACATATCAAGTAAATTCTGAACTTCCTCATGACCTAATAACAACGAAGCATTATTGGTTAACAATTGACTAATGTGCGTAGCGACTACCGTTGCGGCATCGACTACGGTATAGCCCAGAGACTGTGCTTCATCTTTTTGGTCAGGTTTTATCCATACCGCATCCAGACCAAACGCGGGATCTCGAGTAGCAACGCCATTGATCGGACCGAATACTTGGCCTGGATTTATTGCTAACTCATCGCCATGTTTAAGCTCACCTTCGCCTGTTGCAACTCCCATGAGCGTGATTCGATACGCATTCGGGTCCAGTTCTAAATTATCTCGAATATGCACTGGCGGAACAAGGAAACCGAGTTCTTGTGAAAGCTTTTTACGGACGCCTTTGATGCGACTCAGCAGTTCACCGCCTTGAGCTTGATCAACCAATGGGATCAAACGATAGCCAACTTCCAATCCAATAACATCTACTGGCTGTACGTCGTCCCAGCCGAGTTCTTTTTGATCTAACTGACTGGATTTATTCGCGGCAATGGCACCACCTTTCGCTTCCATTTCGGCTGCTTCCGTTTCTGCTTTTGCTTTTTGCTTCTGTAGATAATAAGCTAGATAAGCTAGAAAAGTACCAAACCCTAGGAATGCAAGATGGGGCATCCCAGGCACAACGCCCATAATAAACATGATACCTGAAGCAATAAAAAGCGATTTTTCATTGCCTAATTGTTTTTGAACCTGCTCACCCATGTTTTGAGACGCATTTTCACGCGTTACCACGATGGCCGTACCAATGGAAAGCAGAAGTGAAGGAATTTGCGCGACAAGACCATCACCGATAGTGAGAAGTGTGTACACTTCCATCGCACGAGAAAAACTAAGGTCATGTTGGATCATCCCAACAAATAAACCACCGATAATATTGATAAAGAGAATAACAAGGCCTGCTATCGCGTCCCCTTTTACGAATTTACTCGCACCGTCCATTGAACCGTAAAAGTCCGCCTCGCGAGTTACTTCCTCACGACGAGCTCTCGCATCTTCCGCGGAAATAAATCCCGCGTTTAAGTCTGCGTCAATGGCCATTTGTTTACCCGGCATCGCGTCTAAGGTAAAACGAGCGGAAACTTCCGAAATACGGCCAGCACCTTTGGTGATTACGACAAAGTTAATGACCATCAAAATGATAAACACAATAAGACCAACCGCGTAATTACCACCGATGACTACAGAGCCAAACGCTTCGATTACTTTACCTGCTGCGTCCCCCCCATTGTGTCCTTCTAGTAGTACAACTCGTGTACTGGCTACGTTTAGCGCGAGTCGTAAGATAGTTGCAATAAGCAAAACAGAAGGGAACATACCAAACTCAAGTGGTTTCAACGTATAAACCGTGACTAACAACACAACGAGTGCAAGTGCGATATTGAAGGAGAAAAGCACATCTAGCAAAAACGGCGGCATGGGTAAAATAACCATACCGAGCGCGGCCAAAACAATAATCGGGGTGCCTATCCCTTTGAGATAGTCATTTCTATTTTGTTTAAACTGGTCTAGAACTGCTTTAAAATCCATAGGTTATCTTATGAAAATAAATTGACGCACTAAGTTTAAAGCAATAACTATTCCAGTAGAACTGAAAGTTAATGTTAATGCTTTAAGTTGTCTGGGATCGGTAATTCTTTTTTCAAAGGCACCGGTCTCTTTCCACGACCCTTATTGAAACGCTTCAACTGGAACACATACGCAAGCACCTGAGCGACGGCCGTAAAGAGTTGCTCCGGTATCTGGTCACCCACTTCCGTTGTATGGTAGAGCGAACGAGTTAATGCCGGTGACTCGACAATTGGGACATCATTACCAATTGCGACTTTTCTGATTTGCATTGCTAGTTCGTCCACCCCTTTAGCAATGACCATCGGGGCACCAGCCTTTTCCGTATCATATTTGAGCGCAACTGAATAATGAGTTGGGTTCGTTACAACCACATCTGCATCGGGAACGTCCTGCATCATTCTTCGCTGTGACATTTCACGCTGCATACGACGTATACGACCCTTTATCATCGGGTCACCTTCAGAGTTCTTATATTCGTCTTTAACTTCTTGAAGCGTCATTTTCAATTGCTTGTGGTGATTATAGCTTTGATATGGCGCATCAATTGCAGAAATGATGATAAGCGTACAGCTCAATGCTAAGAACATCCAAGCTAGAATTTCCAGCGCATGCACGATGCTTTGAGGCGGACTTTCAATACTTAAATGGAGAATTTCATAGAAGTAACCTTGAATAAGTAAAATCGCAAACCCGGCGACAAGCGAGAACTTTAAGATAGCTTTAACTAACTCTATACCCGCTTGAGCACCAAACATTCGCTTAAAGCCTTTCATCGGCGACATTTTACTCGGTTTTGGAGAGGCAGCTTCCCAACTAAAATTGAAACCACCTAACAAGGTGTTTCCTATTATCCCCGCAAGCGCAACGACAAACACAAACATGGCCATGGGGAAAATCAATTCACTGAATGCACTTCCCCATACGGCAAACATTTTAGTCGTATCATAGGTTTCATTGCGATTAAGAGTGAGCATACGGCCCATCAAGTTATATAAACCTTTTGCTATACCGGGTCCGTACATGAGCAGTGCAATTGCAGAAAAAATAAGAACAAAGGTTGTCCCCAATTCTTTTGAACGGGCTATTTGCCCCTTTTTACGAGCTTCATCAATTTTTTTACTGGTGGGTTCTTCGGTTCTTTCTTGACCTGAATCTTCAGCCATTCTTTACACCTACACGCTACAACCAATCATGCCACACATTAGTTCAACCATTTTGAGCCATTGAAACTCATACTGTGTGATGAAATTCCCCATTGTTGCCCAAATAATCATTAAACCAGCAACCAGTGTAAACGCAAAGCCCACTGAGAATATGTTCATCTGTGGCGCTGCCCGAGTCATGATGCCAAAGGAGATGTTAATAACAAGCATAGCAGTCAACGGTGCAAGTGACAGCGCAAGGGCAGTCGAAAACATCCACCCGCCCCACATTAAAATATCCCAGTAATTATCAACTGGCCACCACTCCCCGTTGATTGGCCAGGTTTCAAAACTAAACGCAACCATCTGGATCATCATCAGATGTCCGTTAAAAACAAAAAAAAGTAGCGTTGCTAGTATTAAGTAGAATTGCCCAACAGCAGGTACAGATAAACCATTCGCGGGATCAACGACTGAGGCAAATCCTAATCCTGTCTGCATGGCGAGAATTTGACCTGCGATAACGAACGTGTTTAGAAGTAACAAAGAGGCAAATCCGATTGCGATACCAATAAGCATCTGCTGGATCACCACAAATATCATCGACAGGGAAAATAAATCGGTAAACTGAGTCGGTGGAAGCGCGGGCACTAACACAAGCGTAGTTACAACCGCCATGGAGAGTTTAACTCGACTCGGAACGTTCTGAGCACCAAGTCCCGCCATTACCATCATCATCGAACTAACGCGCACCAACGGTAACAAGAAGTCACTTAACCACTGGATAACAACGGCAAACGGAAACTCCATTTTTCACCCCGCGATTTCTGGGATCATTTCCACGAGACGGGTAAAAAAGTCCATCAGTTCTTGTGTAAGCCAATGCCCACCAATAATTAACGCGACGATAGTAATAATCAGCCTGGGCAAAAAACTCAGTGTCTGCTCGTTAATGGAGGTAGCCGCTTGAAACACTGCGACACATAAACCAACGATCAGACCAGGAACAACAATCGCCGACACTAGCTTGATGACTAAGAAAAGCGAATCACTAAGAATATCGACGAATACTTCTGGTTCCACATTACACCCCCAAACCGAAACTTCGCGCGAGCGTCCCCATGACGAGTCCCCAGCCGTCTACAAGCACAAAAAGCATGATTTTAAACGGTAAAGAAACAATCATCGGTGAAAGCATCATCATACCCATCGCCATGAGTACACTGGCTACAACCAAATCAACGATAAGGAAAGGAATGAAAAACATAAACCCGATAATAAACGCGGTTTGCAATTCCGATGTGACGAATGCCGGAATAATAACTATAAAGGGCGTATCTTCTGGTTTATCGAGTTTGTCGTAACCCGCTATTTTAGCGAATGTTTCGAGGTCTTTAATACGCGTTTGAGAGAGCATAAATGCCTTCATTGGCTCTTTTGCAATTTCGAGTGCTTGAATGGAAGTAACTTCGTCCTTCAAATACGGTTGTAATGCTTGGTCGTTTATTTGGCTGAATATAGGACCCATGATAAAGAAAGTCATAAACAATGAGATACCAACCAATATTTGATTTGAAGGCGATTGTTGAAGACCAATTGCCTGCCGTAAAATCCCAAGAACGACAATAATTCGCGTAAATGATGTCATCATAATGACGGCGGCAGGAATAAAACTCAGCGCCGTCATTATCGCGAGCACTTGCAGTGTTACGGAATATTCCTGCGTGCCATCAGGGGTGGTGGTAATGCTCAACGCTTCAATGCCTTCCGCATTGACACCCGGGAGATAAAACAATATTGCTGTGAAGATAAGTAGCTTTAGAGCATTATTCATTTTTTTCGAAGTCTTCAGCAGTTCAGAAATCCCTTTCGCCATCATCGGCATTTCGGCTTGAGGCAAAGGTTTCTCGAGTTGATATAGGTAATTAATGCTATTGGGCGTTACCCCTAAGAGGTGTTGTTTATCGTCTAACTCAATAATCATCAATCGTTCTTTTGTGCCTAAGGGCATACTTCTCACGACTTTAAAGTGCTCAGACGCACCAAGCTGAGGATTTAATTTTTTTACAAGCCATGCCAATAACAAAATGACGATCACAACTCCAAGCAATGAAGTCATCATCGTCATCACGTTTTGTGCATCCGCTGGATTCGCAGCACATGCAAAACCACTGAAACCAAGCAAGGCTAAAAATAGCACACTCATCGTAATTTTTTAATTCGCTCTACTTGGCTAATGACGTCCGTCAAACGGATACCAAACTTATCGTTGACTACGACCACTTCACCATGCGCAATAAGTGTTCCATTGACTAACACGTCCAGCGGTTCACCCGCTACGCGGTCAAGCTCAACGACTGAACCTTGATTAAGCTGGAGTAAGTTGCGAATATTGATTTTTGAACGCCCTACTTCCATCGAAATGGTGACAGGAATGTCCAAAATCGTATCTAACTTTCTGCGCTCATCTGCACTTAGTTTCGTTCCAGAACCTTCAGAAAACTCTTCTAATTCTGCAATTTCAGGTTCTGTACCAACATCAGCTTGTTCTGCTTCGGCGAGGGCTGCTGCCCATTCATCCATTGTATCTTGATCGTCACTCATACTTTAAAACCCTGCTAAAACCTTGATTACCAATCAAGATCAACACCTTCAGACAAGTGTAGATCTTCTTCTAATTCAGCCAATTCGGCATCATTGTCGAGCTTTTTACCACCTTTAGTAAAGACATGGAGCTCAGATTTAACCGATTCTGGTCGCTTAATCTTTTCGCTAATCTGAAGCGCAACAAAATCTCTTGAACGCCCCATTTTTGCTCTAAAGGTCGGCAACTCTTCTATAAATACCGTTACGTGTTCAGGCATATCCACGGGGATTACGTCACCCGCTTTTAAGTCCATGATCTGCGCTAAACTCAAATCGATTTCAAGCAATTGTGTGGACAGATCAACTTCAACGTCCATAATTTCGTCACGTAATGCTTTACTCCACCGCAAATCCGTATCTTCTGTATCAGACTGCACACCGGCATCAAGCAGCTCTCGTATCGGCTCTAACATTGAATATGGAAGGGAAATGTGGAAATCACCACCGCCACCGTCGAGTTCAATGTGGAATGAACTTATGACGACCACTTCAGTAGGGCTTACGATGTTCGCCATCGCAGGGTTTACTTCTGAGTCTAAATATTCAAAAGACACGTCCATTACCGGTGCCCAAGCTTCTTTATAATCCTCAAAGATGATTTTTAGAAGCATCTGAACGATACGGCGTTCGGTAGGAGTAAATTCACGACCTTCAATTTTAGCGTGGTATCGACCATCCCCACCAAAGAAGTTATCTACGAGGATAAAGACTAATCGCGCTTCCATGGTAATGAGTCCAGTCCCTTTTAAAGGACGGAATCGCACCATATTCAAACTGGTTGGAACAAACAGAGTATGAATGTATTCACCAAATTTAAGCATCTGCACGCCGTTGATTGAAACTTCGGCAGTACGACGCATCATATTGAAAAGAGAAATACGCATGTGTCGAGCAAAACGCTCATTCACGATCTCGAGCGTTGGCATTCGACCACGGACAATACGATCTTGAGAAGAGAAATCATATTGTAAGGCTTTGGAGCTGCCTTCACCGTCATCGTCGTTTATGTCGTCCTCTTCAACTTCATCGACACCATGGAGTAGCGCATCAATTTCGTCTTGGGATAGTAAATCGCTCACACTCTACCTCTACTGCATTACAAAGCCGGTGAACAACACACGCTCAACAACTTTGCTACCTTCAACACTGGTTAATGCATCTTGAACTTTGTCGAGCGCGGTTAGTCGGAGCGTTTCTTTACCCGCGGTTGTGCTTAACTCATCTGCTGTTGTTGTCGAGAAAACGCTGAGCAGTGTACCTTCAATGAGTGGAATATGTTTTTTAGCAACTTCTTCGTTTCCATCACCTCGAACTAATAATTGTACTTTAATTTGTACAATTCGGTCTCGACTGGCGCCTGGGACGTTAAATACAAAGGGCCTTGGCATAGCTACATAGAGCGCACTTCCAACTTGAGCACTTGAACCATTTGCCGCTGGTGCAGCTGTGGCGGGTACTTCTTCTGCCAGCGTTTCTACTGGTTCTTCTGACGAGCCAGAAAATAAAAAGAAGCCGATTATACCTGCGACAACGACAACAGCTGCGGCGATGATTATAATAAGTTTCTTCTTGCCGCCCGTTTCTTCTATTTCAAGACTGTTATTATCTTCCGCCATCTTCTCACCCACTTTATTCTAAAAAATGCGCTATTGTGGTTATAGCATAGCAGTTGTTAGGCATAGTAATCTATTGCTGAACTTGAGGATTTTGCTTTTGTTGCCAAGTTTTCAACGTTTTGAGGCTCTGACTGCTCACTCGGTGAACGTTGGGCGCCCTGTTGTCCCATCGATTCTCCATCACCTTGATTACCGGCAAACCCCTGTTCGATGCTGCTTTCACCCAAGTTTATACCTTGCTCCGCTAACATTTCACGAAGTTTTGGCATGGATTGCTCCAATAATTCTTTTGCTTGCTGATTTTGTACAACAAAATTTACTTGCGCTTGCTCAGCATCGCTACGAATGCGGATTTGCATGCTGCCAAGTTCAGGGGGATCTAAACGGATCTCAGCCTCTTTATTGTTCAAGTTAAGCATCATTGAAACGCGATTTTGTAACTCTTTTGCAGCGTCTTGTCTTGCAATATTCATCGCTTGCAACAATTCAGGGTCTACTACGACTTTTTGTGCTGCCTGCTGAGCATGATTGGTATGTTGGGCTTGTTCTACCTGCATTGCAAATTGTTTGTTGGCTGCAGTCTCAATTTGGTTGCTCGAATCAGCAAGTTGCGCGATGGTTTGCATGACTCGATTAATGGCTGAAGGCTGCTCCGTAGTTTTGGCAGAAACATTTAACTGCCCCTTTGTTTCCTCTGCGTCTTGGTATGCGCTGATCTCTTCTTGCTCAACATCAGTCTCATCTAAAACATCCGCGTTAACTTTCGATAAATCAAGCTTCTGCTCAACATTTTGTTTTTGCAGCACTGATTCTTCGTTTGCGTTAAAGAAAGTGTTTTCTACAGCCGTCTTGTCTGCACTTTTAGTCGATGCTGCTACTTTCGATTCACCTTGTACATCTTTGGACTCTCCTTTACTAAGCTGACTATCTATTGGAGACACTAATGGCTCATTGACTCGTTTTTCCGAAGGCGCTTTATTTTCACTATTCGCTACTTTTAAGCCAACCGTTACATCCGCGTCATCACTCAATTGCGATGAATCAGCAATAGATTCAACCGCTTCTACTTCAGAAGTTCGCGCTGCCAAGGGATTGGTTACACTTGCAGCGGTAGTCGGCTGACTTTTAGAGTTATTTTCGGATTGACTGTTTTCATTTGTCGTTTTGACAGCGCTACTTTGAGAAACAAAGTCTTTTACTGAAAGCGTAACATTTCCATTTTTTGCCTCATTAAGTGCATTCTCTATCTGGCGTGCAATAAGACGTTCTTCCTTCGTCAAAACACCTTGTTCAAGCTTTTCTTCAAGTAAGGCTTTCAACTTGCCTTGTTCCTCTGCGGATAGACTATTAAGTTGCTTTTCAAGCTCATTTACTTTGAGTCCGATTGCCTTTACATTTGCGTCTTCTTTTACTTGCTCACTTTTAAGTAGCTGTGCAAACTTTATCTCCGGCTTAGAGTCCTTACTTGAAGATACACTGGATAGCGTTTCTTGCTTGTCGCTCTTTTCCATTTTAGAGACTAATTCATCGAGGTTTGTTGCTTTTACTTCGTTTTTACTGTCAGTGCTTTTTTTCGTACTAAGTTCACTCGTGATAGCCTCTGCTTGACTATCTGAGGTCAGCGTTTGTTCTGCCGCATCATCTAATGAATTATTTGTATCTATTGAAGCCGTTTCACCCAAAAGCGTACTAACATCATTTAATGACCGTTCATCTAAGGTATCTACTTCACCTTTGTACGTCCCACTTTTAACCGTTGTCACCGTGGTCAACGACGATTGTAGAAACGTTAAAAAATCATTTTCATGCTCAGACTCGTTCATTGAATCTGATTTTTCTTTAGACTCTATATCTACTTTAATGTCGTTCGGCTCAAGCAATGAATCATCATCAGACGTCTCATCACCCGCATTTAACTCTCGTTGGTCTAATTCATTACCAGTTTTTTTTGCCGATTTTTCAGGTGATTTGTCTGTAACTTCGGTATCAGTTACCTTTTTATCACGTTGAAATTGACGGTTATCGACTCTCTCTTCCGCAAATGCCAACTCCTCGGCGAAAACATCCCCCTTTTCGCTTGATAGATCTTCATCCATAAACGATTTTTGGCTGTCCTGTTTTGGATTTGATGCAACTGCAGTCGTGATTGAAAACATAGTTCACCTCAAAGAGATTGCGGCAATTTACTTCCGATTTGGCATATCAAGCCGTAATATTTATTAATAAAGCAAGTTAAGTGCCAATTACACCGCGTGACGACGTTGGAAAAACTGAATCGTGGCAAATTCGTCCAACATTTTTTGTTCTGCTTTGTCTTGCTTTTGTTTAATTGCAAGCTGTTGCTTTTCAATTAACTTCGCAATGGCTTTGGCTTTAGCCTGTTGCTGTATCCATAATTTACGTCGTTGTTCTACAACTTGCTTCGCGGTATTTACCACTTTGGCTTGCTGATTAACCGCCTCTTCAATCTTATTAATGAAGGAATGGTATTGGCGAAACGTGTTGCTCGTTAAGCCTTTTTGGGCTTTCACATGTAGCTGCTGCATGTATTCCAAACGAAATTGGCTTAAGCCGTTCATTTTTTGCTGATTATCTTGAAAATAACGCTGAGCTTGTAAAAACGTTTTGCGAAGCGTTTCTTCTTTCTCACTTTCAAGCTTATACAATAGATCGAGTTTGTTGTTAGCCATTAGCGTTGTCCTAATAATTGAGCAAGCCCTTGCAAGCAGTCATCGTAAGTAATAACGTCCTTCATCCCTTGTTGCAAAAAGTGTTTTACCGACGGCATCATGTTAATTGCTTGGTCCAAGGCAGGATCACTACCTCGTTGGTATGCACCGAGCGTCACCATGTCTCTGTTTTGCTGATAGAGTGAATAAATTTGTTTTACCGTACGTGCCTGCAACATGTGACTTTCAGACACAACTTGTGGCATCACGCGACTTATCGACTTTTCAATGTCAATGGCTGGGTAATGACCACTGTCCGCCAATTCGCGTGACAAAACAATGTGACCGTCCAAAATCGCACGAGCTGCATCCGCAATTGGGTCTTGTAAGTCATCCCCTTCACTCAGTACGGTAAAAAATGCGGTGATGGATCCCTGTCCTTCTCCACCATTTCCAGCCCGCTCAACCAAAGCGGGTAATTTGGCAAACACCGACGGTGGGTATCCTTTGGTTGCAGGGGGCTCACCGACGGCGAGCGCGATTTCACGTTGCGCCATGGCATACCGAGTTACAGAATCAAGGAGAAGCAAAACGTTTAATCCTTGGTCTCGAAAGTACTCAGCAATCGTTACCGCACTCTCACAACCTTTTAAACGCATTAACGGAGATGCATCAGCAGGAGCTGCAACAACAACGGAACGTTTACGTCCCTCAACACCCAGAATTTCTTCGATAAACTCTTTAACCTCACGGCCACGTTCGCCAACAAGACCAACCACAATCACATCGGCTTCACTACCACGGGTCATCATGCCAAGCAGAACGGATTTACCAACACCACTTCCCGCGAATAATCCCATACGTTGGCCCTGTCCAACCGTGATAATGCTGTTAATTGCTCGCACGCCAACGTCCATCGGCGCGTCGATTGGACGTCTTGCTAATGGATTTATTGGTTCAGCGGCAAACTTAAGGTGAGTTTCTGCATCAATGGCACCAAGTCCATCAAGCGGGCGACCAAGCCCATCGACCACACGACCTAGCAGCCCCATACCTACAGGAAGGCCCGCGTCATGCAATTTAGGAATAACTCGGGCCCCTGGCAACACACCCGAAATGTGATCATTCGGCATCAAGTACAACGTGTCATCATTAAAACCGACTACTTCTGCATCGATAAATCCACGTGCCGTTTCAATTTTACACTGACTACCAACAGGCGCACTAAGGCCTTTTGCTTCAAGAGTGAGTCCCACTACACGCGTTAGGCTGCCAGCAACCGCAACGGCATAGGGTTTAATAAACTTGTGATATTTACTCAGCCGCTTGGCGACTGGTGATTCGATTTCACTCATTGATGCATGACATTGGTATTTTAGATACCACTATCATGCAAAAATGTGTCCAATATTTCACGGATACGGTTTTTAACCGTCATATCGATAGAAGATTGAGCGGTTTTGACCTCACAACCTCCACGTTCTAAGGTGGGTTCAGGGATTAAATGCCAGCCTCTGTCCGCAATAGCATTTTCACCATAACTGTCTTTAACTAACTCTAAATCTTCAGGATTTAAGTGAATTCTGACTTTTGCTTCATTCAGCGGTAGTGCATCCATCGCCTTTTTTAGTGCTTGAAGAATAAGCGTAGGGTCCAACGAAAGCTGTTTAAAAATAACGGCTTCCGCCAAAGAAGCCGCCAAGGCAACCACTTGTTTCTCAGCCTGCTCATCAATTCGCTCTAATGGAGATTGCATTGCGTCAAAGATTTGACCAAGCATACCAAGCTTTTCTTCTATCAGAGGCTTCGTTTCCTCGAAACCTTGAGTTCGCCCAAGCTCTAAACCTTCTTTATAACCCGCTTCTTTTCCTTCACTAACGCCTTTATCAAAACCGTCAATGTAACCTTGCTCGTGGCCCTGTTTGATACCTTCGTCAAAAGCATCTTGGCGAATTTGCTCAAGCTCTTCCAACGTTAGTTTTGGGAAGTCAGGTTCATCAGGCGTTTCAATCACTTCATCTTGAAGGTGTTCTTTTTTTCTGTATATTTCTTCAAGTGGCGTACCCATGGCCGTAGAACGGCCACGCAATTTTCTCTCATCTCGAGACACATCGGGTATCGGCCAGTTCTTTAGAAGCTCTTCTACAGATTCGTCTAAATGAATTGGTTTGCCGCGGTACATTTTTGGATCTGCCATGGCTTATAGGAACTCCTCACCGCCGCCGCCGCCAAGCATGATCTCACCCGAGTCGGCCAAACGACGCGCTGTTGAAAGGATTTCTTTCTGCGCAGCTTCCACTTCACTGATCCGAACTGGCGGCATTGCTTCAAGGTCATCTGCCAACATCTCAGCCGCACGCTTTGACATATTCTTAAGAATTTTCTCTTTAAGTGAATCGTCAGCACCTTTCATTGCTTTCATCAGTACATCTTGCTGAACTTCACGAAGGATCGCTTGAATACCTCTGTCTTCAACATCCAACAAGTTCTCAAATACAAACATAAGATCTTGAATCTGTTGCGACATTTCTTCGTCGTGCTCACGGATTGAATCCATAAGCTGGCCTTCTACGTTGGTATCCAAATAGTTCATGATGTCTGCAGCGGCTTTCAAGCCACCCATTTTCGCCGCTTGAGCACCGGCTTGACCTGCGAACTGCTTCTCCATGATTTCATTAAGTTCTTGAAGTGCTGCAGGTTGAACCTCTTCTAAGTTCGCGATACGCATCATCAAGTCTAAGCGAACCTTTTCAGGAAATTGAGATAAAATCTCTGCCGATTGTTCTGGTTCTAAATAAGATAAAACTATGGTTTGGATCTGCGGGTGTTCATTGCGAATAATGTTTGCTACTTGCTTAGAATCCATCCACTTTAATGAATCTAGGCCTTTTGCACCTGAACCCATGACAATTTGATCGATAAGACTTGCAGCCTTATCTTCACCAAGTGCTGCGGTAAGTGCTTTACGAATAAACTCTTCCGATTGGAAACCAATCGTACTAAAGCTTTGGATCTGTTCGATAAATAAGTTATGAACGGCCGCAATTTTAGCTTGTGACAAATCATCAAGCGACGCCATTGCCATACCCACTTTCTGCACTTGCTTTGGTTCTAAGTGTTTTAAAATTTGTGCTGCATCTTCTTCGGATAAACTCAGTAGCAGAATGGCCGCTTTATCAACCCCGTCGAGTTTATTGACATCATAACCTGCGGGCAATTTTTTTTCTTCATCAGTCATCTTCAGTCAACCATGCTTTTACTACTTGAGACGAGAGTTCAGGTTCATTTGCAACCAGCGCACGAACCGCTTTCAATAAATCTTCATCACCATGTAAATCGGGCAGCTGCAATGTACCATCCGAATTGAAACCAACTGCAGATGCGTCAAATTCCGTATTGAGCAAATCAAGAGTACTATCACCAATGTCTACACCAGCAGTAAGTGCATCTTCATCATACGCTTCCAATGTATCATCTGGGTAAATGAGGCGTTTCAACATAGGTCTGACAACCGCAAGGATGAGTACAATAATGACTAACGCACCAGCACCTAAACGGGCGAGCTTGATGAACCATTCTTGCTCCCAAAGTGGTAACTCTGCAGCTTCAGTTAAATCTTCACGAACAAACGGGACAGTAACGACTTCAAGCGCATCGCCACGTTGTAAGTCAAACCCTATACCACCTTGTAATAGGCGGCGGATGTTCGTTATTTCTTCTTGTGAACGTGGCGCTAAGGTCGCTTTACCATCCGCTCCCGGTGTCGGAATATAATCTACCGCAACAGAAACACTTACTCGACGGATAACACCGGTTTGCTGGCGCTTATGAGAAATAGTCGTATCAAGTTCATAGTTACGAGTTGCTTCTTTTTGTGAGCGACTTGACGCACTGCTAGAACCGTTACTACCGTTAGCCACTTCTGGAATATTCGAATTGACCGGAGGTTGATTTGTCAAAGCCCCTGGAATGCCAGCGGCAAGGCCACCTACGTTATTTTCTTCAAACGTTGTTTCGCTACGTACAGCAGGAAGGTCTGGGTTGTAACGTTTTTGTGTTTCTTCGACTGCGCTAAAATCCATCGTTAAGTCAACTTGCGCGGTGTAATTGCCAAGTCCAACCACTGGAATCAGAATACCATCAATTTTTTCAAGGTACTCTTGTTCTCGTTTTCGTTCTATTTCAAATTCTTTACGTGAGCGTGCCGACAGCGAATCTTGAGACCCTGAATTTAACAGTCTACCATTTTGATCCGTTACGGTTACTTTAGACGGTTCAAGTCCATGTACCGCCGAAGCAATAATGTCGACTATGGAATCAACTTCTTCGCTATTTAATGTTTTGCCACGGCGCAGTGTCACCACGACGGTTGCTGATGGTTTTTTCTCAATGCGCGCAAAAACATTTTCTTTTGGAATGGCCAACAACACTTTCGCACGAGATATATCTTGTAATTCTTCAATCGTGCGAGCGAGTTGTTGCTCTCTTGAATGTTTTAGACGCTCACGCTCTAGACGCTGACTTACCCCAAAGCCCATATCTTGCATTAAGATATCCGTACCATTACTCGGCTCTTGAGTCAGACCTTCACGCGACATTTGTAGCTTGATACTCTGGTATTCCGTTTCCGGCACCATAATGGTGTTGCCTTCAAGCTGATATTCTATTTTTTGGGCGTCAAGGAAATCAAGCGTTTGAATAAGTTCTTCAGTCGGGTATTTACCTAGTGGACGCATGTCCGGTTGGCGTGCCCAAATAATGATAAAAATTGCAATAGCCAAACAAATCGCCAACGCGATGACCAACGTAACTTGACGCAGCATATCAACGCCACTTAAGGCACCAAAATAGCCAGACTTCTGCTCTTGTTGTTCTGCCCCTTCCGCGCCCGATTCCATAGAATCGTCAGTCAGCGTTAGGTCAGTTGATTGCTTCGTAGCCACGATGTTGCTCCACTACCAATTAAACTGGCATGCTCATGATTTCTTTATACGACTCTACTAGTTTGTTGCGCACTTGGACAGTCGCTTCAAACGCAACAGATGCTTTTTGGGACGCAATCATTACTTCCGCTAATGATACACTGCGATCACCCATTTCCATTGCTGTTACTTTGGATTTTGCCTCTTTTTGCAATCCATTAACAGTATTAATCGCATCTGCCAATAAATCACCAAATTGATTTGTTGACGAAGGAGCAGCCGTTTTAATTGTAGTCGACTCTACACGGTTTCTGGAAGCTTCCGTCGCCATCGACTGCATTTCTTGGAATAACGAAGTCGCGTTAATATTCATTTTGGTATCCTCGATACATTTACTTAATAGGGTAAATGCATTTTTCATACCAAAATAAGTAACTAATTTTCAATAAGTTACTTGATAATATTGTATGCCAATTCGTTGACGGGATCAAAAAAGCGAGCGTTTGCTCGCTTTTTGTTTAAATTATGCAGGGACTGGCAAACCGAGATCGCGCATTTTAGCCAGTTTGTAACGGAGAGTTCGCGGACTGATACCTAGTGCATCAGCAACTTCTTTTCGTTTACCTTGAAAACGCGTCAACGTATCGAGAATGATTTTATGCTCAGTGTCTTGCAACTCCGCCTTATAACTAAAGCCTTCATCACTTTCATCGTCCGCAACATTCAACTGCCAGACAGGTTCGATACGTTGAGTAGACTCCACAATCGTCTCATTTACTGTGGTGGTATTCATTTTGGAATCAGACTGAGCAAAAGCCTCACTCGGTTCAAAGTTCTCAATGAAGATATCACCGACTTCAATTTGACCTTGAGAATGCAATATCAATGCACGTTGCACCACGTTATCCAATTCACGGACGTTACCGGGCCAAGAATGTTGCATTAATCGATATTTTGCGGCTTCGCTCATCGTTGGAATCACTTGGCCTGCTTTAGTACAATGACGCGCCACTAGATGTTCAGCCAAAACAACAATATCCAGAGGTCTTTGACTTAGCGGTTTCCACGTGAGTGGAAATACATTAAGTCGATAGTACAAGTCTTCTCTGAATTTACCTTCTGCAACAGCTTCTTTTAAATCGCGGTTACTGGTTGCTAATACGCGCACGTCTAATTCTATTGTCTTGCGACCACCAAGACGCTCTACCTCGCGCTCTTGCAGTACACGTAGTAGTTTCGCTTGCAGCGCGAGGTCCATCTCGGTAATTTCATCAAGCAAAATAGTCCCTTTTTGCGCTTGTTCAAATTTACCTGGACAGGCTTGGATTGCCCCCGTAAATGCCCCTTTTTCATAGCCAAACAACGTAGCTTCAAGCATGTTTTCAGGAATCGCAGCACAGTTAATGGCGACAAATGCTTCCCCACTGCGAGGCGACTTGTCATGAATATAACGTGCGAGTACTTCTTTACCTGAGCCACTAGGGCCTAAGACCATTACACTCGCATCTGAACGAGCAACTTTTGCGGCTAACTCAAGCAACTGCAAAGAACTAGGATCTGCAACAACTGGCCCATCTGTTTCTTTTTCCTTTTCAGGTAGGTAACGACTTACCATGTTCAAAAGCACTTCCGGTGCAAATGGTTTAGCCATGTAATCAATCGCCCCTAAACGCATCGCTTCTACCGCATCGTCAATCGTCGCATACGCGGTCATCATCAAAACAGGTAGCTCAGGGTAATTGAGTTTTATACTGCGAAGTAAATCGAGCCCACTCATTGCCCCCATTTGCACATCACTCACCACTAAAGAAAATTTATGCTGCTTTAGTAATAACATTGCGGACTCGGCGCTGTTCGCTTCTACGCATTCAATACCTGAAATCATCAATGTATCAATCAGCGCTTCGCGCAATCCCGCATCGTCTTCAACGACTAGTACCATGTTGTTCATACAACCTCCCTAAGCGTTTCATGTGGTGCAGATTCCGCGGAAACGGAATTTATTTCTGCAGAATCCGAATTGAGGATAGGTAAGACGATGCTAAAACATGCGCCACCAGCGTCCGTATTGCGAACTTGAACTTTGCCTTGATGCGCATTCGCAACGCTGCTTACCACCGCAAGCCCTAGACCGGTACCTTGGCTCTTCGTAGTAAAAAACGGTTCAAACAATTTGTCTGCGATAGCCAAATCAACACCAGGTCCATTGTCGGTTACTGAAATCCTGACAAAATTTTGACTTTCGGTATCAAATGCCGCTTTTAACACGACTTTTGCCTCGCGCCCAATAATCTGAATGCTATTGTGGATCAGATTACCAATCGCGCTTGCTAACGCCGTCTTGTTACCCATAATTTCGATATCTGGGTCAGGTAAATCAACCTCAAGTTCACTGTCGTTCATTGTGACCATCGCATCTGAGCCCGCCTTTACCTCGCTAAGCAATTGTTGCATAGATACGGGTTCAACGACGTTTTGCTCACCACTTTTTGCAAACAAAAGCATGTCATTTACTTGTGATTCTAAATCTTTTAAGCGCGACATCAGCTTTTCTTGGAAACGGCTACGTGCACCTTCTACGAGATTATTTGAACCAAGATTCGCTGCATACAACATTGCAGCAGACAGTGGTGTACGAACCTGATGTGCAAGTGATGCGACCATCTTTCCAAGTGCGCTTAGTCGTTGCATATGAGCCATTCTTGCTTGCAAACGACGAGTTTCAGTCAAGTCAGTCATAAGAATCAACTGACCTGGCTCTGGTGCTAATGCCGTGATATCCAATTTAATTAAGCGACCATCTTTTAACGACACTTCGTGTCCATCGTCTTGCTGAGGACGGAATGAACGCTGAATTACTGAAAACCATCTCTCGCCTTCTAGTGGTTCACCTAACATGTCCATGGCGATTTGATTGGCTTTGGCAATCATACCTCTGCCGTCAAGTACAACAACGCCTGCGGGCATTGTATCCACCAAATGACTGAGCCAGCTTGCTTGCTGTCTAAGATCGCTCAGCTCTCCCACGTATGCCTCCTGCAATAAACATGGATTGTAGTTTGCAAGGTGAGCCAGTTGTGATTGCATTACTTGCGCTAGTGCCATGATGTTGCTCTTCAATAAAATTGAACTTAACAGGTATAAAGCACAGAGCGTGCCAAATTTATTTCTATTAATTTTCATGATGTTAAGTCGTTATTTTTTGCGCCACAAAAATGACACTGTATTTTTATACAGCAAATGCTACACTCAATTTTCATAATTAAACACGTAAGGAAAAACCATGTGTACACGCTGTGGCTGGGTAGACGAAACCAAAGTAGATTATGTAGCCTATCATGACGACGAATGGGGAATGCCGGTTTTAGAAGATAATAAACTCTTCGAATTCATTACCCTTGAATCAGCCCAAGCAGGGCTTAGTTGGTACACTATATTGAAAAAGCGTTCAGGATATCGCACTGCATTTTGCCAATTTGATGTAGACCGAGTGGCCAAAATGACCGATGCAGATGTGGAACGTTTGCTTACGTTTGAGGGTATTGTGCGTAATAAAGCCAAAATTGCCGCAACTATTAATAACGCAAAAGCATTCAAACGTGTTCAGGAAGAGTTCGGAAGTTTTGCTCGCTATCAATGGCAATTTGTCAAATTTAGGCCCCTCGTTCGCACCGTAAAATCTAAAGCGGATTATCAAGCGACGAGCGACGAGAGTGATGCTTTCGCAAAAGACCTAAAGAAGCGTGGATTCAAGTTTCTGGGTTCGACAACGGTGTATGCCCATATGCAAGCATGTGGCATGATAAATGACCACCATGATGACTGCTTTAAGAAGAATGAGGTTATCGCTGGGTATGATGAAGCCGCATTTCAAAAATTAGAAAACAAGTCGTAGCTTAGAGCGTTCTCTTCATCATTAGACGTAGTTCACTTTGCTCGGTGTTTAACACTGGACGGAAAGTTTGAGAGAGACGTGTCTAATAGGAAAAAGGAGCTCAAATTACATTGGCGTAAAGTAAAATCTCATGAATTTAATATTCTCGGGTGTTTGAGTACAGCTATCAAACTGCACTCAAACATTGGGCCATAGCCGAAAGTGTTAATCTCTTCCCAAGTTATATTTTTTCATTTTTTCAACGAGGGTTGTTCTGCGAACCCCTAGAATTTCAGCGGCTCTCGCTACAACATAGTCGTATCTCTCAAGCGCTTGCGTGATAAGACTAATTTCTAAATCGGCTAAATACTCTTTAAGATCAATCCCTTCATCAGGTAGCATATCTGCAGGGTAACCGCCGATTGCAGAGGATGCTTCAACTTCATCCACATCCACTGAATCTACATCATAATCACTAAACCCATCACTGAATAGATCGATGAAGGCATTTCGCTCAAGCAATTCTTCAGGATATTCCGGCTCAAATGCTTCCACTTCAATATGCTGATATTTCCGAGGTAAGTCAGATACATCAACCACTTTATCAGGGAACATAATCACCATACGTTCAACTAAGTTCGACAATTCGCGAATGTTGCCAGGCCAGGTGTGGATTTTTAAACTCTCGACGGCGCGCTCAGTAAACTTGACGCTTGTACCACTCATTTCGCTAACGCGTCTTATCAACTCTTTCAAAAGTAATGGAATGTCGTCTGCACGTTCAGATAAGGATGGATTTTCAATAGGAAAAACATTGAGTCGATAATACAAGTCTTCACGGAATTTTCCGCTTTCAATCATGTCTTCCAGATTACGATGTGTCGCTGCAATAACACGAACATCGGCCTGAATTGATTTTGTACCGCCAACTCGCTCGTAGCTTCGCTCTTGCAATACGCGTAATAACTTAACTTGCATTTGCAACGGCATATCACCAATTTCATCTAGAAATAACGTACCACCTTGGGCCAATTCAAACCGCCCTTTTCGAGCCGAAATTGCCCCTGTGAAGGCTCCTTTCTCATGACCGAATAATTCACTTTCTAAAAGCTCACCAGGAATAGCACCACAGTTTACTGGAACAAATGGTCCTTCTCGACGACGTGACAATAAATGTACGTTACGGGCAACCACTTCTTTACCTGTTCCTGATTCACCTAGAATAAGTACGTTTGCATCAGTCTTAGAGACCTGTTCAATCAAGAAACGTACATTCTGCACGGCTGGCGTTTCACCCACTAATCCATCAAATGCTTTAGCGTTACTTTTATCTGCTTTGCCAGGCATTAGACGAACGTACTGCTGGCAATCATGCAAAAGTTGGTTGGTAACTTCATGGCTAAATGGCTCAGCCATTAAACCAATAACGTTGGGTAAGCTTAGAAGAGGTCGCAGCGTTTCACCAATCAGTAAAAACGGAACCGCAGGATTCGATTTGATTAACTGTTCATGATCGACACGATTAAGCGCACCAAGAATGACGATGGTGCCATCCTGATCATCTTTCACGTGTGGCAAAGATGCATTTTCTTCAACCAACTGCACTTTTTCCCCAACAAAGGTAAGGGAAGCACACAGACCGGAAGCTCGATTGTTATTATTATCTATTATCAAAATCATCTTTAACAAACCACAAATGATATTTGTAACTTTTTATTAAATACGATTGTAAGGGACTTCAGCGGGGATGCAAGGCCTAAGTGGCAAGTTTTTGACATAATCGCCAAAAAAATGCCACTTACAACGTTTTAGATCAATTCTTTGAAGTTTATTTTCCCATCAACATCTCTATACTCAATTTTACACCTGATGCTTTCGCTCTACTGAAAGCTTCATACACAGCACTAGTCGGATACATTTTTGCCGATGTTAATGATTTGGTTTCCTTTTCAAACTCGTGAAGAAGAATCGTGCTTTCATCAACTACAAACTCATTAGGTAATTCGAGAGTTGGAATACGTGGTTGTTTTGTAACTAATTCAAATAGTTTAGCGTCATCAGAGTTTAACTCTAAAACTTCCTCTTTGAATTCGTCAGCTACCAATTTATATTTAGGCGTAGTCGTATTTAGTCTTGCTGTTAGTACATTAGGTAAATCGAACTGAGTGATTAGTAAATCCAACATTGCATCGATATGTGCTGACGTACCGAATGCAAAAAAATTCGCTTTTAAGTTTTCAAAAGCCTGAGTTGAAGCTCCCTCGAAGTATTCTAAAGGACATAACTGTTTAGTCATCAAATTATGTAAACGAGGCTGTCTGAAATGCTTGCCAAAACCTTCTAAAGATGGCTTTTCTGATGCTCGCATACAAGTATAAGTATAATCTGAAAGTACTCTAGCAAACGGTTCTCGTAAAAAAGTAACGAGTCTCAATTTGGTTAGGTTTAACTCTGAATGAACACCGAATTTACTATGGGTCGAAATAAGGGATAACTTAGGCGCATGAATTTTAAGCCTTTCCAACTCCTCATCAATGTCAATTCTATATGCATGCATATTCTTGCTTTGCAGAGAGAAACCTAGTGTATTCGAAAAAGTAATTCCACCTGATTTTTCTACGTGATAAAAAAATACCGGTGTAGAGTCTTTTTTTGCATTTAAATGATTTAAATAGATTTTCAAACCATCGCTATTTTCAGATACAAGCGATTGGAACATAGGTACTCCCATTTCAATTCAAATTTTGACTAACACCAAGTCAGATTCTTCCTGAGAAATTCTATCAACTTACGAAAACTCAGGGACGCTTCTACAACAAATTTAAAACGTTTGTAGATGCCTTGCTTGCTTGGGCGTTAATAGCCACCTTAGCTTTTTGCAAAATATCATTTGATACTCTATCAGAAATTACTCTGGCATAATCCGTATCTGATATACGACTTTTACTCGCTTCCACGTTCTCAGCTTGAGTACCTAATGCTCTAATTGTTGAGCTTAGAGTATTTTCAAAAGCACCAAATTTTGCTCGTTCATTACTTATACTATCTTTTATATCATCAACTGAGTCTATTGCAGCTTGGGCTCCAGTTTGTGTTGAAATATCAACATTCATAATACCATTAGCGAAGCTTCCATTAGTAAAAACTGCTGACTTAGAACTCCCTGCTTCCGCACCAATTTGGAAACTTGAAGTTTGACCTGAAAATAATTTAGTACCACCGAAAGTAGTATTTTCAAATGTTTCTGATATTTGAGATTGCAACTGAGCTACCTCATCTTGAAGCGCTAACCTATCACTATCAGTCAATACACCATTCCCAGCTTGAATTGACAACTCTCTAATTCTCTCAACCGCATCACCAACGCCTTGCAACGCGGAATCAGCCGTTTGAGTTAACGAAATACCATCATAGGCATTTCTCACTGCTTGGTTGTAGCCTTCCTGCTTCGAATTCATACGGTTTATGATTTGCAATGCTGAGTTATCATCAGCTGCAGAATTGACTCTTTTTCCTGAACTGATCTGTTTATCTAATTTGTTCGTCAACGAGGTATCAAATACCGGGTTACTATTTTGAATTTTCATCACTTACCTCTCAATCAAAAATCCTACCCACCTAATGCAAAAAATTTCCAGACTGGTTAAGAGAAACCAGTTCTAATTATTTATTGCTAATCAGCCCAAGTAAGAAATCTTAAGATAAGCTAAACTATAGTCCACCCTCCGTCGACACTCAAAGTTTGACCGGTCATGTAGTTTGATAGCTGGCTTGATAAATAACCTATAGCCCCTTTCAAATCCTCTTCCGTTGCCATTCTTTGAAGTGGTACTTTACTGTTGTACCTTTGTTGGAATTCTGTTGGTTGACCTCTTTCTATACCACCTAAAACGATACTGTTCACTCTAATTTTAGGACTGACCACGGCGGCCATCCATCTTGTCATTTGCATCAAACCAGCTTTGCTAGCTGCATAGGCTGCAGGGTTCCCCATATTAGTGCCTGCGTATAAATCCATTTGCGGTCCCACTACTCCATAAATCGAAGAAATATTGATAATCGATTTTAAAGGGTGTTGGAAGTTATCCATCAAAGCACAAACTTTTTGACTGATAACAAACGGAGCAGTCAAGTTTACATCTAGACATGCGCGGAATGTGGATATAGATTGTTCTTGAAACGGGACACACCAGCCTTCAAGGTCACTTGTCCCTACAAAAGCCGCATTGTTAATTAGAATATTGACTTTTCCTTCAGTAATCATTGCAATTTCTGAAATCGCCATTTCAATTTGCTTGTCTTTTGACAAATCACAACAAACCAAAAAAGTATTACTTGATTTTGCAGATACAATTTCCGTTTGCGCAACTTTCAATTTTTCCATGTCATTATCTAACAATATTACATTACCACCCAATTCTATGATGGTTTCTGCTGCAGCTTTTCCTACATACCCAGCACCGCCTGTAATGACAGCCCAAGTTCCGGTTAGGTCTTGTAATTCTCTAAAAGTTTTCATTGTTTACCTTACGCTGACTAATTAGGAAATTTGCAAAATTGAAGTCAAATTCGGTGTCAATATCAACAGCATTTTCACGCGGAACGATTGCTCCTGTGGTGTTACCAGATAACACCCCCGTACCACATTCAATGAATTTTGCAGTGGTTATATAGCCAACAGTCGTTACATCATATGTTTTTGGTACATCTTGCCTACGTACAAATGAACCAGCATCACAAACAAGCTCCAAACAATGCGCTTGATTTAGCTTCACCATATTAAAATAAGGGCTTCGATTCGCATCGGTGATACACAATGCCAAATCGGGCTTTTGATTTTCAAAAACCCTAATTAATTCGATAATATCTTGAAATTCTCTCAGCGGAGAAGTGCATGGCAAACTCAAGAATTCATCATTATCATGCATATCATAATGTTTTTTCAAATATTGAACTGCGTGTTGCCATGCATCCCATTCACTGGCTGTGTCACTAGCTAATTCGGCAGGTCTGTCTATTACACATGCGCCATATTGAAGTGCAACTTTTGCTATTTTTTCATCATCTGTCGAAACAAACACATGACATACATTCGGAATTTTTTTCGCAAGTTCTATGCTATACGCAAGTAAGGGCTTTCCATTAAGTTCTTTAATATTTTTTCCGGGCAATCCTTTAGAACCACCTCTAGCAAAAACAAGTGCAAAGATCTTTTTATTTTTACATATGACCACGTTCAATTTCCTCAATGAATTGCATCACCGCATTTCCTTGTTCCAAGGCATGATTTGAGAGATCACTTTTTTCGATTTTAGATAGAAAAAGCTGCATCATATTCACATAAGGCTGATTTGTACTTTCTTCAACTGAAATCGTTGACTGCAATCGACCATCACTTACTAGGATAGACTGCGCAAGTAAATCCCATTCAATATCCAATTTATCACTTTGAATTAACAGCTTACGTTTTGGAATATAAGAAAGCATATCAAGAGATATATAAAATCCGCAGGTTGAATTTTGGCCTGCAATTTTCGCATTTCCAATAATCTGTGCATAATTTTCACAGTCCATATCCAATAAATTATTATTGATCAATATACTGAACATCTGTTCGGGTTGAATTTCAAACAAACCGATTAAATAATCAATTTCGTGACTTAATTCACGTAAAACTCCACCACCAAGACTTTTTTGCGCAGAGACAGATTTACGATAATCCTTTCCAGTTCTCCAGCTAGGTAAATACTGTCCGACTTGGACCATAAGCTTCCAAATTTCACCTACTTGCTGTTCTCGAAGAATTGATGAAATTTTGGCATAGCCCTTTGTAAATCGAATATCATATCCAAGAAGCACAGGTACTGGGTTTTCTCTATGTAACTTTAATAGTTTACAACTCTGTTTTTCTGTTAGCGAAATAGGTTTTTCAACTAAACATGGGATATTTCGTTTAAAACACATTTCTAAATGTTCAAAATGAAAAGTAGTTGGAGAACAAATCAATGCAAGATGAAATTTTTTAGAATCTATTACACTATGAACATCACTAAAAACTGAAGTCGTTACTTTAAAATCTTCTAAAATCGGGGCTAAAGTTGCTCTTACAATATCGATATGCTTGACTTGTGTCAGTTCAAGTAAATTTCTGATATGTCGAATTGCTATATTGCCATATCCAAAGACTAAAATATTCACTAACAGTCCTAGAAATTTTGAATGAAGTCGAGTTGAGCGCGTTCGAAATCTGCCATTCTTCCTATATCAAGCCAATATTCATGTATTGGAAAAAGTGTCACCTTTTCATCTTTTTTCAAACAATTATTTATTAGGTCTGGCATATCTATAGGTTGCCCTTGTATTAGTCGATTAATGACATCTGGCGATATAACGTAAATACCTGCGTTTACAAAATATTTTTCAATTGGTTTCTCTACGATAGAGGTGACTTTATTTTCTACAGAATTGATCACACCATACGGCACTTGAAATTCATACTCTCTAACACACATAGTAATTTTAGCGTTTTCTGACTCGTGATAGCTCAACAATTCTCTAAAATCGACTTTAGTTAGCAAGTCACCATTCATTAATATTACTGCTTCATTCTGCTTAGGTAATAGACTCAAAGCGCCCCCCGTACCTAAGGGGCTTGACTCTTCAATGTAATTTAAATTAACGCCAAAATCTTGACCATCTTTAAAATGGGTCTTAATTTGGTCAGCCAGATAGTGAACCGAAATGGTAAAGTTTTGGAAACCTGAATTTGAAAAACTTTCGATAATAGTTTCTAAAATCGGCTTGGTGCCAACTTTCAAAAGAGGTTTGGGGCATTGTTCAGTTAATGGACGTAGACGAGTTCCAAATCCTCCAGCCATCAAGAATACTGTATTTGTCTTTTCTTGAATACCGCCTGAAGTTGAAATTTCAATATCGACGACTTGACCAGTTTCATTAATAACAGGAATATAGAGCAGTTTATGTTGATTAAACAGTCGTCTCTTTTGATATGCAGTTGTCTTTACAGTAAATGTAATCGGTGTACTGCACATAAAGTCATCGACTGGGGTATTAATTGTCTTACCAGCGACTATCGCTCTTCGAATATCACCGTCTGTAATAACCCCTTTGAGAATTCCTTGAAAGTCAACTAAACAAACTAATTTATAACTTGAATTGTTCAATGCATCAATTGCTTCCTGCATAGTTGCGGGTACAGATAATATTGAATTTTGCCAAGCTGCTTTCATGAGACACCCCTTTATTTCGTCGCTGTAATACACCATTCTTTGGTAATTAGCTGCTTATTTTCCGTCCTGCTAATATCACCAAAATCAATTTTCGAGAACAGTTTTAACAATGCAGGGATCTCACTCTCATCAGTAAAACGTGTTAACCCCTTACCTGCAATAGGACCGACTTCTGGCAAGTAGCAATTGTGGCTGAGCACTTTACCAGTTTCATCTCCGAGCGTTCCTTTAGCAAATGTACGCGAATATAGTTTTCCTCTAGGTTTCAGAACTCGATGAATTTCCGAATATATATTAACAGCGTCGTCAAAAGGATTATGCGTTATAGCCTCTACATCTATTACTGCATCAAAAGAACAATCGCTATAAGGTAATTTCGTGAAATCACCGCATCGAATTTCTCCGACCCACTCAGGTACCTCAAGATCTAGACGCTGAATTGCTTTATTGACTGCGGTCGGTGAACCTTCGATTGCGAACACGCTGAACCCTTCTCTTGCTATAAACCAAAGGTTAGCTCCAGTCCCACTACCGACCTCCAATATCTTTATATCTTTACGCTCTGCAACGTGGTAGAAATTCCTTGCAATAAATCGTATCACGTCTTCGCCTGGATACTTTCCCCATTCTTGCGATGTAAAAACATCTTCCCATGTACTATCCCATGCCATAGTTTTCACCTGTAGAAAATAATTCGATTAACCGCTTTACCCTGTTGTACATATTTTCTTTTCAAATCTGCATATTTTGAAGTATCGAATATCCACCCTGTGATAACAAAATCATGCTTCCGATCCGAAAAGCCGCTCTTGAAAAACATCAAAGCATCTTCATCACTATTGCTAAGGCCACCTCCTAGATGCATAAACTGAACTCCATTTTTTTGACTTTCGGTAGCCGCAATATGAATACATGCCTGAGTACTTGCATATACCATGCCTATCTTAGTTGAAGCTGAAAGATGATATTCCGCGTAACTTCCCGATTCCAAAATAATACAACCACTTACCAGTTCGTCATGCAGATAAGCGAGGTAAAGCTTAGAGCCAATTAGTTTAGATATGTCGTGAAAATAAGAATTATCATACAAATATTCATCAGTTGCGCCCAGTTCCTTCATACGCTGACTATAGAGTAGTGCAAATGATTGCCACTGTTCATCACTCTCAGCTCGCTTTACTAATACCCCACTTTTCAATGCTTTTCGAATAGCGGTACGAGCTCTGGTTTTATATGAAGGTAATAAATCTGGTATGTTTAAATCGATTGAAACTGTATAGCGATCAAACCAGCTCTCGACTAACAAAGCATTATAATTGTTTAGTAACGGCGTGTTGCGAATGAACCCACACAACACCCCCTTACTTAAAAAAGCATGTTCACATTCACTTTGATAGTTTTTAAGCAATTCTAAATTTGATATATTGGACAATAATCCACCATACCCTCTAGGTGTTTCAAAATCGATAAAACCTTCTTTTGATTTAGTAAGATATCCACTAAGATAATAGAATTGGCCCGCATGCTCTTTCAGGTAAAACACTGATTGCCTTAGCTTTCTTTGTTTTGACTCAATATAAATATATTCTGGGTCTAAAGTTGGATATCTATACCTAGCGGGCAAACGATCAAACCAATTTTTTGCGCTGACTAAATCAATAAACATGGCTCTTAATGATCTCTAGCATTTGAAAAAATTTTTTTTGTTGTTTTCTGGTGCAAGCGGAATGAAAAGGTGGTCAGTTTTTTCTACCAATCCTTTTAGTTTCAGTTCATCGCTAATCGGCCAAAAATATGGTAAGTAAATCGATTCTTTTACCAGCTCCTTTTTGATTTGGTCATACGCGTGGCTATTTATCTGTATAGGATAAAAACAAGCAAAGCTAGGTTTGAAGCTTCTGTTTTGGGAATAACTTGCAACTACTTCTAGTCGATTAAGTCGTTCAATGAGTCCATGTATACTTTTTCCTAAGCTTTTTGAAACATTCAGTGCAAACCCATCTGTTGTTGTTTCGATTTCAGTACTCTTATCTATTATTTTTTCTCCTAAAAGCAAATGATCCAAGTACTCATGTTCGAGCACAATATCGTGAGATTTACTTTCAATGTACCTCTGTTTTAACCTTAGCCCGGTCATCTTGTGCTTACTAAATTCATTTTGCCTATTAAAAATCACATCGTTAATCTGAGGATAAGTAAAGTTAGAAACCAAAACACTACCTTCAGCACAAGGAAATATTTTCCTAAAACTATTAAAACCAATCTGCTTATTCGACGAGTCATGAAATGCTTCATCAACGCTAGGAAGGAAAACACAATCATGAATAATCAAAAGGTTATTTGGCAAACCTATAGGAAGGTTCGTCAATTTCCCGAAATAGTGAACTACATAAAGACAATCGAACTTTTCAAAATCAATACCATTCAAATCTATCTCAAAATCATTTGAAACGGAGTATAGTTGTATTTGAGCATGCGTTTTCTCAAACTCGTTAAAAACTACTGGACACACATAATTGGGAATTAATATTCTTGGTGTGGAACCTAAGATTTCTATTATTCTTCTCAACGAACTTCGACCTGAGGCAAACAGTTCACTGTGTCGAAATGGAGATGTTAGCTCGCCACCAAAAATAGCCATGTACTAATCAACCTCCCTTAAAGAAATTGGCTGATCCGCAAGATAGCTATTTTTTGCAACTTTTCCTATTACCTCGAAGACATGCATCGGATTTATACCACCCACACCAGTCCGTTTTGCGACGAAGTCTTCTATACAAAACACAGTGCCAGCTTTTATATCACGAGCAGCTACCAAGAACTTTCTTGCTATATCAATATTATCGGCTTCACTTTGAGTAACTTTTTTAGTTTTAGAGCCGAGAGCTAATTCAATATGTCGAATTTCTTTAACCATTCTTGACAATTCTTCAGGTTCTAGAGACGCTTGGTGGTCAGGTCCTGGCAGTAAGCGAGATAATGTAAAGTGCTTCTCAATTATTTTTGCACCGAGTGCCACCGCAGCAACCGCAACTTCCGTACCAGCAGTATGGTCAGAGTATCCTATATCGCATAACAACTCTTCGTGTAATAGACTGAGCGCCGCCAAATTGACGTCTCCAAACGGGGTTGGGTACTGAGTGTTACAATGTAAAACTGTAAGATTCGAAATTCTACCATGTTGATTTAAAAGATTAATGGCTTGCTTTATTTCGTCAAGAGTAGACATCCCTGTCGACAAAATAACATTAATCTCATGTTTCGCGATTTCATCTAATAAGAAATAGTTTGTAATTTCACCTGATGGGATTTTTATGGTGTCTAAACCGAGCTCAAGTAAAAATGCTAAGCTTTCCAAATCAAATGGTGTACATAAATATTTAATATTTTTATGAGAGCAATAGGCCTTCAGTTGTCTATGTTGTTCAAATGAAAGCTCTAACTTTTTCACCATCTCTAACTGAGACTCTGACTGGCCTGTGGTTTCCTTCTGGTACTGAGCCTTTTCCGCTGTTTTGCATATCACAGATTCCGATTTGAAAATTTGGAACTTAATATAATCAGCACCGCTTTGAGCCGCGATATCAACTAACTGTTTCGCCATATCAAAGCTACCATTATGATTAACACCAGCTTCTGCAATAATTAGGGTTTTATTCATCTTTATCCTCGAGGTCATGAAACCTTTTTATACCTTCAATGGGGAATTTGGTATTCCTCAAAACATTGACAACTTTGCTTACCGTATTCCCGTCTCCATAAGGGTTTTCGGCAGTTTTTGCAATTTCTTGATAATCATCGTTCATTGCCAGTTTAAGCTTTATTCTTATTTCTCGAGGATCAAATCCGCAGTCAATAACATTACGTCCTTTTAATCTCCCAGATTGCCGAGAACCGATATTCAAAGTTACTTTTCCAAAACAAGGAGCTTCAACTAATCCACTGGAAGAGTTTCCAATGACAAGTTTACACAAATGAAGAGCCGACAAATAACGTCTGAAACCTAAAGAGGACACAAGTTTAACCCTATCTCTGTTTCTTTCTTCAAACGCTTTCAGTTGTTCAAGAAGTACCTCTCCACCAATGTCAAAATTAGGAAATGTAATCAAATATTGAAGTTTACTCTCAGTTTCAAGAACATCTAATATTCGTGATAATTGCATTTCTGGAGTCAAGCCTAGTTCTTGCACGACCGGATGGAAAGTAAAGAGCGCGAAAGATTCGCTTAACTCGAATCCAATACTTTGGCTCAATTCGGAAATGTTCATCATCGGGGTTTTTTTTAAATGCTCTAGTCCCGGCTCACCAACGTTAAAAATTCGGTCTGGCGCTTCTCCTAGTTGCCGAACTCTTTGTGCGTGCTTTTTGTTTGATACGAAGTGAAAATGAGATAGTTTGGTTATTGTATGTCGGATTACATCATCAATCACACCCTGTGTAATTTCACCACCTGAAAAGTGAGCTATTGGTACAGACATAAGAGCTGCAGCAGAAGCTATACCAAGCAATTCATAGCGATCACCCATAATGATTAATAAATCAGGGCGATGTCGAGAAAATACATCTGCAAAACTTAGCATACCATGGGCTGATGATTTCGTTTTAGCTGTATCTGAAACACCAGAAAACATAATTTCAACTATTTCTGTTATTTTAATTCCTTCTTGCTCGATTTCTTTAAGCGTGTATCCTTGCTCTACCGAAAGGTGATTTCCCGTGACAATCAATTGAAAATTAAATAAAGTAGAGTCCTGTAGTGCCTTTATAAGCCAATAAAACAGGCCAAATTCAGCTCTAGATGTTGTAACCAACATTATCTTTGGTCTCGAATCAACTTGTACGGTCATATTAAGATCTTTTAAATTTATATTTCGTATGATTTATCATATTATACAACGTAAATAAACTCACCTTTCCGAACTAGTTGCCCTAAGATAAAGTTGAATGGCTTTTTTGATTTAGCTAATCTAATTTTTTAATATTACGATTTTGAATCTCGCATTTTTTTAAGTTAATCGCCTAAATAATTAATAGCCGCATCTACAAAACACTCTCTTTGAGTCAAAAATTTGAGCTAATAGCCTCTCACAAATTGAAAAGATGATATGTGATTTTATAATGCACCACCTTTTAAAAAGATTGGCTACATTCTGACTGAACTAGGCAAGTTAACAACATGTTTGGCCAACCATTGGCTGACACTTAATCTCCCACACATGCAACTACTAAACATAGGCAACTCGTTCATCAATGTCCAAATCGGCCGAGTCATGACATTGTGTTGGTTCGTAGTTTCCAACAAATACTTTTTTGATGACTCGTCTGGACATATAATTGCATTCAACCAATAGTTAGATCTACAGTTAAGTGGCTCATTTACAAATTTGTACTCTGATTTGCTAAAAAACTGCCGATATTCATTCGCTAACTCTCTCTTATTTAAAAGAATCATCTCAATTTTTTCCATCTGAGCACACCCAAGAGCAGCATTGATATTTGGTAATCTAAAATTGAAGCCTATTTCATCATGATAGTATTCATATTGATGCTGAACTTTTGCTGTTGTTGTTAAGTGTTTAATCCTTTTACCGGTATCTTTAGACTGACATAAGATTGCGCCTCCACCTCCTGTGGTAATGATTTTGTTTCCATTAAAGCTCACAGCACCGTAATCACCAAATGTTCCTGTGTGTTTACCTTTATAGAAGGATCCTAAACTTTCTGCTGCATCTTCAACTAACGCGATATTCCATGACCGACAAATTTGACTAATTCTATCTATTTCAACAGGATGACCGAATGTATGCATTGGCACTACGGCTCTAACAACTTGCTTTGTTTTCTTGAGCCGACATTTATGTTCTCCATCCAAATATGCATTTTCAATTAAGAATTCTTGGAGAGCATCAGGACTCAGCCCTAAGGTATTTGCTGAAACATCTACGAATGCGGGGGCTGCACCTAACTGTACAATTGCATTGCAAGTCGCAACGAATGTTAGAGCTTGAGTTATAACTACATCATTCCGTTCGATTCCAGCAGCGTATAGCGCACATAGTAAGGCTGATGTCCCATTTACTGTCGCTACGGCCTTTGCGCACCCTGAGTAGCTTTCAATATTTTGCTCAAAAAGATCTACATATTGACCAACGCTAGATACAAATGTTGATTCTATCGTCTTAATAACATAGTCTTTTTCCCTCTGCGAAAAGTAAGGCTGATGTAGAGGTATAAATTCGCTTGAACTATATTGTTCTCGTATAAACTCTATGAGCTCTGTGACAATATTCATTACATTTTTTCTTCTAACGAACGCAGCTTTTCGATATGAGCAAATTCAGGTAACAGTCGCTCAAAGGCATCGATCAATTGCCTTTTAGTCCACGACTTATTTTGACGTAATTTCAAAATATCTTTTTCAAAAATTTCCAGAAGATCTGGATTGAATTCGAGCGATTGCTTTATCACGCCTATATGATTAAACGTATCCAGATCTAACACTTCTGAATCAGTAAAAAACTCTTCGAATTCTTTCTCGCCAGACGTATTGGAACGAGAAAACACACATGGCCATTTGCCTTTGGGCGCATTTTTCATTACGGCTCTTGCTTCCTCCTCATTTTCACAAAGTAATACTTCTAAATCCCTTGATTCTAAATATCGCTTTGCAACATCTGAAAGTGTTTGTAGTCTCAATTCACCTTTGACTTTAGGGAAATAGATATCCAAATTACTACCAAATAGACATGATAATAGGCACAGTTGACCGGATTCTTGTTCCGTGACAAAGAAACGCTGAATGTCAGAAGGGGCTGCAATTGGCTGCTTTTTTTGAGTCTCATGTCGAATCCATAAAGCAAAGATCCATCACTAAACGCAACATTTGCGAATCGAGCCATAGACACATCTAAATTACAACTTTCCCGCATGAGGAAAAGTTCCATTATTCGCTTGGATGCCCCCATCATATTTACAGGATTAGCAGCTTTGTCCGTAGAAACACTAAAGTACTTTCTTGCATTCAAAGAGACCGCTTGACGGTGAGCCTGTACTGTATAGAATATATTAGTGTAAATCATTCGCATTAATGTATATGGATCTTTTTCATTTCTAACATGTTTCAATGCTGAAAGATTTAGCACAAAATCATAATGACCGACATCTCGCATTAATGCTTCAAACTCAAGCGAACCTATATCTAGGGTAAATGTCCTAAAGTCGCCTGAAATATATCCAACTGACGAACGTATATCTCTAACAAGCTCCACCAGATTGTTTTCAGATAAATCTACAACATGTAGACAAATTGGATTTCGATGAAAAATCTCTTTAGTAACAGCCTGTCCAATCGTACCGGCTCCCCCTAAAACTAAGAAGCGGGAACTACTAACTACTTCCATTAAATATTGCTCACGTTCCAGAATGTCCTCTGTAAACAAAGCTCGGCTTCTACCTAAAATGGAAAGTAACTCACTCATCTTATTTTACTCTTTATTTGAGTCGGAATCGTATTCGCGCAATAGTTCATGCACCCAATCACACTTGGTATACCAATTTTTACGAAAGTCATTTCGAACTTCTTTAAGAAAATCCATCCAAACAGCAAACGATATTTTGAATTTCTTCAAACAATATACTTCTGAATCATAAAAATAAAGAACAGTTATCAACGGACAGTGGGTATATATTAATGTACCTTTTAATAAATGGTAAATCTGTGGTTGCTTACTCTTTTTGTAAGCTTCAATAAGTCGCTGTTGAGCAATCAAAATTGCGGTGGCCTCTTGCCTGGATTGATAAGGGCGATTACCGATGTCAATCAAATGATCTATCACACTTTCGAACTCATCAATGCCTAATGAAGCTTCAATATCGCCCAACTCAAGGGGCATAAACAGTTCCGACTTAATACGTTCAATTAAAGAAGGTTTGTCTATGGAATTCATCAAAGGCAACAGGTCGTCCTCATGAAGAGGCAGCGCCTTGTTGATTTTCGCACCATCTCCAACATTATAAATGGCATATTCGTTTGACAATGGTTTAGTCAATAGCTCAAAACTTGCTTTTGACATACTCATTAAAGATGTCGTCTGAATTTCACCGCCAAAATTACCTTCCAACGTTAATCCAGAACTTTTGACTTCAGGAAACTTATCTTTATTTTTTGCATCGCTATACACACTATGCGATGCATGAGTCTTATTTGAATCGACAAATCCATTATCGACACCAAACAAATATATCTCCTTAAAACCAATAGTTAGGGCATAGGAGAAAGAGGTATTAGATACCATTGGACCACTAGCCTGCAAAATGGAAACTAGTCGTTTCATTTTTAATCCAGTTTGCAACCTAAGAAAAACAGACGATGCTTCAGGCCCTTTTAATCCCAAACCACTCCATGCATATAAATCAGTTAGGTCGGGATAGAGAACGTCTACCCCTAAAAAGTTGATTTCTTTATAACCGCCTTCGGGACTGAGCTGTAGTTGAGCAACATAGGCATCTTTCGGACGTTCTACTAAAACGTGAAAATCAGGTTTAATATCAGCCCTTAATAAAGTTTGTAAAGCGGTACCAGAAGCAAATATAACCGCTTTATCCTGATTTTCTCTAATAAACTCTAGAGACTCATCTAAAGACGGACCATTGCCAACGACAAATGCTGGAATATTTTCTAACCAATTTCGCGCTTCATTGCTAGCAAATAAAAAGGGAGTCTGCTTTTTGACGTGATGTATAGCATGAGACAACCCCGTTATTGCATCATTATAAAACCCGTACCCTTGATGAAATCGATAATAATTGGCGAAAAATGCTTTGATCAGTTTATTCAGTTCAATTGAAGGGTAATGTTGGTAACAAAACGCGTTGATTATTGAAAACGCGCCAACGTCCGCCGTTAAAGCAAATAAATCAGTGAAGAAGTCTTCGTAGCTACTACCTACCGTAATAAACAACGACTTACCCGCTTCATCTATATCATATATAATTCTATCCCATTCAATACAGAAAAGACTCGCAAAAAACAGTTCAAAATCGGGTTCTGTAATAAACAAAAAGTCAAACGAATGCTTTTCTAAAAGTAAGGGGATGTGATAGCCCAATCCGATTCCAAAAATCATAGCTGACGGGAATACTTCTGGAAGTGTTTTTAAGATAGGTTGTTCAGGGTCCGTTACGCAGAGTTGCTGAAACAGTTTTTCCATATGTTTCATATGAATACGACTTTCGGAACTATCATCTAGACTAACTGGGCCTGTAGCAAAATAATCAGTACGTCCAAAGTGAGCATCCTTTGTATATCTTTCAATCTGCTCACGGCTTTGTGTTATAGGATCGTTATCATAGAGAGGGACAGGGCTGTCTTTAGGAATAAAGTTTCCATGCTTAGAAATCGTCACATCGATTTTAAAGTCTTCACGAGGTTGATAATCCTTTACGGAATCAGCAAGTTTGGGAAAATACTTCTCAAGGGCTATTAGGTTTTTGTTAAACCTATTATTCGCCTCCAGAGCGAAATCTTGTTCATTTTGGTTTTGTTCTGCAATTGAATTTAGTTTTGCTTCTACTTCTGCTACCAAAGCGTCGATATCTAAATCATCTTTGCTAACCATTTCTTCACCTTCAATTTTTGCTACGCTAATTACGTTTTATAGTTTCTTATAGGCTGAAGCAACTTTTTTACCAGTTTGATACTTCAAAAGCTCTTTTTTAGTTGTGTCTTTCTTTTTGGCTACTTTGGATGTGGCAGAGGCAAGTAAATATATTAGCGATTGAAGTTGCTCATAATCTTCAGAATTTAATATTATATTCTTAATCTCAATGTGCAACGATTTAGATATGCCGCTGCACAAATCTAGGTCTTCAGTTTCTATTGCTTTTTCCAACTGACTTAAAAGACTATTGGCTTCTATAAACTTATCGTCCTGTTGCACTTACATACTCTCCTGATTGAAGAGTTTGGTGTCTAACATCAGCAGGTATTGCATCCCAAGCAGATTTAATTTCTTTAAGCAACATAGACACTTCATCTAAATATGCGCTATTGTTTTCAACTGAAGCGTCAACTAACTTATCGAGCATATAACTGTATAAAGCATACAGATTCTCTGTAACTTCACCACCTACTTCGAAATCTAAACAGCCACGCAGTGCTTCTATGATTGAGGACGCTTTAGATATATGCTCTGCTTTAGCCTCTAACAGCTTTTTGTCGATAGCAACTTTCCCAAGAACGAGTCGCTCTAATGCCCCTGCCATCAACATCTGGATAATTTCGTATCGGTCAGCACCAGCAATTCTAGTTTTAAGCGCTTCTTTTTGATAATTTTTTACTTTGGCATTATACATATTCTTCAACCTCTTTATGATTTGGCTTTAGTAAAGCCAGGTAAGTTTGCTAACTGAGCACCTAAATATGCCTGAGTTTGCTGCATTTGAGCCAACAAAACATCCAGTCCTGCATACTTCTTACGTAAACCAGCTTCCAAATCAGCCATCCGTTGATCCAAACTGAGTTTATCATCTCCAACATCCTTAATTTGAACATTGAGATTATCCTCTCGCTTTTTGATTAGCCCGTCAGAATCTAAGTAGTTAGCAAGTAGAGTTTCCATTTTCTTGGCAACTCCATTTTCACCAGCAAAAGCCTTGCCAATATTATCAAAGTTATCATCCATTGCCTCGCTCAAACTCCGGACTAGTGACGATTTCTCTAGGTAATTCTCTTTTTTTACGCCAATACCAATATCAAATATCGATTCAAATGGACCTGCATCTGTCAATGTAGAAGATAATGTACCTATTAATTGATCACTCAAAGACCTCATTGAAGCATCACCATTAAGCGGCTTACCTATTCTCGTCTGAAGTCCTATTTGACCTATCAAATTATTGTAATTAGTAATAAACTCATCAACTAATGTAGATATACTATCTCTATCATATCCGATTGTAAGCTTCGCAGTATCTAATACCCCGGCATTATCCTCACTCACCTGCACAGCTTTGATTGTCATATCTTGAACTGCATCTTTAAATGTATTAGAGGAGCTAGTTACATCCAACCCATCAATACTTATAATTGCGTTTTGTGCTTTGTCCTTTGTCTGATCAATCGTCATCCCACCTGAGGGATTTAGTGTAGCATCATAAGTTTCTATCGCATCGAGCTCAGAGCTATCACTCGTTATTACTAAATCATTATCTTCGCCAGTAATACTAGAGGTAAGTACCAACTTGGAGCCAGCTGTACCGCCTGTATTTACAATATTTGCCGTTACACCAAAATTTGTTTCAGACGAGTTAATAGCATCTCGAAGTTCAGAAAGCGTCATACCTGCTGTTACATCAAGATCGAATGTTTTATCCGGCCCTGCTGCAAACGTCAATTTACCGCCAGAAGCCGAAACTACCGCATTCGAATCACTAAAGGCACCATCGGCGGATACAGCTCTGCTACCTTGGGCTAGTTGTTTCACCGCAACTTTAAAACTACCCACAGAAATATCAGAAGTTGGCGTAACAGAAATAAGGTCTCCGGATGAAGGTTGCTTTATGTCCGCAGTTCTTTTTCCAAAGTTTTCAATATCAGCCAGTTTTTTTATCGTGGTTTGGAGTTTAGAAATAGCCGATTTGACTTCGCCTAATGAGGATAGCTCAACCTTTAAAGAATCTTCTTTTTTCAGCAAACTCTGAAGTTTGGGTGTACGCTCAGCTGAAATTGAAGCAGAAATGATGCTTTCAAGATCCAAACCTGAACCAATCCCAGCAGATGTAATTAATGGCATACTAAACTCCTATTGGCTTATGCTGACTGGTTAAAAAGCAGCCCTTTACCTGATAATTTATCGGCAAGCTCGTCTAAAGCCTTAGCAACTTCGCGGAATTCTTTCGAAGGGATTTCGCGAATAACTTCTTCGTTTTCTTTGTCTACAACACGAATAAACGGAGGATCACCGGACTCATCAAACTCAAAAGATAAATTTGTTGATGTTACAGGTATATACTTGTTCAATTTTTCGAGATTTTCTTTAACCTCTGCAATTAACGTACCATCAGACAAGGCTGATTTAGTCTTGGCTTTAGCTTCGTCTTCCACACCAAAACCATTAGATTTTTCTACAGCATCAATGGGGCGCAGCGTTACGCTTTGCTTGTCATCTCTTTGCCCTAATTGCAATTCCACGGGGCTATGAGAAGGAGTAACTGCGACTTCTTTCATAGAGAGCCTCCAGAATACAAATCACCATATTAGAGTATAGGCCAAATCCAGGCAAATTGGGCCTGAATTTGGCGACTATATCAACTACCCAAGTAAAGAAAGAGCAACTTGAGGGCGTTGATTTGCCTGACTCAAAATTGAACTACTTGCTTGTTGCAGAATTTGCATTTTAGTTAAGTTCGCCGTTTCTTGAGCGAAATCGGTATCTCTGATTCGAGACTGTGCTGCAGATAAGTTTTCAGCAACATTCGATTGGTTTCGAATAGTCGATTGAAAACGGTTTTGAACCGCACCGAGCTCAGCACGTTTTTTGTCAACTACCGCTATTAAAGCTTCCATACCTGCCATGACAAGTTGAGCACCAGCTTGGCTTGAAACTGATATTCCAGTTTCAGTAAATACGACAGAAAATGCTGCATCGCTTTTAGCTATTGTTGTGCCACCGATTGCTGAGAGTGCAGAGATACCTGCATCATCTAAAATCCCCGCGATAGTAGCCGCAGTAGAGGCAAATACTTTACCGGTTACGGCAGATGCTACACCTGCTATACCAGATAACGTGAAACCACCATTTGCTGAAATGGAGTTGCCACCATTATTTGTATTACCAATCGTTTGCATGTTGAAGCCAATAGTTTGCACTGCGTCTGAGCCGACTTGGAAACTAGCTTTATACGTGCCATCCAGCAAATTTGTGCCACCAAATGTCGTATCTCCAGCGACACGGTTTACTTCGCCCATCAATGCTCGAATTTCTTCTTGAACAGCCAAACGGTCTTCATCAGTATTTGTCCCATTTGAAGCTTGCTGTGCTAGCGTGCGCACCCGTTGGAACATGGAGGTTATTTCTTCCATTGCGCCTTCTGCTGTTTGCGCTAGAGAAATACCATCGTTTGCATTGCGGTTACCTTGGTTCAAGCCGTTAACTTGACTTGATAGGCGGTTAGAGATTTGCATACCTGCCGCGTCATCAGCTGCGCTGTTGATGCGAAAACCTGAAGATAAACGTTTAAATGAATTGTCTAATGAATTACCAGAATTCATCAATTGTCTTTGTGCGTTCAGCGAACTCACATTGGTATTAACATATAAAGCCATAATAGCCTCCGCTTTATCATTATCGAAGGTGCATAGCGGGATACCCCTACCCAGCTAAACACCCGAATTAGAGTCCTAGAGTGATAGTTCTCTAAATCTTATATCGACGGGTAAAGCAGAAGCTTTAGCTTTATTTGTAATTAATTTTAAAACTATCCTTGCAACAGACTCAATGCCGCTTGAGGTCTTTGATTTGCTTGACTTAGTATTGTTTGACTTGCTTGTTGCAGAATTTGATTTTTAGTCAATTTTGCCGTTTCAAGCGCAAAATCCGCGTCTTTAATGCGAGACTTTGCAGATGCCAAATTTTCTGACACGTTTGCTTGATTTCGAATAGTCGATTGAAAACGGTTTTGAACAGCACCAAGCTCAGCACGCTTTTTATCCACTACAGCGATCAAAGCATCCATACCCGCCATCACAAGTTGAGCTCCTACCTGCGAAGATACGGAAATCCCTGTTTCAGTAAAAACAACTGAAAAAGCCATATTAGATGTAGCGACAGTTGTTCCACCAATACTAGAAAGAGACGAAATACCCTGAGCATCGATGAATCCCGCGACACTGGCTGCTGTAGACGCGAATGCACGTCCCGATACTGCAGATGCAACATTCGCAATACCAGAAAGCGTGAAACCTCCGTTGGCCGTCATCGTATTAGCGCCATTTGCTGTTGTACCAACCGTTTTCATACTGAAGCCAATCGTTTGAACAGCGTCAGCACCTACTTGAAAGCTCGCTTGATAGCTCCCATCTAGTAAATTTGTGCCACCAAATGTCGTATCTGCCGCTACACGGTTCACTTCAGCAGATAGCTGGCGAATTTCTTCTTGTACCGCAAGGCGGTCCTCGTCTGTGTTCGAACCGTTCGCCGCTTGCTGAGCTAGGGTACGAATACGTTGGAACATTGACGTAATTTCTTCCATTGCGCCTTCGGCTGTCTGTGCTAGAGAGATTCCGTCATTCGCGTTACGGTTACCTTGCTCTAAACCCATAATCTGAGAATTAAGGCGGTCAGAAATCTGCAAGCCAGCAGCATCATCTGCTGCACTGTTGATTCTCAAACCAGAAGATAGACGTTTAAACGATGTATCTAACTCAGTACCTGAGTTTGTTAATTGACGCTGTGCATTTAAAGCACTCACGTTAGTATTTACAAATAAAGCCATAATTCACTCTCTTATCTGTTACAAGTTGAAGTGGCAAGACCACTGAACTTTGAAAATGGCGGCAATCTTGCGGGCATACTACATCGGCAAAACATTGCCTTTTCTTGCCACTATGTGCCGTTAACTTGTCGTCAGAAGAATAAATGCAAAGAGCAGGCCAATTTAAATACCAAGAATAAAAATCCTCCGTATCAGTGCTGAGATTGCAATGTAAGAGCTTGAAATATCTAAAGGTCAGGTAAGGGCTACCATTCAAGAAATGTCGTTTAAATGGCTAGTTTAAGATGATGTATATGATGTAGATAAAGAAGGGGCACTGGCATGCCCCTTTGAGTGTTTGAGAGTGAGTGTCAAAACTTTTTCGTTAAGTTGGCATAGTAAATGCTTAATTTAACGTGTTCATTGTTCTGATGAACGCTTTTTGGATTTAAGCTCCTCCGCTTTATCATCCAATTCGTGTCCGTGCTAAATACCCCATCAAGCACGGACACTTCTCTTACCTATTATCCTAATAGACTCAATGCAGCCTGCGGACGTTGATTTGCTTGACTCAAAATCGTTTGGCTAGCTTGTTGAAGGATTTGCATTTTAGTCAAACTTGCTGTTTCTTGAGCAAAATCGGTATCTTTGATTCGAGATTTCGCCGCTGACAGGTTTTCTGAAATGTTAGATTGGTTGCGAATCGTTGATTGGAAACGGTTTTGTACAGCACCTAGTTCCGCACGTTTCTTGTCTACAACCGCAATCAAAGCATCCATCCCAGCCATGACAAGCTGTGCTCCAGCTTGACTTGACACTGAAATTCCGGTTTCTGTGAACACTACCGAAAACGCAGCATCACTTTGCGCTATGCTCGTACCACCAACTGCAGATAGAGCAGATAAACCTGCTTCGTCTAAAACACCAGCAACCGTTGCAGCTGTTGAAGCGAAAACTTTACCTGTAACCGCTGATGCAACGCCGGCAATACCAGATAATGTAAAACCACCGTTTGCAGAGATTGTGTTTGCCCCGTTTGCAGTGCCGCCAACCGTTTGCATACTAAAACCAATTGTCTGAACAGCATCTGCACCGACTTGGAAACTTGCTTTGTAACTGCCATCCAACAGGTTCGTTCCACCAAAAGTTGTGTCAGCAGCAACACGGTTTACCTCTCCCATAAGAGCTCGTATCTCTTCTTGAACAGCTAAACGGTCTTCATCAGTATTTGATCCGTTCGACGCCTGTTGAGCCAAAGTACGAACACGTTGGAACATAGACGTGATTTCTTCCATCGCACCTTCTGCAGTTTGCGCAAGTGAAATACCGTCGTTTGCGTTGCGGTTACCTTGGTCTAAGCCGTTAATTTGTGAAGATAAACGGTCTGCAATTTGTAAGCCTGCAGCATCATCAGCTGCGCTGTTGATACGGAAGCCTGATGATAAACGTTTGAATGAAACGTCAAGTGAATTACCAGAGTTTTGTAACTGTCTTTGTGCGTTCAATGAACTTACGTTAGTATTTACATAAAGTGCCATGATTTTTCTCCCACAGTAAACGTTGTGTTTACTCTCAAACTTTTTGGTTTGGGCCTTTGACTCTTACTTTTTACCATCAGCCCGCTTACCTTAGTTATCGGAATGGCAGAAAATTCCTTTAGTAATTTTTTTATTTTTTTTTAATTCTTTGTTTTTATTGCATTTAAATGGATTTACAGATCAACTTGCCAAATCAACACATAGATTCACTTTTTTCTAGTCAATAATTTGACGAATGATTTATCGATTAAAATTCAGAAAGTTAAATTCGATTTGTGTGAGTTTGGACGCTTAAAATTAATTTTGAATTTAAACGCCCAAAAGATTAGCGAATGTAATCAAAGAGAGAAAGATTAGACAAACGACCAAAGGTAGCTTGAGAAGCTTGAAGGGCAGTTTCATGCTTTTGCAAATTCGTAATTGCTTCTGTCATATCAAGTTCAATAATATCTGCTCGTGCGGACTTGTTATTAATATCCAGATCTGCGTTTGCCTTCGATATTAGGTCAGCTGTATTTTTTCTACCTCCTAACGAAGCTTGTGAATAGGACACTTTATTCTTTGCGTTGTCCAAACCGACGACGGCATCAGCAACGACTTGCTCGAAGTCTTCCACTGAAGTACCTGGCGTAGTAAGTCCTTTGTACAAGTTTTCTAGGGTATTCAAAACGTTGTCTTTTGCCGGTTTTTCTAAAGTAAAATCAATTGTGCCTGTTGGGCCACCCGAGAACTTAATTTCCATTCCACCTAAAACAATTTTATTGTCTGTGTAAGTTCCACTTTGTACTGGCGTCCCATTTTGCGTTAGGGCATACGTATTACCAGCGCCAAGTGTAATTTGAAAGTCATTTGCAGTTGCAGGAGCTGTCGGACTTGCGTTGTAATACGACTTATGGAATTTATCAAACTCGCCCTGTTCTTTAATGTAGACTGTACCATTTGTCGCACCACCCGCCGTTGTAGCGGTATTACTCACAACATTTAAACGATTTTCGGCCTTCTCAAACACATCAAAACCATTGTCACTCGAGCGAATTTCAACACCCTCTGCAACCTTGATTTTATGTTGACCTTGGTCACCTTGGTAAACAAATTTTCCTGTTGCAGGGTCTTGTCCATATGTTTGCGTGTTATCTTGATAGCCTGAAAAAATATAGCGTCCATCTTCCGATTTCGAATTCATCATATCTAGAACAGAAGCTTGAATTGCTTTAATTTCTTGCGCAATTGCATTTTTATCTATATCAGTAACACTGCCATTACCCGCTCGAATTGCCAGCGTATAAGCCTGGGTAATCGAGTTTTTGATGTTTTCAAGTACACTTTCCTGAGTACCTAAGCGACTTTCCAACATCGTTAGGTTCTTTGAATACTGTTCATTCGTTTCAATACGGTCAGAGTACAACATCGCTCGCGCTGTCGCAGAAGGGTCATCCGAGGCAGACAATACACGCTTTTGCGTTGTAACTTGTTGCATCGCCTTATTCACCTCAGATTGATTATCCAAGATAGAAGTTAAGTTGTTTTGATACATCAAATTATTAGATAAACGCATAATTACCTCGCCGCACTAAGCAGACTATCAAAGATAGCTCTGGCCACAGTGATCACCTGTGCCGCTGCAGAATAAGATTGTTGGAAACGGAGTAAGTTTGCCGCTTCCTCATCTAAGTTAACACCTGACATCGATTCATACCAAGTTTCAGATTGTTGAGCTAAGGCTGCAAAAGCCGCGCCATTTGTTTTTGCTTGATTCGTTGTCACACCAACGTCAGTGACAATTTTTGCATACGCTTCATTAAATGTTTTTAAATTGTCGGTATTTGGCGTGGTAATGACATTTTGACGAACAAGATCGGTTGACTGTAACTTGGCAAAACCAGACCCATTTCGGTTATCATCATAGCCGCCAGTATTAAATTCCACTTTAAAGGTGTCACCTGTCGCAGGAGCCCCTTCAATGTCGAAATCAAATCCATAGTTTGCAAACGGTGCACCAGCTTGAGCAAGCATCCCTTTAGTATTCGTACCCGCAACAAATGTTGCTGTATTTGTACCATCTGAAATAGTGTACTGGTTAGCGACTGCTGTTTTTGTTACTGTAATAGGTCCATTTGCTAAACCTGGTGTTGCCGTGAATCCAGCTGCGCTAGTGTCGGTCACCACGCCAGCAGAAATAGTCGCTGAGCTAGTATTCGCCGCGGTAGTATTCGTTCTAATTGGTGAAGCGAGTGCTAAATGTTCTGATCGCGTTGTTGCAAGTTTTAAACTACTTGCCGCTTCACTATTAAGCTTAATTAAAAACTTGTCTCCCGTCGCACCACCCGCGCCAATATTGAGTTCAAGTCCAAATGCGTCTGTCGAAGGAGCAACTAAATTCGCTGAATTAATCGTCGACGGTGGAGTACCTATATTAAAAGTCTGTGCAGTACCAACAACATTTCCACGATTATCTAACGCACTCACACTGACTTGAGTAGCGCTGACGTACTCGACTAGAAAATCATTCGCAGGTATTTCTTTGCCTTTACCGGCTTCTAACGTTGCTGTAATTACACTCGTTCCGGTATTACTTTTATAAGCGTACGCTCCTGCGGTCGGAATTTGGAATAGATCACCACCAAATTTACCATCCAAATCTAGACCATTGTGGTTTTGCTGGTTAAATGCATCTGCAACAGATATTGCCATCTGGCCCAATTGATTTTGAGCGGGAACAAGAATCTCATCTCTAAAAGCAAGTAAGCCGCCAATTTTGCCTTTTAGCGTTGCAGAATTTACATCTAAGGCAACTGCGCTCGCTCCTTTGACATCAAGTTTCAATTGCTTAAAATTTGGATCTGGGTCGCCATCCGTTGAGAACAAATTGAATGCCCCCTCTTTCATGACGAGTGATTGACCAGACCCCATAAACACGAGCTTTTCGCCGTTGTCTCCATCAAGCGTTTCAATGTCAACTAATTCAGCCAACTTCTTAATAGCTAAGTCGCGTTCATTATAAACTGTGCTATTTACCTGCTGGGCTTGAGGATTAACCAGACCGGCAATTTTGGTATTGAGGTCACCTATTTTTTTGATGAGGTTATTTGCTTCGCTCGAGAAAATATCAAGTTGTTCATTCACTATGTTTTTTTGATCAAGAACAATCCCTGAAAGTCTGTCCATTTGGTCCACCAAATTTTCTGAACTAGTGAAAAACAACGAACGACTTACTGAAGAGGCGGGTTGATTCAGTGCCTCTTGCAGGTTGTTGAACAACTTATTAAGACTGGTTGAAAGGGAGCTCGATTCTTCGGCAAATAACGTATCTACTCTTGATGCTTCAGCGACAAACTGATCATAATAAGTCTTATTTGAGAGGTCTCGGTTTAACTGCTTCAAGGCAAACTCATTTAGCAGACGCACAGTATTACCACGGCCAACTTCATTGCCAACCATGGTTGTAAATTCTGTACGCTCACGAACATAGCCTTCCGTGTTTAGGTTAGAAATGTTCTTACTTGTAGTCTGTAGCAGTTCACTATTAGCACGAATGCCCGATGAACCGATATTTAATAAATTAAACGACATCTTAGTTCACTCCCCGACGCACTATTGAGCCGAGCATGCTTTTAAAATCGGCACGTTCAAGTACATTCTTAATCTTTTCCGCATAATTAGGATCGGTTGCATAACCCGCATTTTGCAGTTCGTCTAAAAACGTCGAATTGTCTGACGTTTTTTCAAGTGCTTTCTCATACCGCGGATTCTGCTGTAGAAAATCGACAAAGTCGTCCACACTGTCTTTAATGGACTCGTACGCTCTGAAATGAGCCTGTTTTTTCACCGGAAGGCCTTGCTCAAATTCCAACGTCTGCTTTTTCGCTTTGTCACCCGTCCAACTGTTGTCCGATTTAATGTTAAACAAGTTGTTAGAGCTTGAACCATCCGTTTTCTTGATAACATGCTTGCCCCAACCCGTTTCTAAGGCAGCTTGAGCCACCATCACTTCCGGATTGAGTCCGATTTTTTGAGCAGCTGATTTTGCGTAGTCCCAAATTTGTTCGACAAAGGCTTTCGGAGAGTCAAACAAACTCGATTCTTCACTCGAAATGACCTCTTTCTCAACGTCTTTAACCTCTGATTTGGACGACTGGGCAACCTTACCCAAAAGCTTGTCAGTATTCAGTTCCGCGTCTGTTCGGATAACGCTAGCTGGTGTATAACCTTTTGCGTTGGGTGACAACTGCTGGACAATAAGATCAGCTAACCCCAAAGAGCCGTTGCTAGAGAGTTCTGTCGCAATTTGCTGATCGTGCATTTCTTGGAAGAACTTAACATCGCTTGCGTTGAATGGACTGTCTTTATCTTCAAAAGCTTCGTTCGCTTGACGCATACTTTTGAGCAGCATTTGAGTGAAGATAGCCTCAAACTGTTTCGCCGCTTTTTTGAGCGCCTCATCACTTTCTTGACCCGATTTTGCTCCAATAGCCTGTTGACGCAGGTTATTTAAGCTACTTAAGTCAAATACGTTCTGATTTTCTAGCGGTTTTAAGTCCATCGGGAAATTGACGTTTTATTCTACATATTGAGGTAAATGCAAAATATAGGCCAAAAAAAAGCCCTGTATCACAGGGCTGAAAAGTATTTAAATATTAGATAATTACAAGCTGACCACTGATGGCCCCAGCTTCTTTTAGTGCTTCCAATATCGCCATTAAGTCGCCTGGCGCTGCGCCGACTTCGTTAATCGCTCGAACCAAATCATCTAAACTGATCCCAGGGTTGAATACAAACGCTCTCGAATCATCTTGGTTCACATCTATGATGCTTTGTTTAGTCACCGTAGTCTCACCTTCAGACAATGCCAGAGGTTGAGATACGTTTTGCTGCTCAGCTATCGTCACCGTCAAACCACCGTGTGTGATTGCTGCTGGCTGTAATTTGACGTCCTTACCAATGACAATGGTGCCCGTACGTGAATTAACAATTATTTTTGCCGATGTATCTGCAGGTTTAAATTCTAAATTTTCTAATGTCGCTAAGTACGATACGCGTTGAGCGGGGTCTCGTGGTGCTATCACTCGGACCGAAGCAGCATCTAAGGCCTGAGCGCTATCGGGACCAACTAAATTATTAATGGTTTCTGAAAGGCGCTTAGCCGTAGTGAAGTCTGGTCTATGAAGATTGAACGTAATGTAGTCACCTTGGGTAAACGGACTTTTCACCGCACGTTCTACAATACCGCCATTGGCAATACGTCCAACCGTCGGAGTATTCACAATAACTCGACTACCGTCGGCACCGTCCGCACCTAAACCACCGACAACTAAACTTCCCTGAGCAATGGCATACACGTTACCGTCTAAACCTTTAAGAAAGGTTTGCAATAACGTACCACCTCTAAGACTACCTGCACTACCAATCGATGAAACCGTTACATCAATAGTCTGGCCGGGTTTTACAAACGGAGGAAGGTCCGCATGCACGGCTACCGCAGCAACGTTTTTAATTTTTGGCTTCAGTGAGTCTGGCAATGTGATACCAAAACCATTCAGCATGGCTTTAAAACTTTGCTCAGTAAAGCGACTTTGTTCCCCAGTTCCAGGTAAACCTACAACCAAACCGTACCCAACTAGTTGGTTCGAACGAACTCCCTCGACCATGCTAACGTCTTTTACGCGTACAGCTTGGGATGAGAAAGAAATAGCCGCCAATAAAATGACACTTAGAGTTTGAACAAAGCGTTTCATAATGTACTCCTAAAACGGCATCAATGTACTTAAGAAGAAACGAGCCAACCAACCAGGCGCTTGTGCCTCTTGATTCTGACCTTTACCCGAGTATTGAATTCGAGCGTTAGCAATCCGATTTGATTGCACCGTATTATCTGCCGCGATATCTTTTGGACGCACTAAACCTTCCAAACGCACAAACTCTTCACCCGTATTTAGCGTTAACCATTTTTCACCACGAACAACTAGGTTACCATTAGGCAAAACTCGCACCACATTCACCGAAATATTGCCAAATAGGCTGTTCGATTGATTTGCTTGCGCATCACCTTTAAATGAATTTCCTGCTGTGACACCGAGTTGAATACTTTCGCCACCTAAATTCACCGCATTTCCACCCAAACCAATAACAGGATCAATACTCGCAGACGTATCGCGTTTCGTTTGATTGTTGGCCGCTTTCGAGGCTTGAGTTGTTTCACGCAGAACGACCGTAATAATATCGCCTGTTCTCAAGGCTTTTCGGTCTGAATAAAGATCATTTGCAAATTCAGCATTGAACAAACTGCCTGTTGGCATGATTTGTTCACTTTGATCCTCAGAAACCACAGGAGCATAGTACGGGTCGTCCTGAACCACATTTTTATTTTGCGTTGATACACAGCCAGACAAACCTACCAAGGTCACCAAGCCGAAAATAGAGGTTCTAAGAAGGCGATTCATACTATTCTCCTACCTTATGCTGATTTAAAGCTGCTGATTAATGTAGCTAAGCATTTGGTCAACAGACGAAATGACTTTCGAGTTCATTTCATAGATACGTTGAGTTTCAATTAAGTTTACGAGCTCTTCGGTCACGTTTACGTTTGACGTTTCAAGTGCCCCTTGTACCACGCTTCCTAAACCTTCAGCTCCAGGGTTGCCTTGCACAGGAGCACCACTAACCGCGGTTTCTGTATACAAGTTTTGACCCATTGGCTCTAAACCCGATGGATTGATAAAGTCACTGATCACCAATTGTCCAACAACCACGTTTTCAGCCTGACCCGAAATACGCACAGATACTTCACCATCACGGGAAATTGTGATCGATTGTGCGTCGTCTGGGATATTCATTTCAGGTTGTACAGGATAACCCGCACCAGACGTCACAACACGACCGTTTTCATCTGTCGTGAACTGACCGTTCCGTGTATAGGCAATATTGCCATTTGGCATAAGCACTTCGAAAAAACCAGGACCTTGGATCATCCAATCCAATGAGTTTTCAGTACTCAACATATTACCTTGCGAAAAGTTCTTTTGGTTAGCGACCACTTTCGAACCCGCGCCTAACATCAAACCAGACGGCATTTCAGTATCTTGTGACGAACGACCGCCTGGTTGGTTAATGTTTTGGTAAAGCAAATCTTCAAAAATAGCACGGCTCTTTTTGTAACCCACTGTACTGGCGTTCGCCAAGTTGTTCGAGATTACTGCGATATCGGTTTGTTGAGCATCAAGGCCCGTTTTACTAATCCACAATGCTGGGTTCATAGTCTTATCCTCTCACTCATTAAACGATGCGCAGCAATGAGGTGTGACGCTCATCGATCTCTTCTGCGGATTTCATCAACTTAATTTGCATTTCAAACTGTCGTTGGTGGTTAATCATGTCCACCATTTCATGTACCGGATTCACGTTCGACATTTCGAGTGAACCACTTAGAATCTTGATTTCTGGCGCGATTTCACAAAAACCACAGGCACCATCTTCAAGTGCATCCGTTTTTGGTCTGAATAAACCGTCATTGCCTTTTTCCAATTGATTGTTATCAGCTGCAATAACTTTAATGCGGTCAACCACTTCCAAAAAGTTTGCTGGAGCACCTTGTGGGCGAATTTGTACCGCCCCATCTGGACTGATTTCAATTTTATCAATTGGAATGGGTAGGATAATTGGGCCACCTTCACCAATTACCTGCTTACCATGTGCGGTGACGAGTGCACCATCGGGTGTAATGTTTAAGGTACCCACCTTGGTGTAGGCTTCGTTACCAGCCGCATCTTGAACGGTTAACCAACCTTTATCTGTAATTGCAATGTCAAGATCTCGACCTGTTTCAACGACAGCACCTGATGTCATATTTGTACCGGGTCTTTCTTGCATTGCAAATACTCGCGTAGGAAGACCTTCACCGAAGGCTTGCATCGAACGCGCTTGAGCAAAGTCAGCTTTAAAACCAGTTGTATTCGCGTTGGCTAAGTTATTGGCTTTTAATGCCAAACCGCGCAGGCTTTGCTTAGCACCTGACATCGCGACATAGAGCATTTTATCCATAACTATTTACCTCAAAAATTAACTTACTTTAAAAAAGCAAATTACGTACCACTTTTTTTTGACGGTATTTTGTGCGGATAGAATAACGGATAAAATTAATGATGTAAGAAGAAAAAAGCCGCCTGTCGGCGGCTTGCTGGGTATTTCCGAATTAACGGATTTGTAGAATACTTTGCTGCAATGTTGAGTTAACTTCCAGCGCTCTTGAGTTTGCTTGGAAGTTACGCTGTGCACTAATCAAGTCGACTAACTCGTTTGTCAGGTTGACGTTAGACTGCTCAAGCGCTGAAGAGTTAATTGAACCTAAAGTACCAGAACCTGGTTCGCCCGCTATTGGCTCACCTGAGGTCAGACTTTTCTTCCACGCCGTGTTTCCGACTGGTTGTAGACCTTGCGAGTTGGAAAAGCGAACCATCGCAACCTGACCTAAGAACGTTGAATCACCGTTACTGTAGGAAGCAACCACTTTACCGTCAGTGCCGATGTCGATACCTGATAAACGACCTACTGTCGCACCATCTTGTTCTAGCGCTTTAACTTCAAAGCGGCTTGCATACTGAGTAGGCAGCTTATTGGTTGTATTTGCCTCATCACGCCAGTTCACCGTTACGTTTGTAGGGAACGTTGCACCGTTCGTTAGAATCGTTGATAAGTTAGTATTAGTAAGCGTCAACGGATTAAACGTAGAACCCGTATTTCCTGTACCATTGGTTTGAAATGGCAGACCACTCGCATCAAAAGTAAACGTGGAAATTGGTGTTGCAGGTGTACCTGTCGCAATTGGCGAACCATTCGCATCAAAACGAGTGCTATCTAACGTACCAAACACTTGCCACGTATTTGCAGCCGATTTTCTGAAGAACAACTGTGTCACGTGTGGTTGACCCAGAGAGTCATAAATCGTCGTTGACGTTGACGAGTTATAAGAGGCCGATTGAGTTGGGTCAAATGGGATTGTCGGTACTTGCGAACGAGAGTCCAAATTGAACGATGAATAGACTGTAGCTGTTGCGCGAGGTGAACCAGACGCGTCTGGAATTTGCAGCGCTGACGATGTACTTAAACTAACCGACGTGGTATCGCCAGTTGCAGGGTCTACAGGGAAACCTTGTAAAAAGTTACCTTGCGCATCCACAATAAAGTTATCTTTATTAAGTTTGAAGGCACCCGAACGCGTATACGTGTAATCTTGCGAACCAAACTCTTCAGCCATTGCAAAATAACCTTCGCCTGTAATCGCCAGATCTAACGAATTTTGTGTAAACTTTAACGAACCTTGGTGAAATTGCTGTGCAACCATTGTTGTTTGTGCACCATCACCATTTTTTGTTTTGCCCGAGCTGAACACGGATGCTGCATACACATCAGCAAATTCAGCACGAGATTCTTTAAAGCCAGTCGTATTCACGTTGGCAATGTTATTTGCCGTGACATCCAGATCTTTCTGAGCTGCCGCCAAACCAGTTAATGCAATATTAAAACTCATACACTCACCTCTAATATCATTTGCGTTGCAGAACAGTTAGCCAGATATTTCTGCAATATCAGTTAATTTCACAGCACCTACACTAGTATTCACGATAATTCCTGAAGACCCGTTGATGTTGACACTGTCGATATTCTTAAATGTTGCGACCGGTAAGGTAGTAAACTGCCCTGCCATATTACCTTCCGCCTTAATCTTGTACTCACCCGCAGCAACTCGGTTGCCGTCTTTATCTTTGCCGTCCCACTCAAAACGGATAGCTCCAGCCGATTTAGCACCATAGTCTATTTGACGAACGAGTTGTCCTGACTCGTCGTAAATACTCATGGTCAGTTGCTCTACTGGTTTTTCAACGACGATTGAACCTTTTCCTGTACCTTCCGCACCTAACTCAATTTTGTCTGATTCCATCAGTGCTTTTTTGCCCACCAATGTTGACGCTTGAAGGGCTGAGTTTGAGGTCATGGACGCACTTAACGAGTCAAATTTTGCATTTAAATTCGAAATACCTTCCGCCATAGTAAACGACGTCATTTGAGCAATCATTTGGTCGTTATCCGCAGGCTTACTCGGATCTTGGAAAGACAGCTGTTGTGTCAGTAACGCAAAGAAATCTTCTTGCGTTAATGCATCGCTTTTTTTATCTGACGTTGGCACTTTGTTATCTTGCCAACGCAGTGAATCCATATAGGTACTGCTTGCCGTTGAGTCTACAGAACTAGCCATGCCCTACTCCTTACCTTTGTCCAAGTTGCAATGTTTTCGTTAGCATCTGCTTAGCGGCATCAGCTACTTGAACATTTGTTTGGTATGAGCGGGATGCTGAAATCATGTTTGCCATTTCTTCAACCACGTTCACGTTCGGTTTATAGATATAACCATTTTCATCAGCACTTGGATGATTTGGGTTATATTCGATTTGCAGAGGTTTATCACTCTCAACAATACCCAATACTTTTACGCCAACAGATGAGCCGACTTCATTGCCTCGCTGCATTGTTGCCGCTTTATTTAACTCAGCAGCAAATACTGGGTGGCGAGCACGGTAAACCTTATCTTGGCTCGAGCTAATGCTGTTTGCGTTCGAAATGTTACTCGCAGTGGTGTTAAGGCGAATATTCTGCGCACTCATTCCCGTTGCTGCGATATCGAAAACGTTATACAAACTCATGATTATGCTCCTTGACCACCTAGCGCTTTCTTAAGTCCCGAAAACTTACCGGATAAGAATTGCAAACTGGCCTGATATTCTAATGCATTTTGCATATACAAGTTTCGTTCCACTTGTACATCCACAGAGTTACCATCGCCTGTATCTGCTTGATTTGGCGAGCGATATAATTCTGTATTGCCGACGAGTTGTGATTTGCCATGTAAATGACGTGAATCCGTACGTTGCAAATGATTGCCACCTTCCTGCGCTGATTGGGCTTGTTTCATTGCCGCCGCGAAGTCGATGTCTTTTGCTTTATAGCCGGGGGTATCCGCATTGGCGATGTTGCTTGCTAGCAACTCAGCACGTTGAGAGCGGATCAACATGGCATGGGGATGAACACCCAAAGCTTTATCGAAACTAATTGCCATATCACAACTCCAAAATTTTGACTTGTAATACTACAAGCAATTTGTAGGCCAAAAATTTTAGTGTCTATGAAAAGGTTTTATTAACGAGGAGATATCTGGAGTGCATGAAAAGGGCAATCATTTGCCCTTTCAGGTTTTACGACTTTTTCTGATAGATAATACCAGGATTACATCGCAGCATGTCAAACTCATTGCTGAGTCCTGCCATCGATTCCGAAGCACCTAAAAATAGGTAGCCTTTCGGATTTAATGACTGTGCAAACTGAGAAATAATTTTCGCTTTAACTTCAGGAGAGAAATAGATAAGCACATTTCGGCAAAATATAACGTCAAACTTACCGAGTAAAGCGTATGAATCTAATAAGTTTAAGTGGCGGTAACTGACCATTCTACGGATCGGCTCCACAACTTTTGCCATACCATTGCCACTATCCGTGAAAAATTTTTGACGTCTTTCAACAGATAGGCCTCGCGCCAATGCAAGAGAGTCGTACTCTGCATTTTTGCACATATCCAACATAGTATTAGAAATATCAGTGCCCGTAATTTGGACACCCATTTTCAACGAACCAGGTTGTTTGGACTGATATTCGCTTGCCGACATGGCAATAGAATATGGCTCCTGTCCTGAAGAACTCGCTGCGGACCAAATTTTAATAGGTCGTCTTAAATCCGAAAATTCAGGAAATATTTTCGTCTTCAAAAGTTCAAACGGATACTGATCGCGAAACCACAATGTTTCGTTTGTTGTCATCGCATCAACAACAGCAGCACGTAACTGACGTTCATGTGGACTGAGCGTTTTCGAGACCAATTGCGAGAGCGAATCAACGTTAAATCGAGCCATTAGCGGTGCTAGACGGCTTTTTACTAGGTACAATTTATTGTCACCTAATACGATCCCGCATTGTTGCTCTAAAAAGGTTCTAAATTGATCGTATTCGCTTTGTTCTAAATGCTTATTTTCCAACGTATTACCGCCATTAACTAATCACAATGGACCCATTTCTTCACAGCTGATGCTAGTTCATCAGGGTTAAATTTCGCGATAAAGTCGTCTGCGCCGACTTTTTCGATCATGGCCTGATTAAATACACCGCTCAAAGAGGTATGGAGTATAACATGTAACGACGCAAGCTTGGGATCTGCCTTAACTTCCGCTGTTAATGTATACCCGTCCATTTCTGGCATTTCTACATCTGAAATTAATAAACCAACACGCTCGGTAATATCACCCGTACGGCAATCGTCTCGTGCGATTTCACGTAATCGAACGAGCGCCTCTCGGCCATTTTTTGCCGTTTCAGTCTGCACTCCTAAAGGTTCGAGTGCTCGCTTAACTTGGTTACGTGCGACCGCTGAGTCGTCAGCAATAAACACGATACGTTCACCCAAATCTTTTTGCATTTCACCGTCAGATACAATATCAGCTGAGACTTCGGTTGCAACAGGGCAAATTTCATTGAGGATCTTTTCAACATCGAGAATTTCCACGAGCTCATTTTCTATCTCTGTTACCGCTGTCAGGTAAGAGTAACGACCTGCGCCAGAGGGCGGCGGCATAATCTTTTCCCAGTTCATGTTCACAATACGCTCTACTGCACCAACTAAAAAGCCCTGCACAGAACGATTGTACTCAGCGATAATAATGAAACAGTCTTTGATATTTTCAATCGGAGGTCCACCAACAGCCAAAGACATATCGATCACCGAAATAGTTTGGCCCCGAATGTGCGCAACACCACGTACGTACGGGTTGCTTTTCGGCATATTGGTTAATGGAGGACATTGCAAGACTTCACGTACTTTAAATACGTTGATACCAAAACGCTGGCGGCCTTTGAGCCGAAACAGTAACAGCTCGAGGCGGTTTTGGCCTACTAGTTGAGTCCGCTGGTTTACTGAATCTAAAATACCTGCCATCTCTTTCTCCTACCTTAACTCACTGCGCCGGAACGGACTTTGCTTTCACATACTTGAATGTGTAAAGATTATTGTTGCTGGCGTCAGACATTTGACGCAAAATCTTTATACCTTGTTTCACCCAATAAGCATAGTCGAAACAATATGAGTGTGTTAAAAAAAAGCGGTCGGTCACAGCTAATTTATTTTTTTGCGAGTTTTTCAATAATGACACAAGGTTACGCCAAAACCTATAGTCCGGAAACACTTGAACAACAAGCTGAACAATTCATCGCCAATCAGATAGAAGCGGATCCTGAAAAACGTATCGAAATCCGAGCCATGCCGCTCGAATTTAGGAACTCGGACAAAGTCTGTAATGATTCTTTAGAATTATCGACACCAAGTGTCCCTCCCTTTAATCGGCAGGTTACCGTACAACTTAAGTGCAATGATTCAATAAGTTGGTCCCAGTATGTCCATGTTCGTATCGAAGAAATGCTACCAATGGTTGTGGCTTCTACGTCCATTGCTCGAGGCGAAATTATCGGCAAGAACGCTATTCAAGTTGAATTCCGGCCAAAACAATACATTCGCGCCAACTATTATGAAACTATCGACCCTTTAATCGGCAGTCGCAGCAAACGTACGATTTCTGAGGGCATGCCCATTACTTCTGCGCAAATTTGCATGGTTTGTAAAGGAGACAAGGTGACAATTTCAGCAAATCAGAGTAATTTATCCATTAGGACTTCCGGTCTTGCTTTGGAAGACGGCAATTTAGGTGAGCTGATTCGAGTCGAAAATGTGAACTCTGGCAAAGTCTTACGAGTAAGAGTGAGTGGCGTTGAATCTGTTGAGGTCAATCTTTAAAAAATTTGCTAAAGTTATATAAACCGCGGCCGATATTAAAGTCAAGCTGGGTAATCTGGATTAGAAATCATGGTCAACAACATTAATAATGGACAAACCAATACGGGCGTCCTAAATAATGCGAAGCAGCAAAAGCTTGATCTGCAAAGACAAGACGCAAATCGCGGAAGTGCGCCTACAGCACCTGCGACAACCAAAACAGTTAGCGATTCGGTCAGTTTAACGCCGCAAGCGCAGCAACTTAAGACGGTGCATGAAAAGGCACAGCAGTCGCCAGGCTTTGACAGCAAAAAAGTTGAAGAACTGAAAAAGGCGATTAGCGAAGGTAAGTATCAAATCGATACCGAGAAGCTAGCGAAGAACATCGCCGCATTCGAGTTTGACGTGTATGGCTGATCAAACTGCACTGTGTCTACAAAAGTTAAGCCAACAAGCAACGCAGTTAGAATCGTTGCTTGAGGTGCTCGATAAAGAGCTTGATACGCTCGCGAGCAAAAGTGGCGACGGTCTTAAAGATCTTGCGCGTACAAAATTAACGTTAGTCAACGCAGTGCAAAAGCTCGACAAAGAAATTGCAACTTTTGGTGAGGAGACACTGAACTCGTCCGACGTTGTAAGCAAAATTGCGTCGATTCGCAAACAACTCGAATTGTGCCAGCATAAAAATGAAGTGAACGCACAGGCTGCTCGCCAAGCGCAACTGAGTGTTCAACAGATGAAAGAAATTCTCATAGGTACTCCAACCTCTGTCACTTATGACCAAGGTGGCAGCGTAAGAACAAGTGACTCAGGCTTAGTTCGCAACATCAAAGCTTAAAGGTTCAAATCCATTTTACGAAAAAAAGAGGCGCTGCCTCTTTTTTCTTTTCAGCTCTTGAATAATCGATCCCACTCTCTTTATGCCGCGTGCACTTAAATTGAAGACGGAAAAAGTCAACTTAGGAGGCGTTATATGTGACAAGTAACGCCCTCTTTTATTTCTAAAAACACAAAACCACTTCATTTAAAGTGGTTTCAACGCGCAATTGTCCGAGCAACAGCATCAGTTTGCTAAGTACCACACCGAAACGAATGGCTCACACGAGTGTTTTCACAACTAGTAATAAGTTACTCGTTTTACCTTACGAGGCTTTATTTCCGTGATATAAAGATCAAAAACGCGTTTCATATCTAGTTCGACTTCTGTGGTGTACACATCGCCTACGGCGTAAGCCTTTACCACCTTCGCTCCACGGATAATTCCTTGTACTTGACCTTGTAACTGATCATTCTGAGCGACGGCTCCCTGAACAGTTAAATTAGAGGCCACTTTGTGACCGTACACCTGCTCAGCTAATTCCCGAAATGCTTCAAGCTTTGATGCTTTAATTGCCATCAACATTTTTTCTGTCTCTGAATCGCCTGGCTGAGTGCTCAAAGGTGCGTATCCAATCCCCTTTAACACAGGATAATTATCTGGTTCTACATAACCATATTCGATGTGCTTATCGAAAAATGTGCTACACGCTGTCAACAAAAGTGCTGCGCACAGCGCACAAAGAAGATTTAGTTTGCTCATGTGCGTTCTCCACCATAAACTGAATGCTATAACTTCAAAGCAAAAAGTGCGCCACAAAACTGTGGCACAAGCTTTGCTTTGATCATCTATATTCACAGACGAATGTTGGAGACTCGTTATGCAAACACAAACCCGCCAATATACAGCCGCGCTAAAAGCTTGTTGCTTTCTTGTTGGGCTAGGTGTTGCATTTGAGTCGCAAGCAGAATGGTTTGAATCTACCGGATACGCCGTGATTGACGATGGTGACATTGCAAAAGCACGACATGCAGCAATTAAAGATGCCGTACGTCAAGCGCTCATTTTTTCTGGCGCGTCAGTCAGCAGTGTACAAACGATTGCTGACGGCGTGCTCTCTCAAGATCAAGTAAAAATTAAGTCGCACGGTGAAGTTCAGCAAATCAACTTAATTGAAGAACGTCAAGAATCCGGTCAATTTTCCGTCACGTTGCATTTAGATATTTTTGCAACGCATAGCCAGTGCAAGCAATCCAAATTTAACAAGCAGGTTGCAGTAACCCGAAGCCAACTTTTACAACCGCAACAAGCGCGAATGGGGCAAATATACGATTTACCTGAAGCGGCATCCCGACGCTTATTCGAAACCTTGAATAGCCGAAATATGGCGGTAAAACCAGTGCCATATATAGCCGCCCCTATCAACGTAAAACCCTTTTTTAGCCAACAATTTGACTACAAAAATGGGCTGATTGAAGAAATTGCGACACGGACTAACAGCCAATTCGTTATCTTCAGTCAAATAACCGATATTGCTGACGGCGAACAACAAAATAGCGATTATGCATTTTGGGAAGATGATTCATACAAGCGCAGCTTTAAGGCCAACTTTGCGCTCTTTGACGCCCTCACTATGGAACCACTCTGGCAACAGTATTATACCACTGAGGGGACTTGGCCTTTCAAAAAGACTCAACTCGTTGACGTAAACAGCAACCAGTTTTGGCGCAGTGATTATGGCGATAAGATCCAAGAAGTCTTTAACAAAGTAAGTTATGACCTTTCAACCGCGGTGTCATGTTTACCAACGAAGGGGAAAATTTTGCACATTGATGGTAACCGGCTGGTCGTTAATCTCGGGCTAACGCATGGAGTCAAAGAAGGCCAACTCATGTCTATCGCGCACCGTAGTGATTTGAGCGACAATGCAGGCAAACGATACAGCTTTGGTATCCAAACGATAAATCAACTGCGCGTAGTGCAAGTTAACCAACAAAGTGCCATAGTTGAAAACATCGACAAGCGCCCTCTTAGCAACATTCAACTTAATGACATTATTGTAATTGAAACCGCAGAAGATGATGGTTTTGGTTTTGGGTTTGAATAAGACCTTAACCCTTTCATTGATATATGCTGCGTCTAACCCTGCTGTTTGTTGCACTACAGACTAATTTTGAAACTAGCCTAACAACGAAAGACACCGCAGTTGCAATCCATTAGATTACTGTTACGCATATAGTATAAACATAAAGTGTTTTAAGATAATGTGTTTGCCTCGGCGGCACTCTAATTGCTTATACCGTTTACGCGCTATCTATCGAAAATCTTTCCTTCAGCATCATGCAAATTCCATTATTTATAGTGAGCCAAATAAACTTGTTCATTCAAAGTAGATTTGAGTGGGCTACATAGATACTTTACATAAAACGTAGATAGAAAATAAAAAGGGACTTTATACTTTGATTTCACTGGCAGCCCCGACAGGAATCGAACCTGTAACTACCCCTTAGGAGGGGGTTGTTATATCCATTTAACTACGGGGCCAACGAGTCACTCAATTCTATAACGTAACCGTAAAAATAGTGAAGTCTTAAAAATTCAATAAATTAATGGCGAACAAATAATTTTTGGGATAGAGGATAGGTAACAAAGCGTGTCATTTATTTTATTAAACTCAGACAATTAAATAAGGCCAAATTTCGATTTGGCCTTATTTTTAAAGATGGATATCTTGTAATACGTAGTATGGTACAACCGTACGAGCACTCGCGGCGAGCGCTTTGCTCTTCAAATTCACGACTCTAGCCTGAATTTCGACGCCTTGTTGTCGATATATCAACGAGCCGGACAACACATGATCCGCACTTAGATTTTTATTGAGTTCATCAAGCGAACGAGAAAAACTGAAATCCCCTTCACCAGCAACTTTTATGTTATCCATTACTTTAAAATCAATAGTAACAAAACCAAATCGCTGTAGCGCTTGAAGTAACCCTTCAGACAGTTGATTACCCAGCTGATTTGTCGACTGCAATGAGTGGTTCAGTTCAACAAATGACGACACTGCAATCGTCGGCGTTTCAGATACCATTAATGAGTCTGACAAGGAAAGCGCTAGTTGCTCAACATAATCATTCAATTGTTTATGATGTTTGCTCGGTGAAAACACATATTGTTCCCGAGCCTCTTCAAGTGAATCTCCTTCCATGTCTGCAGCTATGGGCATTTCTGCATTATCAACAACCGTCGGTTGCATAGTCATCACAGAAGGAGTCGTCGATTGAGGTTGATTGTCAATATTAACGATAGTTGACAGGCAACCTGTCAAGCTCGGCAAAATCAATGCAACAAGTAACTTTTTCATATTACATGCCTCGCTTCAACATCACACCATCAAGCTCATCTTTTGAGTTTAACTCGTCGATTACTTTCTGAGGAATAAAGCCTTGGGCAGTGCCAACGACCGCTTTGCTATTTATCCCAACTATACGTGCATTGACTAACACGCCATCTTGATGATTGACAAGCGTGCCTGCCATAACATATTGAAATGGCATATCTTGGCTCAATTCTAAATAATCTCGACTGAATACAAAGTCGCCTTGCTCCGTGACTCTCATGTAATCGGTTGTTTTAAAGTCCACTACGGGCACACCAAACTGATGCAGCTCGTGTACAAACCCTTCAGCAATTTGATTACCAAGTAATGTGGTGGTATTAAAATCCGCATCTAGATAGACAAAACTTGCCACGGCGATTGGTGTTTTCTGATTCACGTATTGCAGATTTGTCACTAAATCTTGCATTATGCTTTTGATATAGTGATTGATGTTTTTACCAGAACGAGTCGAGTTGACTTGTAGCGCCTGTTTTTTCACGGCCATATTTTGAAAATTGCTTGTTGGGGATGCAATTTCTCTTACACCTTCAAAGGTACCTGTTTGATCAGCATTAGAGGTTAACTGGTTATTCGCTTGCAATGCCGCACAGCCCATCATGAATAAGGGCAAAGTTAATCCTAACAAAATGTGTTTCATCTCTTTCTCCGCCTAATATTCAGTCCGATAAAGCGTGCCTTCACGCATTTGAACTTTTTCATTGGTCCACATTACATTTTTTGGTATTTCGATCGTTGCAGCAGACATGTTTAAGCCATCAACAAGACTGGTTACACGGGCATTAACAATATACGCATGCTGCTGTTCGGTTAGCGTCCCGGTTATGACATAGTCGATATTTTGACGCGTTTTTAGTTTATTCACATCTCTACTAAGAATTGTATCGGCCGATGGATGCAAAACAATAGCGTTTTCTAACCTATACTCCGTCGTCTGGTAACCCATCTGCGTAAAGTACGTGATCAAACTCTCTTGGATTTGTTGACTTAACCCTTGTCCCGGACCGGACGCTGCTTTGCTCTCCAGAGCATTGGCAAGTAGGAAGCTTGTGACCGCAATGCGTTCATTTGCCTTAACCGGAATTGTCATATCACCTAATTGACTTGCCAGCGCGCCAATATACTGATGTAAGTCATAGTGAGACATTTTAGGCGTTACCACCGGATCTCTCGTAGGAACTTTGGTTTGATTCTTAGCACATCCCCCAAGTAAGCATATTACTAGTAAGACTATGCCAAAATTGAACTGACGTGATTTCATAACGGGCCATCTCAGATACTTTGTATTTCAAAAGCAATTTTCAGGCCAAATAAAAAAGTTGATGCACTTTCAAAAGCACATCAACTTTCTCTGATTTTAGTCAAGCCACCAAATTGAGACTCGACAAGTCAACAAAATTTAGTTGGCTTCGAGTAACTTCGCTATGTGGGCTTTTAGCTCAGACGCAAATTCTTCACGTCGAAGCGCATACTCAACATTGGCACACAGATAACCCAGCTTACTGCCACAATCATGGCTTTTGCCTTTCATGGCATAAGCTTGAACCGGTTCTTGCTTCATTAACATGGCAATTGCATCCGTCAGCTGGATTTCATCTCCTGCTCCTAACGGCGTCTTATCAAACAATGACCAAATATTTTGACTTAAAACGTAACGACCCACTACAGCTAGGTTTGACGGTGCTTCATCAACGTGAGGTTTTTCTATCATTGATTGTAAGTCCGCACTTTCACCTGCTTTTAGCTTTACATCACCAATATCAACGATACCAAACTTATCGACATCGGATTGAGCCACTGGCTCTACCATGATTTGACTTGCACCCGTTTCTTTAAAACGAGCAACCATCTCAGCTAAGTTGTCTTTCTTTAGGTCGCTCGCGGCTTCATCAATCAGTACGTCTGGCAGAAGCACAACAAATGGAGAGTTCCCTATCACGGGACCTGCACAATTGATAGCATGACCTAACCCTTTAGCTTCACCTTGGCGAACGTGAATAAGCGTTACGCCTTTTGGACAAATACTTTGTACTTCTTTCAGTAATTGACGCTTAACACGCTTTTCAAGCGTCGCTTCCAATTCAAAGCTGGTATCGAAGTGGTTTTCAATGGAATTCTTACTTGAATGCGTTACAAGAACGATTTCTTTAATGCCCGCAGCCACAGCTTCATTAACAACGTATTGAATCAACGGCTTATCAACTATCGGTAACATTTCCTTAGGAATTGCTTTTGTTGCTGGCAACATTCTTGTGCCAAGTCCTGCAACTGGTATCACCGCTTTCATTCTTTCTCCTAGATTGCGACAGGGGCTTTAATGTGTGGATGTGCTTGATAATCCACTAATTCAAAATCTTCAAATTTAAAATCGAATATCGACTTAACCGCCGGGTTAATTTTCATCGTCGGCTTCGCAAATGGCGTACGTGACAATTGCTCATCCACTTGTTCCATATGGTTTAAATACAAATGCGCATCACCAAAGGTATGGACAAAATCACCCACGTCCAAATCACATACTTGCGCTATCATCATGGTCAATAACGCATAGCTTGCAATGTTAAACGGCACACCAAGGAAGATGTCTGCGCTACGCTGGTAAAGTTGACACGATAATTTGCCATCTAACACATAAAACTGAAATAACGTGTGGCATGGAGGCAACGCTTGCTTGCCCATTGCGGCATTTTCTTTCGGTGAGTAGGTAGTATCTGGCAATAACGCGGGGTTCCAAGCACTCACTATCAAACGTCGAGAATCTGGATTTGTTTTAATTTGCTCAACGACATCGGTAATTTGATCAATCACTTCACCGTTTGCACCAACCCAAGAGCGCCACTGAGCCCCATAAACAGGACCGAGTTCACCATCTTCAGTTGCCCAACCGTCCCAAATGCTCACACCATGTTGCTTAAGATACTCAATGTTCGTTTCGCCTTTCAAGAACCAAAGCAACTCATGAACAATTGATTTCAAGTGACACTTTTTGGTGGTCACTAACGGAAAACCCTCTTGTAAATTAAAACGCATTTGATATCCAAATACGCTAATTGTGCCAGTTCCCGTTCTGTCTTCTTTCTTCACACCAGTTTCTTTCACATGGCGCATCAATTCTAAGTATTGCTTCATTGTTCTTTTACACCTATTGCGCTTGGCTCTCTTGACGTTTTGAGCGATACGCCCACACCATCAACCCAATTCCAGCAAAAACCATCGGCAACGATAATATTTGACCTTGAGAAATTATACCACCGTACAACCCAATGTGGGCATCTGGTTCACGGAAGTATTCCACACAAAATCTAAAGATACCGTATCCAAACAAGAATAAACCAGACAATGCTCCGGCTGGACGAGCACGTTGTTTGAACCAAAGGAGCATAAGGAACAAGACTAGACCTTCTAGAAACGCTTCATACAGTTGTGATGGATGCCGTGCTATTGGGCCGCCCGTTGGAAAAATCATAGCCCACGGCACGTCCGTTGCGCGCCCCCAAAGCTCCCCATTTATAAAGTTGCCAATGCGGCCTGCAAATAAGCCAACAGGCACGAGAGGCACGACAAAATCCCCCACGCTTAAAATCGACTTTTTAGTTCGCCATGCGAAAACCAACACCGCAGTAATTACACCGAGCGCTCCGCCGTGAAACGACATACCACCTTGATCAACCCGGAAGAGATACAAGGGGTTTTCAATGAAATAGTTAAACTGATAAAACAGTACATAACCGATACGCCCACCTAGAATAACCCCAAGCATGCCATAGAACAGTAAGTCACTAACTTGCTCTTTAGTCCAAGTACTTCCTGGTTTTTCAGCCTCTTTATTGGCATACCACATCGCAAAGACAAAGCCGATTAGGTACATTAATCCATACCAGCGAACGCTCAAAGGCCCTACACTGAAGATTACAGGGTCAATTTCCGGAAATTGCCAAGCCATCAAATATCCTTAACTCATTAACATTTTGATTGCGATAATCACAAGTAATCCTGCGAAAACACGTTTTATTACCTTAACAGGTAAATGATGCGTAGCTTTTGCTCCAATTGGAGCCATAAACCAAGACGTTGAAACTACACCAAACAACGCTGGGAGATATATAAAACCGATAAAACCCGCTGACAATTCGAAAACATGCCACCCTGAGGTGATATATCCAACAGAACCAAACAGCGCAATTACAATGCCACAAGCAGACGCACAGCCAATGGCTTTTTTCATATCAATTGAAAAATGGCTCAGAAGCGGCACGATGAGTGCTCCACCACCTATGCCGATCATTGCAGATAATGCCCCCATCAATGCGGTAATGCTTGAAAGCAAAGGTCCTTTGGGCAGCGTAACTGACTCCTCTGCCTTTTCTTTGGAGTACAACATGCGATAAGCAATAAGTAGCACGCTAATCCCAAAAATAAAGCGAACGTAGTCTTCGGGTAGCAATGCGGCAAAAAAGCTACTAAGGAGCGCGCCAAGTGCGACGCCCCCCATAACCCAAGGTGCAATATGCCACGGAATATTGTTATTTTTATGATGAGCTAGAGCTGAAGAGGTAGAAGTAAACAAAATACTGGCAAGAGACGTGGCTATTGCTACTAGCATAACACTTGTGTCCGGCACAACCTTTAACCAAAGCAAAAGACTGGTCAATACGGGTACGATAATTAGGCCACCACCAATACCGAGTAATCCTGCTAAAAAGCCAACAGCGGAACCTAGGACTGCACATAAACCAAACAGTGTTAAAGATGTGATCATGTAGTACTTTTCGAATTATTATTGTTAGAGTGTATCACGCTTAGCCCCATGGCTTCTGGCTAATCACGTATAAACTTAAACTTTGCCTTTTTGGGTATACAACAATTCACTGAACTGCTGTTCAATCATAAACTGTTTCAACAATCGATGTACTTGCTTGGCTGAGGATTGTGCCAAACAAGCTTCGAGTAGATTTTCCATGTCAACCACCTGCAACCGTCTTAGCACCCACTTCACTTTATTGAGCGAAGAAAAGTTCATGCTTAAGCGACGATATCCCATAGCAACCAACAGAATAGCCCCTTCTGGCTCACCCCCTAGCTCTCCACACAAACTAAACGGCAATTCAAATTTTTGACAATCTTTTGCTATTTTTGCCAATACACGTAAAACGCTCGGGTGGTATGGATCGAATAACTCAGCAACCTTAGCATTTGCCCTATCGACCGCAAGTAAGTATTGCGTTAAATCATTACTACCAACCGAACAAAAATCAACTTTTTCGGCCCACTCAGGCAATAGGAAAACACTCGATGGAACTTCCAACATTACGCCGATCTCGGGTCGCTCAAGATCATAAAACTGATCAGCCCATTCTTCTTGCAGTTCAAAATACGCTTGCTCTAGTAAAGCCAACGCTTCTTCAACTTCTTCGGTATGACTGACCATTGGCAACATAATACGCAAATTGCCCAAGCCCGCATTGGCCTTGAGCATGGCTTTAAGTTGATCTAGAAAAAGTTCAGGGTGATCAAGAGACACACGAATCCCACGCCAGCCTAAAAACGGGTTGTCTTCTTGAATATCAAAATAATCCAGTACTTTGTCACCACCTATATCCAATGTTCGCATAACCACGGGATCAGGGTGATGACGAGTCAGTACTTCGCGATACCATTCTTCTTGCTCTTTTTGCGAAGGGAACTGCCCTTTTTGCATAAACCAAGCTTCTGTCCGATAAAGTCCAACGCCATCACAAAGCTTGGCGTTAATTTGCTCGGTGTTTAAGTCTAAACCAGCATTGAGCAATAAACTGATATGCTCGCCATCTTTTGTTACCGCAGGTAGGTCGTGTTCCGCCTCAAACTTATCGTGCAATAAGCTATCTTGATGTTTAAGGTGAAGGTACTCACGTACCAGCGCTTCAGAGGGTGAGATGTAAACGCGGCCTGCATAGGCATCCAAAATCAACTTCTTGCCATCAAATTGCAATAGCGGTAAGTCTTCAATCCCCCAAATCGCCGGGATGGCCATCGCTCGTGTAAGAATTGAGGCATGCGAATTCGCCGCACCATTAATACTTACAACCCCAACTAAATTTTCCTTGGGCACTTCAGCCAACATCGATGGCGTCAACGTGTGCGCAATCAGAATGGTTTTTTCAGGGTAAGGCTTAACGGCTTGTTCCGTACTAACTAAATGATGTAAGACACGGAGACCAATGTCTTTGATGTCTATTGCCCGTTCTTTAATGTACGGGTCCTGCATGGCACTAAATTGCGACACCAATCGTTCAATAACCAGTTTTAGTGCTGACTTGGCATTCCAACCCGCTTGTAATTCTGCTTCAACACGCTGACCTAAACTTCTTGCATCTAGAAGCTGTTGATAAACCTCAAAAACGGCCAATGCTTCTTTGGGAATAGTGTCGCTTAACGTATTCGCTAACACATGAAATTCATGGCGAGTGGCAGAGACAGCTTGAAGGAATTTTTTTCGCTGACTTTCTGTATCGTCACTTTTTTGCAGCTCAATACTTGAAAACTCAAGTTTGGGTAAAACCACAAAACCTTCACCAATGGCAATACCCGGTGCACTTGCAACCCCTTTGAGCATAGACGTTTGATGGGTTGAGTCGCTTTGTCTCAACACCTCTTTAAGCTCAATATTAGCTAACTGCGAGGCAAGTTGCGCAGACAAGGTAATTAGAAATGATTCTTCATCATGGCTAAACACCCTTGCCGCTTTTTGCTGAACAACGATGACCCCCAGCACTTTACGTTGGTGCACAACGGGCACGGATAAAAAGGCATTGTAGCCTTCTTCGTTGACTTCTGGAGAGAGTTTAAAGCGCGGATGAGCTTGCGCATACGCCACATTGATTGGCTCTTCACGCTGAGCTACAAGACCTACAAGACCTTCTGTAAAGCCCATGCGAAATGTCCCGACGGCACTTGGATTCAGACCGTTCGTCGCCATCAAAATAAAATTATCTTGGCTATAATCCGCAAAATAGATGGAGCAGCACTCAGTCTGCATTGCCTCTTTGACCATGCTTACAAAACGATTCAAGGCCGCATCTAGCGATGGCTCTTGAGCAACCGCTTCTGCAATTGTTCTTAACGTTGCAAGCACAATCCTCTCCTGTTGTGAAAAGCAAAGTCATAAACGCCTATTAACATTACTCGCTATCGTTTTGGGCGCCAATTTTCCTTTGCGGGCTCTCTTTTATTAAATGGCATAGCAAATGGAGCAAACTCTTTCATCACGCGTCGATAAACGTCACGTTTAAAAGACACCACTTGTCTGACTGGATACCAATAACTAACCCATCGCCAATCATCAAACTCTGGATGATGCGTATGGAGTAAATTTACATCTTCGTCTTTACAACGAAGTTTTAGTAAAAACCATTTTTGCTTCTGGCCAATACAGACCGGGCTTGAATCTCGTCGGATCAATCTCTTTGGTAATTTGTAGCGCAACCAATGTTTTGAACTCGCTACAATTTCAACATCTTCTGGATGCAAACCAACTTCTTCGCGAAGTTCTCTGTACATGGTTTGCTCTGGGGTTTCCCCTTCGTCCACACCACCTTGTGGAAATTGCCAGGAGTGTTGGCCATAACGTCTAGCCCAAAATACCTGACCCTGATTATTGCAAATTACAATCCCGACATTGGCACGAAAACCTTCGGCATCAATCACCTTAGTGCCTCATTTGTAAGTCGATTTTAAATGATTGTTCCATATCTTCTTAAACACAGCAAATACTATTGGGATTTTTCCGCAAGTTACCCACAAGTTGTGCATAAGTTTTAAAAAACACGGCTATTTAACAAACAAATCCACAATCACTTTATAAAAAACCGTATTTCTCCACAGAAACTGTGGATAATGATGTTTATATATCTGTATTTATCCAGAAAGCGAATAAAAACAACTCTACCCAAATTGACCGTTAATTTATTTTACCCTTTATTATCAATGGTATAGCCATTAAAGCCACATTCATGAACGTTCAAAAAACACGCAAATTAAAAGCAGAACAAAAAAACACCAACACACATCCCTTTTGACAGCTTCTTTGTCAATTCTTAGAATAGCGTTTTTGATTTCAGTGAGCCGATATGCTTTCTCCACCAAAAACAACGGCCGAATTAATGCAGCGCGTCGATGCTATCGCCGGCCTTACACTAGGAGAAATTGCGCATCATTACCAATTTAAGGTTCCAGAAAATCTACTCAAAGAAAAGGGTTGGATGGGTCAATTAGTTGAGTATGTTCTTGGTGCATCCGCGGGTTCAAAGCCTGTTCCTGATTTTGAATTACTCGGTATCGAGCTTAAAACCTTGCCCATTGGTTACAGTGGTAAACCGCTCGAAACGACCTACGTCTCAATAGTACCGCTGATTGATGTAACGGGGCTTCAATGGGAAGACTCCGTCGTTCGTCATAAGCTTTCCCATGTCTTGTGGTTACCTATTCTTGCCGAGAGGGATATCGCGCCTATCGACCGTACTATTGGAAGTGGATTTCTTTGGAAGCCATCCGTAACGCAGGAAGCGGCGATAAGACGTGATTGGGAAGAACAACTGGAGTTAATTGCGTTGGGTCGAGTTGAAGAAATCAACGGTCATTTAGGGGAAGTTATGCAGATCCGGCCCAAAGCGGCTAACAGTAAAGCGCTTACGGATGCAATTGGCCCTGACGGAAAGGTCATCAAAACATTGCCTCGAGGCTTTTACTTAAAAACACAATTCACCGCGAACATATTAAAATCGCAATTTGGCGCTTAAAAGCTGGATGCCTAAAGTAAAAAGCCAGACGGGTGTCTGGCTTTTTCATTCAGTCTTATTGACCTTTGATTTCAGAGCGACCTTTGTAAAGTGCTTTTTCACCAAGTGCTTCTTCGATACGTAGTAACTGGTTGTACTTAGCTACACGGTCTGAACGGCAAAGTGAACCGGTCTTAATTTGACCAGCCGCTGTACCCACCGCAAGATCCGCAATCGTAGCATCTTCTGTTTCGCCTGAACGGTGAGAAATGACCGCAGTGAAACCAGCATCTTGTGCCATTTTGATTGCATCTAGTGTTTCTGACAATGAACCGATTTGGTTAAACTTGATAAGGATAGAGTTACCGATGTTCTCTTCAATACCACGCGTTAGAATCTTCGTGTTAGTCACGAATAAGTCATCACCCACTAATTGTACTTTGTGGCCAATTTTGTCTGTTAGGATTTTCCAACCCGCCCAGTCACTTTCGTCCAAACCGTCTTCGATTGAAACGATTGGGTAACGTGCAGCTAAGTCAGCTAAGAAGTCCGCAAAACCCTCTGAGTCGAATGCTTTGCCTTCGCCTTTAAGGTCATATTTACCATCGTGGTAGAATTCTGATGATGCACAGTCAAGCGCCAACGTGATGTCTTTATCCATCTCGTAGCCCGCTGCTTTAACCGCTTCAACAATGACTTCTAGCGCTTCTTCGTTTGACTTAAGATCTGGCGCAAAACCACCTTCATCACCTACTGCTGTATTTAGGCCACGTGCACTTAATACTTTCTTCAAGCTGTGGAAGATCTCTGCGCCCATACGTAGTGCTTCACGGAAACTTTTCGCGCCAACTGGCTGGATCATAAACTCTTGAATATCAACGTTGTTGTCTGCATGCTCACCACCGTTGATGATGTTCATCATAGGTACTGGCATTGAGAATTTACCAGACGTTCCATTGATGTCTGCGATATGTTCGTAAAGTGCGACACCTTTTGCTTGTGCTGCCGCTTTCGCGTTCGCTAGAGAAACAGCAAGAATCGCGTTCGCACCAAATTTTTCTTTATTTTCAGTACCGTCTAGATCGATCATTACTTGGTCAACGTCACGTTGTGCAAGTGCATCTTTACCGATAAGTGCATTGGCGATTTCGTTGTTTACGTAATTTACCGCTGTTAATACACCTTTACCTAGGTAACGTGATTTGTCGCCATCGCGAAGTTCTAACGCTTCACGAGTACCTGTTGAAGCACCTGATGGAGCACAAGCGCGTCCCCAAGCGCCAGATTCCAAGAAAACTTCAGCTTCAACAGTCGGGTTACCGCGCGAGTCCATAACTTCACGACCAATCACTTTAACGATTTTTGACATCTTGATTCCTCTTATTCCCAAAATGGTGAGTGTCATTAAATAACCATTGCCTTAACGAGTGCCGAGTATGTCGCAGCAAAAACGCAAAAGCTATTAGCCATTCGAAGGAGAAATAGCTGACTCATTTCACACAGCAATGAAACTTAAGCGCGTTTGTGCACTCATTATCGCAATACTTACTAACGCAACGTCCTGTTCGACTTTTTTGTCGTTAAACTGGCCACAGTTTAGCGACAAAAAAGCCGTGCATAGGCACGGCTTTTCTTTATGATGATGCTTTTTGGTGACTGTGAGCAGCAGCAACAAAGCTTTCAAACAGCGGATGTCCATCACGTGGCGTGGAAGTGAATTCCGGGTGGAATTGCACCGCAATAAACCATGGATGGTCTTTGTTCTCGATGATTTCAACCAGTTTCTTATCTTCCGAAAGACCCGTAAACGCAAGTCCTGCATCTTCAAGTTTCGGCACATAATGATTGTTCACTTCGTAACGATGACGGTGACGCTCAACGATCTCTTCATTGCCGTAAACTTCGCGTACTTTAGAGCCATCTTTTAAGTAACATTTTTGCGCACCTAAACGCATTGTGCCACCAAGATCCGATTGCTCATCACGTGTTTCCACATTGCCTTCTGAATCCAACCATTCCGTGATCAAACCAACAACAGGATGCGCTGATTTGTTATCAAACTCGGTTGAATTTGCACCGTCAAGACCTGCAACATTTCGTGCGTATTCAATTAACGCAACTTGCATACCTAGACAGATACCAAGGTATGGAATTTTATTTTCACGAGCATACTTAGCTGCAATAATTTTGCCTTCGACACCACGGCTACCGAAACCGCCCGGAACCAAAATTGCGTCCAAGTTAGCAAGAACTTCCGTACCTTTGCTCTCAATATCTTGCGAATCAACATATTGAATATTAACTGTAAGGCGGTTTTTCAACCCTGCGTGCTTAAGCGCTTCATTCACTGATTTATACGCATCAGGCAATTCAATGTATTTGCCGACCATACCGATCGTCACTTCACCTGTTGGGTTTGACTCTTGGTATAGTACTTGTTCCCACTCAGATAAATCAGCTTCTGGGCACTCAAGATAGAAACGACGACACACTAAAGAATCCAACTCTTGTGATTTAAGAAGTGCTGGGATCTTATAAATGCTGTCAACGTCAGGCAGTGAAATAACCGCTTTTTCTTCCACATTAGTGAAAAGTGCAATTTTCGCACGCTCGTTGTTTGGTAATTTGCGATCTGAACGACAGATAAGAATATCTGGTTGAATACCGATTGAACGTAATTCTTTCACCGAGTGTTGCGTTGGCTTCGTTTTAACTTCGCCTGCAGCGCCAAGGAAAGGAACCAACGTCAAGTGCATGAAAAGCGCACGTTCACGACCAATTTCCGTACCTAGTTGACGGATTGCTTCCAAAAACGGTTGCGATTCGATATCACCAACTGTACCACCAATTTCAACGATGGCGACATCATGTCCTTCAGCACCTTCAAGTACACGGCGTTTGATGTCGTTTGTAATATGAGGAATAACTTGAATTGTCGCACCTAGGTATTCACCGCGACGTTCGCGACGCAATACATCTTCAAAGACACGACCTTGAGTGAAGTTATTGCGTTTTGTCATCTTAGTGCGGATAAAACGCTCGTAGTGACCAAGATCTAGGTCAGTTTCTGCACCGTCTTCGGTTACGAAAACTTCACCATGTTGAATAGGGCTCATTGTGCCAGGATCAACGTTGATATATGGGTCCAATTTAAGAATTGTGACGCGTAAACCACGTGCTTCAAGAATTGCCGCCAACGATGCAGCTGCAATACCTTTACCCAAAGAGGATACAACCCCGCCTGTTACGAAGATAAATTTAGTACTCATGCGAACCCTAGAATATCAGGAAAAGTGGAAATAATTTAGAATCAAGACGGGATCACATTTTAGCAAAAGCCAGAGGGGCAATCCAGCTAAATCTTGTCCTACCTCCTTTTCATACTGATTTGTGGGCTGCTTTAATTTGCTCCCACACTTCATCCATCTCCTGTAGCGATGCGGTATTGAGCGCTTTTCCTTGAGTTTCTAAGACTGATTCGACCTGCTGAAAACGACCAATAAATTTTTCGGTGGCTTTTCGAAGGAGTTGCTCGGCGTTAAATCCACCGTGCCTTGCAACATTGACGGTTGCAAAAAGCAAATCACCGATTTCTTCTCCACTGTGCGCGGAATAAGGATCAACATTCATCGCTTCCTCTACCTCATCCACCTCTTCTTTCACTTTGTCTAGCGCTCCTTCATACGTTGGCCAGTCAAAGCCCAGTGCGGCGGCGCGACGCTGAATTTTTTGTGCTCGCGTAAGCGCTGGTAACGAGGACAATACATCATCACCAAATTGAGCGCTCTGTCCCACTTTTTCTTGTTGCTTGATGGCGTCCCATTGCATGGACAATTCAGTTTCAGTTAGCGTTTTTTGATGTTCAAAGACATGAGGATGACGACGAACTAATTTTCGATTCAGGTTGTCAACGACGTCCGAAAAGTTAAACAAACCAGCTTCTTTACCCAATTGCGCATAAAAAACGATTTGGAACAACAAGTCACCCAATTCGTCTTTTACATTTACCCAATCTTGTTGCTCAATGGCATGCGCGACTTCATGTGCTTCCTCAAGCGTATGCGGTACGATAGAGTCAAACGTTTGTTTTTTATCCCAATCACAACCCTGTTCAGGATCACGTAACGTTTGCATGATATCGAGTAACTTTGTGATATTTTCCATCGTCCGTCTACCTTGCTTTACTTCGACGTTTACAATTGACGTTTTGCTTCAAACACACCTTCAATTTGGTGTAATTTGACTAACAAACGATTCATCGCAGACAAATCTCCGACTTCAACTTGCATGACAAAAATGGCCAATTGTCGGTCATCGTGCGTTTGAACATTCATGTTGTTGATGTTGACTTTCTCATTCGCAAGCGTCGAACTGATGTCACGAATCAAACCTTGGCGGTCCTGCGCTTCGATACGTAACGTCAAACTGTAGGACGACTTGACGTCATCCGCCCAACTCACTGCGATTACCCGCTCTGGATGCAAATCCGTAATATGGGCAAAGGAGTCACAATCACTACGATGAACAGCAATACCTCGCCCTTGAGTGATATAGCCAACAATGTCATCTCCTGGTAGCGGCTGACAACATTTTGCCATGTGGCTCATCAACGTACCTACGCCATCGACAACAACCGCATTTTTATCGCCTTTTCGCGTTGTCGGTGCTTTAAATTTTACTGGCAGCTCATCTTTGGGTTTATCTTGGACAAAATTAAGCAGTTGATTAATCCGTACATCGCCTGCACCTATCGCCACTAACAAATCATCTAGCTCACGGAAGTTAAATCGATCAATGGCAGGGTCTAAATCTTTGTAAGTCAGATCCAATTTTTGCAAATGAGCATCAAGTATCTCTTTTCCTGCCTGCAGATTTTTATCGCGATCTTGAAGCTTAAACCAACTGTGTATTTTGGCTCTTGCCCGAGACGACTTCACGTAGCCTAAGGATGGGTTCAACCAATCACGGCTTGGATTCGGTTGTTTTTGCGTTAGGATCTCAATTTGATCACCGGTCGATAATTGATAAGTAAATGGCACAATTTTGCCAAACACTTTTGCCCCAATGCAGCGGTGTCCCACATTAGAATGAATGTAGTATGCAAAATCCAGCGGTGTTGAACCTAACGGCAAATCGAATATATCGCCTTTGGGCGTAAACACGTATACACGGTCTTCCACCACTTGGTTTTTAAGTTCTTCCGCCAGCTCACTGCCGTCGACCACTTCTTCTTGCCATTGCAGTAGTTTGCGCAACCAGCTAATTTTTTGTTCATAACCTGAGCCTCGCCCAGGCAACGACCCCTCTTTATAGATCCAATGTGCAGCAACACCGAGCTCCGCATCTCGATGCATCGCTTCAGTTCGAATTTGAATTTCGACGGTTTTGCCTTCGGGCCCAAATACTACGGTGTGGATCGATTGATAACCATTTTGCTTCGGCGTCGCAATATAGTCATCGAACTCCTTGTTCAGGTGACGCCAACTGGTGTGCACTATCCCAAGCGCGGCGTAACAATCTTGAATTTCGTTCACAACAACCCGCATCGCTCGTATGTCGAAAAGTTGGTCGAATTCGTAATGCTTTTGCGCCATCTTTTTATAAATACTGTAGATGTGTTTCGGACGCCCATAAACTTGCGCTTCAATACCTGCGTCTTTTAATTTTTCAGACACCAGATTCACCATGTTTTCCATATAGGCTTCACGGTCTAAACGCTTATCCGCTAACTGCTTTGCAATGCTTTTATATTTTTCTGGATGCAAGTACCGGAAAGAAAGATCTTCCAGCTCCCACTTTAATTGACCAATCCCTAAACGATTAGCCAGTGGCGCAAAGATATTGGCAGTCGCCTTTGCCGCGATAACTCGCTCTTCTTCTTGCGCGTTTTTCACCGCACGTAAATAACAGATTTGCTCTGCCAATTTGATTACAACGGCACGTACATCTTCAACCATCGCCAACAGCATGCGACGGATATTATCAACCTGAACAGCCCCCTTACCTTGATGATGAGCGAGGGTACTAATGGTTGCCATTTGATCTACGCCCTCGAGCAAAAGTACCAGATTGTTGCCAAATGCTTCCTTTAACTTCTCAGTATCGAGTTTACCCTTCAAGTAGTAGGGTGTGAGGTATGCGGCACCAAGCGACTCAGCATCGAAATTTAACGAGGCGAGGATTTCCACCATTTCAATAGCAGTTGTCAGAAGGTCTTCACTGTCTTCTGGGCAAAAGGATTTTGCACGTTGCAGATACGCCACTTTGTCATCAGACAATGCTAATAAGGCTACCCTCGAATCGAAATCGACCGGGTGTTCTTGTTGATGGGATTGGCGAGTTGCAACCATTTAGCTTACCTCCTTTGAAACAGTGCCATACTCTCGATATGCCCCGTGTGTGGGAACATATTCATTAACCCGACTCGGGTTAATTCAAACTTTGCGGCTAATATAACGGCGCTATCACGAGCTAGAGTTACCGGATCACAAGAGACATATAAAACACGGTCAAACTGCTTAAGTGGTAGCTGTTTCAGAATTTCTTCCGCACCAACGCGCGATGGGTCCAATATCAACACATTCGCATTCGATTTAAACCAAGGTGCATTGACGAGATTTTGAGTTAAATCAGCGCAGTGAAATTCTGCATTAGCAACCGAGTTAGTGTGCGCATTTTGCGTAGCCATTGCAACAGAAGACTGAACCCCTTCCACTCCAATTACTTCATTTGCACATTTTGCAGCCGCTAAAGAGAAATTTCCTATCCCTGAAAATAAGTCAAGCACGATGTCATCTGGGGACAGGTTAAGCCAACTAAGCGCTTGTTCTATCATAGCCTCATTAACTTTGGCATTAACTTGAACAAAGTTATCAAGCTTGTACTGGAACGCCAAACCGAGCTTCTCTAATCGATATTCAGGTAAAGGATAGGATAATTCTGAAACCTCATCCTTTGGCCCTTGCCAAATGAAATGCCATTCATCACTGCCAATTTGTTGTTCAAACTGAGTTTTATGCTCTGATGAAATCGATTTTAAATGGCGGAGTAAAACAAAGCGGCCATTGTCGGCATCACTCAATTGCACATGGCTGACGGATTTGAGTTGGGCATGCTTATTTAAAGCGTCTCGAATTTTGCTCGCCACATCCGCAAAGGGTTCCGTCAACACATGACAATACTGGATTGGCACAATACGCTTTGACCCTTTTTCACGAAATCCAACTTGTAATGTGTCGGAATCTTTGTCGTGAAAACAGGCAAGCCTTGCGCTACGTCGATAATGCTGAGCTTCACTTAAAATAGGAGTTTGCCAAGGTAGCTCTGTCAAACGGCAAAATTTGCTAAAAAGAGCGGCAACCGCTTCTTGTTTATCCGTGACTTGCCCATCAATGTGCTGATGTTGTAATTGGCATCCACCACAACGCTCGAAGTCAGCACAAAATGGCTGAACACGTTGTTGGCTTGCTTCTAATACTTTAACCGTTTTAGCTTCGACGAACTTACTTTTGTTTTGGTAAGCCTCCGCTTTGACCGTTTCAGATTTTAGCGCACCATCAATAAACCACACTTTGCCATCATGCCGGGCTACGCCTCGACCTTGATGATCACACCCTGTAACCGTTAAGGTCATGACTTTTTGTGTAGATGCTTTTTTACTCGCGCGGAAAAACTGCGCCATGGAATTGCCCCTTAGCATTGCTTAACCATCTCTAAGTGATTAATCTAGCGTTAACATAAGAAAAAACACGCTAAATATGACCAAATTAAGCTTTCGAGATAGCGTTTTAACTTTGACTTTGCTGCCAACCATTATCATTGGCGTATTACTTGGTAGCTATTTTACCTTAAATCGCTTTGTTGAGCTTGAACAAATTGTTGAAGCACGTGGAACAAGTATCGTTGAATCTTTGGCTGTGGCACTTGAAGCTCCGATGATGGCAAAGGACAAAGCTCAATTACATCGCTTATTGTCTATCACGCAAAATAAGCATGGTCATTTAATCAACTCGATTGCCATTTTTGACACCGATAACAAACTCTTTCTCACAAGTAATTTCAATTCTCAATTTGCGCATTTAAAATTTCCTAGCAACGTAAGTGAACTGCTTTCAACTCGCAGCGAGCTGCATGATAAATCCATCATTGTTTATAGCCCTATCACTCATTTCAGCCAACATGTCGACTTGTGGCAAGGCCCTGCGCCAGCCAATTTAGGTGTCTTAGCGATAGAATTGAGTTTAGACGAGGCTCGTATTTCTCAACAACGCTCTGTCCTTGCGAGCATTGCAATCCTCGTTGTTACGTTGTTGATAGCGGGGATTTTAGCAATTTACTTTGGACAACGTTTTACCCGCCCGCTTCGTCGCCTGTTGCTTGCCACAGACAAACTCACGGAAGGAAAGCACGACATTGGTATCCACGACAAAATGGAAGGTGAATTTGAGCTGCTGAGACTCGGTCTCAACAGCATCAGCGACAAAATGACGCTGCAAAAAGAGGAAATGCAAAAACACATTGACCAAGCAACGAGCGATTATCGTGAAACGCTAGAACAATACGAAATGCAAAACATTCAGTTGGGCATAGCAAAGCGAGAGGCTCAAGATGCGAACAAAGTGAAGTCGGATTTCTTGGCTAAAATGAGTCACGAATTACGTACCCCCCTCAATGGTGTCATTGGCTTTACACGTCAGCTTTACAAAACGCCTCTAAATCGTCATCAAAAGGATTATTTGGACACAATCGTTTTATCTGCAAATAGCCTAATGAGCATTATTTCCGACATTTTGGATTTTTCTAAACTGGAGGCAGGTGCAATGGAGCTCGAAAACATTCAGTTCCAATTGCGTGATGTCGTCAATGAAGTCATGACGTTACTTGCGCCAAGTGCACATGAAAAGCAACTCGAATTATCGGTATACATCAATAGAAAGGTCCCTGACAATTTAATTGGTGATCCCACTCGTTTTAAACAAATCTTGATAAACCTAATCAATAACGCCATTAAATTTACGGAAAAAGGCTCTGTTAAAATTGATGTCGGTCATCGAATGCTGGATGACCAACGCGCCTCGTTGTTGGTATCCGTTTCAGACACCGGCGTGGGGATAGCCCAAGAAAAGCAAGATACCTTGTTTACGCCGTTCGGCCAGGCTGATTCAAGCATTACGCGCAAATTTGGTGGCACGGGGCTTGGCCTCATCATTACCAAACATTTGGTTGAGGCAATGAATGGCCGCATCACACTAAACTCGGCACAGGGTAATGGCAGTTGCTTTACCTTTAACGCCATATTGGAACTGCCAAATCATCTATTTAACAATGACTTACCGATTAAATCTCTTAAACATAAACGAGTACTCTTTTTCGAATCGCATGAACACACTCATCAAGCCGTTGCGGCCCTGCTTGAAGAGTGGGAAATGCAGGTTACCGCATGCATTGACGAAGAAAGCTTTCTCGCAGCCTTGCAACCTGAGTTTAATTACGATGTGTGTTTGATTGGCCATATGGCGAATGTCGACCAAATGCAGACACTCAAGTCATACATCAATAAAGTAAGAGGTCAGACAGACTATTTGTATCTGTTACTCAACACAATTTCGCACAACATGCGTGAGTCTTTGATAGGTTCTGGGGCAGATGCCAGTTTAAGCAAACCGGTAAATCACCGAAAACTTTGCGAGTTACTTGCAGCACCTTATCGACTAGACCACCCTGACGTGGGCGAAGCGAACGACGATTTTGATATCTTACCTTTAAAAGTACTGGTTGCAGATGACAACGACGCGAACCTGAAGCTCATCACGACACTTTTAAATGAACAAGTGGAAAGTATTGATAAGGCACACAACGGTTCACAAGCCATCTCGCTGTGCAAATCACATAAGTACGACATTATTTTTATGGACATTCAAATGCCGATAACTGACGGCATAACAGCCTGTAAAACAATTTTGGATGCGTCTTTGAATGAAGACACCCCTATCATAGCCGTAACAGCTCATGCATTAGCCGGTGAAAAAGACGACTTACTGAAAATGGGTTTCAAAGGTTATCTGACGAAACCGATTGATGAGGATATGCTGCGTCAAACTATTTGTGATTTCAGTGAGACCGTTTTACGTGTGAGTAAAATAGCAAAAGATGCGCCGAAGCCGAGTAAAGCGCCGTTCGACAGCCAACTTTTAGATTGGGAGCAGGCACTGTTGCATGCTGGAGGGAAGAATGACCTCGCGCTGGAAATGTTGAATATGTTGTTGTTAAGCGTTCCTGAAACATTAAAACTGATTAACGAAGCGATGGACAACAAAGACAGTGAGCATTTACTGACAATCATTCACAAATTCCATGGTGCTTGTTGCTACACAGGAGTGCCAAAACTGAAGAAACTTTCTGAAACGATTGAGACGTCACTGAAACAGGGTTTGGCGATTACCGACTTAGAACCTGAAATTTTTGAATTATTGGATGAACTTGAAAATCTATTGCGGGATTCAGGCATAGAGGCTGCTTAATGCAACCTCTCTTTCGCTTAATATCGAAAGAAACTAGATGCCTTGTCTAGCTTCTTTCATCAATTTACGCATATCGGAAACAGCTTTCGACATGCCGTCAATCGCGGCTCTTGCAACTATCGCATGACCGATGTTTAGTTCGTAGATTTCAGGAATAGCAGCGATAGCTTTCACGTTGTGATAATGTAAACCGTGCCCTGCATTCACAATGATGCCTTTCCCGTGAGCGTATTTTACGCCTTCAGTAATGCGAGCGAGTTCTTTGGCTTGTTCTTCATCCGTTGTTGCGTCTGCATAACAACCGGTGTGAATCTCAATGTAAGGTGCGCCGACCTCTTTTGCCGCATCAATTTGTGTTTTATCGGCATCGATAAAGAGTGACACCTTAATACCTGCATCTGTTAAACGTTTAACTGCATCGGTTAACTTTTCTTTTTGGCCCGCAACATCCAAGCCACCTTCCGTGGTGAGTTCTTCGCGTTTTTCCGGCACAAGACACACGTAAGCGGGTCTAATCTCGAGCGCTATCGCAAGCATTTCTTCCGTCACCGCACACTCAAAGTTCATGCGTGTTTGCAATGTTTTAGCCATCACATAGACATCTCGGTCTTGAATATGGCGACGGTCTTCTCGTAAATGGATAGTGATCCCATCAGCGCCTGCGTGCTCAGCAACGGCAGCCGCGTGCACAGGATCGGGGTAATTTGTTCCACGCGCTTGGCGAAGTGTTGCGACGTGATCGACATTCACGCCTAAAAGTATTTCTTTCATAAGCCTCCCTTTAAATGAACAGCTCTCGACTCTTTAACTCTCTATAGCCCAACAAAGGGCGTAAAACCTCACGGCTCAAACGCTTTGCCTGTTGGCGTGTTTCAATCGGTTCGTAATCATGTTGTGCGATGTTCAGCAATACCTGTCCGCGATAGCCATAAGCACTTTGTACAAAGCCACATTCAGCGACATACCGATACGTTAACTTTGGGTTAACAGAATTTCCGTCAGCATCATAATCAAACTCGATGCCGAAACCAAGTAAGTTCAACAATTCAAATTCATAACTGCGTAATACGATTTCTAATTCTTCGCCATTTTGCAATCGGAATAGGTGACTTTGATAGAGTTCGAATGCCCCTTCTAATGGCTCGTTTATCGGCATTAATCGATAACTCAGTTCATTCATGTAAAACCCGCAGTAGAGCCGCCTCCCTTGCATTGCATTACCAAGCGTGAGGAGTTCGAATTGATTGAGGTATTTCATGTCATGCCGACCAGCATATCGACAAAGCAGTGGGAAAAAAGGTTGGAGTTGCGCGTTATGTTTCAGTTGATGCTTGCCCTTGATCCGGGCAAGCATCTTAATGTGTCCGATTCCCTCAACGACTACATTGAGCATCACTTGTGAATCACTCACAGGTCTTCGATGCAACAAATAGGCGCGAGCGAAATCGCTGTCCAATTAGTCTTCTCCGTATCCTAAACTACGAAGAGCGCGCTCATCATCAGCCCAGCCGGATTTAACTTTGACCCACAGTTCAAGGAACACTTTATTATCTAGCATCGCTTCAAGATCTTTACGTGCTTCACGACCGATAACTTTAAGTTTCTCGCCCTTGTTACCAATCACCATACGTTTTTGCGATTCACGTTCAACCAAAATAAGCGCATTGATTTGCCAAACGCCATTGTCTTGCCATTTAAATTGCTCTATTTCCACCGTAACGGAATAAGGCAGTTCATCACCCATAAAGCGCATGAGTTTTTCACGCACGATTTCCGCCGCTAAAAAGCGCATTGAACGATCAGTTACATAGTCTTCAGGAAAATAAAATTCACACTCAGGCAAACGCTTACGAACTTCAGCTTTAACTAAATCGACGTTTTTACCCGTTTTAGCCGAGATAGGAATAATGCCAGCAAATTCCCCTTTTTCATGAAGCCACTGCACATGCGGGATAAGATCTTCTTTGTCTTTTACGTTATCGGCTTTATTAATAATCAAAAAGATTGGATGACCACTGTTTTTGATTTTATTGAGTACCATTTCATCATCCGATGTCCAATGAGTACCTTCAACAACAAACAGGATCATTTCAACATCACCAATCGAGCTTGAGGCTGCACGGTTCATTAGACGATTGATTGCGCGCTTTTCTTCACTGTGAAGTCCAGGCGTATCAACATAGACCGCTTGGTAGTTGTCTTCCGTATGGATACCTAAAATACGATGACGCGTCGTTTGAGGCTTACGCGAGGTGATACTAACTTTCTGTTCAACGATACAATTTAACAGCGTTGATTTACCAACATTTGGGCGACCAACAATCGCCACCATGCCGCAATGTGTATTAAGAGTCATGCTTTAACTTCTTTAGCGCCTTTTCAGCTGCTTTTTGCTCTGCCTTACGGCGCGAGCTACCTACCGAAATAATACTTTCCATACCTTCAACAATACATTCGACCGTGAACGTTTGATTATGGGCCTGCCCTTTCGTATCTATTACAGTATAGCCAGGTAATGGCAACTTGCGGGCTTGTAAGTATTCTTGAAGTAATGTTTTCGGATCTTTTTGGTTATGACCTGGTGAAATTTCTTCCAAACGGGATTCATACCACGCAAGTACTAATTGCGAGCAGGTTTCAATATTTGAATCGAGGAATACAGCACCAATGATAGCTTCAACCGCATCAGCTAAGGTTGACTCACGGCGATAGCCACCACTTTTTAATTCACCTGGACCTAAACGTAGGTAATCCCCAAGACCAAATTCCACACCAAACTCAGCCAAGGTTTGACCGCGCACTAGAGTCGAACGCATGCGGCTCAAATCACCCTCTCGTGCTTTTGGAAACTTGTGATATAGGGCATTAGCAATAACAAAGCTCAAAATAGAGTCACCTAGAAATTCGAGGCGCTCGTTGTGTTGCCCTTTGTAACTACGATGGGTCATTGCCTGCTCAAGAAAAGCAGGCGATTCGAATTCATAACCTATTTTTTTGTATAACTCTTTTACGTCTTTTTTCATCGTTACTGTATGCTACCTAGGCGCTCAAAACGAACACCAGTTGGAACAAAGCTAGGAAGAAGGCTATCAGGGCCATTCTCAAACTCAAAACTCATCCAAATGAAAACCGCTTTACCCACCAAGTTTGCCTTAGGAACGAATCCCCACATACGGCTATCTTGGCTGTTATCACGATTGTCACCCATCATAAAATAGCTGTCTTCTGGCACAACCCATTCATCTGCACGAGTATCTTGTTGTTGATAATAACGGCCTTTGCTTTCCAGCGCTTCTGGATTGATCAAGATGTCGTGTGTTTGCCCTGGCAGCGTTTCTTTCAAACGCACCAACGGCATTAGACCTTGATAGAATTCGTCACGATTAATAATGTCCATGTCTACCGCGTTGAATTCACCACAGAACATCTCACCGGATTTTTCCTGTCCTTCCGCACAGTTTGGCTTGATGTACAATCGCTTGTTACGATAAACAATGCGGTCACCAGGAAGCCCTATTGTACGTTTAATAAAATCCACTTTTTCGTCTAGTGGAAACTTAAACACCACGATATCACCGCGTTTTGGTTCATTAACCTCAACGAGTTGAGTACGCCAAACCGGGTCTTTAATGCCGTAACTGTACTTTTGAACCAAAATAAAGTCACCCACAAGCAATGTTGGCATCATCGAGCCTGATGGAATTTGAAATGGTTCAAAAATGAAAGAGCGAAAAATAGTAATCGCTGCAATCATTGGAAAAATCGACTTAGCACCTTCAGCAATGGCAGGCACAGGAGCAATTTGCGCAATCACGTCGTCATCTAAATCGGCTTGCGAAGAACCTTTCGCAATTGCGATGCGTTCACGACGTTTTGGGGCGTAAACCAAATGGTCAACAAGCCAAATTAAACCTGAACCCAGCGTCAGTAATACTAAAAATACTGAAAAGTAACCTGCCATACTTTTTCCTTAACTTATTATTTTCCTACCTTCAGAATCGCTAAGAACGCATCTTGAGGAACTTCAACGTTACCTAACTGCTTCATACGTTTCTTACCTTCTTTCTGTTTCTGAAGGAGTTTCTTCTTACGGCTAACGTCACCACCGTAACATTTTGCCAATACGTTTTTACGTAATTGTTTCACCGTTGTACGAGCAATAACATGCGCACCGATTACGGCTTGAATTGCAATATCGAATTGCTGACGAGGGATAAGCTCTTTCAACGCTTCAGCTAACTGACGACCACGTGATTGTGCGAAGTCTTTATGCGCGATAATCGCAAGTGCATCAACTCGGTCACCATTGATTAAGATATCGACTCGCACCATGTCGGCTTCTTGGAAGCGAATGAAGTTGTAATCAAGTGAGGCAAAACCACGGCTCGTTGATTTTAATTTATCAAAGAAATCCATGACCACTTCAGCCATCGGCAATTCGTACGTCACCGCAACTTGGTTGCCATGGTATGTCATCTTCGTTTGCATACCACGCTTTTCAATGCAAAGCGTAATGACGTTACCAAGGTAATCTTGCGGTACTAAGATATTTGCTTCAACGATAGGTTCACGGATTTCTTCAATGTTATTGATTGGCGGTAAGTCACATGGATTGTCGATTTGAATAATGTCGCCATTTTTTAACTTAATCTCGTACACTACGGTCGGTGCCGATGTGATTAAGTCCATATCGTATTCACGCTCTAGACGCTCTTGGATAATTTCCATGTGGAGCATGCCCAAGAAGCCGATACGGAAACCAAAACCAAGGGCTGTTGAGCTTTCTGGTTCGAACTGCAGCGACGCATCGTTCAAACTTAATTTATTAAGCGCATCACGGAATGCTTCGTATTCATCTGAAGCAATTGGGTACATACCTGCGTAAACCTGAGGTTTAACACGTTTAAAACCGGGTAAACGTTGAGGAGCTGGGTCTTTTACAAGCGTGATAGTATCACCAACAGGTGCACCATGAATATCTTTGATGCCTGCAATTACGTAGCCTACTTCGCCAGTCTTCAATATACCAGTTTTAGTTTGTTTAGGTGTAAAGATACCGATATTGTCGACTTCATAAACTTGCCCCGACGACATGATTTTGATCTTGTCTTTTTGACGTAATTCACCGTGTTTAATACGAACCAGTGACACAACGCCTTGGTAAGGGTCAAACCAAGAGTCGATGATAAGCGCTTGTAACGGTGATTTAGGATCGCCTTCTGGCGGTGGAATATCGCGCACAAGCACTTCCAACACTTCATCGATACCGATACCCGTTTTCGCACTACAACGAACGGCTTCTAGCGCTTCAATACCAACAATGTCTTCGATTTCTTCAGCAACACGCAATGGATCAGCTTGAGGTAAATCGATCTTATTAAGCACTGGAATTACTTCTAAGTTCATTTCCAATGCCGTGTAACAGTTTGCTAGAGTTTGAGCTTCAACACCTTGGCCTGCGTCAACAACCAACAACGCACCTTCACATGCGGCAAGCGAACGTGAAACTTCATAAGTAAAGTCAACGTGACCTGGAGTGTCGATAAAGTTTAGCTGATACGTTTCACCGTCGTTGGCGGTATAGTTCAGCGTCACACTTTGCGCTTTGATAGTGATACCACGTTCACGCTCGATGTCCATTGAATCCAATACTTGCTGCTGCATTTCACGCTCAGAAAGACCACCGCAGACTTGTATTAAGCGGTCTGAAAGCGTCGATTTACCATGGTCGATATGGGCGATGATCGAAAAGTTACGGATATGCTTGTGCTTCATATATTGAATTCTAAACTCTAAAAAGTCGTTAATGGGATCAAAGCCGAGATTTTACCCGTAATCAGTGTTAATCACCATCAATTTGAGTCAAAGGCAGGCTAATTGGATAAATTTTTACCAATTTTATCTCATGTTTGAACTGAGAAACACGCTGTTTAGCAACAAGCGCACCAAATATTCCACCGAGCAATGCCGACAAAATCTGTCCGCCTTCCCCCAATTCAAGGACAAGTGCTGCAAACATCGCAAAAAGAAGTGCTGCAACTAGAGGCAACAAGTACACATAAAAACTGTGTGTAACCAAATGACGGTCGTCCAGCGACAATGTGACTTTCTGACCGACTTCTACCGCTTCTTGAAAATCAAACCACAACGTTTTCTTTTCTGTTTTGAAGAGTTTATTAAAAACTTGAGAGCCGCAACGTCCGTTACAGCCCTCGCACGGTTTCTTCGCCTCAGCTTGCAACTCGCCGCGTAGACCTTTGACGGCAATCACCGTCATTGTTTGTTCGATCATAAAGGTCGCGTTACCGATTCAGCGATACTTTTTGCCGTCATTGCAGGGATATTGCCAACCACTGAAACGTCAAAGCGACCTGAGTTGTGGACGTACACAGTTGTTGCGCCTGACGTTAACGCGCCACTTGGGCGTTTACCTGGCAACGGACGCTGCACGAATACGGAAACGTCAACCAGACCATCCGAGAAAAGGTAATAGTCAGCCAATTCGTTGTTCAAATCGAGCTTATGCCTGTCCGATTTTAGTAGCTCAAACCCTTTCGGTAACCATTCAATACGCCAGTTATCTTTCGCATCTTTGGCTGCTTGAGTCGTCACTTTCGGCAACGCTTTGGGAAAATCTCGGCCAGCAATTTCGAGCAATTGCGCGACTGGCTCTTCTGTTATGCTCAGATGGGTCAACTGAAGTTGTTCAAGCATTTCACCCGTTTGATTTACAAACGCGGCTTTCAAAAGTAAGGAAGATTCAACATCAACCCACAGCCAATAGTTGTATTTGTTCTCGTCTTTTGATTCGATTCGCACCAGTTGTGCAGCTCGACCAGCGATTCGTCCTTTACCGCCTAAAACGAAATCATAGTGGGACTCAAGTATGGAAATGTCTTTGAAAAGAACTTCTGGAATAGGCCCGGCAATGCTATCAGTATCAATCGCATAAGGTTCTGATTGGGGCTCAAAATAAGTCACTTGGTTACCCACTCTGACCATTTCCAAACCAGCGCCATTTAAAAGACTTAAGAATTCAACTTCAGTGTCGTCCTTTTTGCCATGCAACCAACGATAAGGCTCCATTGCTTTTCCTTTAACAACGACATAGGACGCATCAAAATTTCGACTGTGAACCGCTTCGGCAAGGTTGGTGAGCAGTTGTTTTGCACTGACAACTTCCTGAGCTTGCGCCCAAGAAGTTGCAAAGCAGAGTATCGCAATAAACAGCTTTTTCATTAAATTAGTTTTGTTCCTCTGTCACGTCTGACGCTTTCTTCTGCTCTTCAAGCTGTTTAGCTTGTTGTAACGCGTACGCCATTCTAGACTGGCGCTGATGCTCAAGCACAAGCGCACCAATACGTTGTTGTTGAAGCTCTCTTAGGCCTTGAGCTGCATTTTCAATAGCAGGCTGTTCTGTCGACAAACTCACTGGAGAAACCGAGCCCGTAAGCGGCATCGTTTGCAAAGATGGAAGCGTGTTGTTCAACTCAGACTGTGTTGTATTATTATTTACACCAACTAAAGCAACCAAACACACACTTGCTGCAATCGCAAATTGAGCTAAAGGCTTTTTATAGCGCGCCAAAGAAATAACATTCGATTTTACATCGTCATTGACGGCCTCAGCTCGAATGTCTGGAGCTTGCTCGTTATGCGACATATTATACGTCGGTTCGCTCTCAAGTGCAGCAGCTACTTGCGCAGTAATATCAATGCAGATGGACTTTTCTTTTTCCGCGCGCATCGCATCACCGATAAGGGCGTAACGCACAAATTTGCCGTGTTCAAGTCCATTCAGCATTTCAGCAGAGCGCCCAACTTCACCATCAAAAATGTCTGATGTAGTCTGCTCTAGCGAAGCGTGTTTGTTTGCATTAGTCATAGTTAAGACTCGCCTATTAACGAATTTAAATTATTATCAATGGCTTCGCGAGCTCGAAAAATACGTGAACGAACCGTTCCTACTGGACAATCCATGACCACAGCGATTTCCTCGTAACTCATACCTTCAATTTCTCGAAGTGTGATGGCCGTTTTCAAGTCTTCGGGTAAACCTTCAATTGTTTTGAAGATTACTTCTTTGACCTCATCACTCATCAATAAGTTCTCAGGTGAAGCATTTGAACGTAATTGCTCTGCACCGTCGTACACTTCCGCTTCTTCAGCATCAATGTCGTTTGCAGGCGGCTTACGCCCAATTGCCACTAGATAATTTTTTGAACAATTCACAGCTATACGATATAGCCAAGTGTAAAACGCGCTCTCGCCTCTAAATTTAGGCAAAGCACGATATGCTTTAATAAAAGTTTCCTGCGCCACATCCGCAACGTCACCGTGATTACTCACATAACGAGAAATGAGAGCCGCAACTTTATTTTGATACTTGGCAACCAACAAGTTAAACGCATTCTTGTCTCCTTGCTGAACTCGTCTAACTAGCTCTAAATCCAAATCCTGCTCGCTCATTCGAGCCGGTACTCCTCTATTGTTTTTTATTGCTTTTCACACGACAATTACGTGCTGCGCAGCTTAGTTATCGGGGCTAGTTGCCATCTTTCACTGCTACTATGACCGACACCTGAATAAAAAGTTCTGTTTTTATGTATTTTTTTAAAATGCGGCAATAAATGACTCAGTCATCACTGCATAGAACTAACAGTTTAACTAACTCGTTGTTTTTAACAGCATCTCAGTTTAGTGACTATGATAGCAGATACCACACTGATTTGAGTACGGATCGGAAAAGTTTAATTAAGACACTTTGATATGAACGAAACCAAACACCACAGCACAGACGTTGTTATCATCGGGAGTGGAGCCGCAGGTTTATCACTTGCACTTTCTCTGGCCAATCATTGTAAAGTTAGCGTGATCAGTAAAGGGGCGCTGACTGAAGGCTCTACGCTCTATGCGCAAGGTGGTATAGCTGCCGTTTTTGATAAGAAAAACGACAGTATTGAGTCACACGTTGAGGATACCCTCCAAGCTGGCGGTGGACTATGTGATCGAGAAGCGGTTCATTACACAGCAAGCAATGCAAAATCATGCTTAAAATGGCTCATCGAACAAGGCGTTCCATTTGATATGGAGTTTGATAGTGAAGGCAAAGAACGCTTTCATTTAACCCGTGAAGGTGGACACAGTCATAGACGCATTCTACATGCTGCAGATGCCACAGGACGTGCGGTTCAGACTACGCTTATCTCGCAAGTGCAAGCACACAGCGGCATTCAATTGCTTGAGTATTACAACGCGATTGACCTTATCACCGATAAACAAAGCCAAGAGAAACACGTTAAAGGAGTTTACGTATACAACCGTAAAGCGGAACGCGTAGAAACCATCAGCGCGAAGTTTGTCGCTTTGGCGACGGGTGGAGCAAGTAAGGTTTATTTGTATACCTCGAATCCGGACGTATCAAGTGGTGATGGTATTGCGATGGCATGGCGTGCAGGCTGCCGAGTTGCAAACATGGAGTTTAATCAATTCCACCCAACGAGTCTCTATCACCCAGATTTACAGAACTTTTTAATCACCGAAGCCATGCGTGGTGAAGGTGCGCTATTACGACGTCCTGACGGCACACGTTTCATGCCAGATTTTGACCCTCGTGAAGAACTCGCCCCACGTGACATCGTAGCCAGAGCAATCGATTTTGAAATGAAGCGTCTAGGCGCGAATTGCGTGTATCTCGATATTTCTCATAAAGACAAAGACTTTATTATCGAGCATTTCCCAACTATCTACGCGAAGTGCCTAAGCGTTGGGCTAGACATCACAAAAGATCCAATCCCTGTCGTCCCTGCTGCACATTACACCTGCGGTGGCGTTATGACAAACTTTGATGGAAAGACGGACATCGATAATCTTTATGCAATTGGCGAAGTCGCTTACACCGGTCTTCACGGTGCAAACCGTATGGCGAGTAACTCTCTGCTAGAATGCATTGTTTTTGCGCATGCGGCAGCAAAAGACATCCTTGCAAAACTTGCCACACATCCAGAACCCCCTGCATTACCGGAGTGGGATGAGAGTCGAGTAACAGACTCCGATGAGGAAATTGTCATTACACATAACTGGCACGAATTGCGTTTGTTTATGTGGGACTACGTGGGGATCGTTCGTTCAACCAAACGATTAGAGCGAGCACTGCGCCGTGTTGAACTTTTAAAGCAAGAAATTCAAGAATACTACGCCAACTTCAGAGTAAGTAATAACTTACTTGAACTTCGTAACTTGGTACAAGTTTCCGAGCTAATTATTCGAAGCGCCTTGGAACGAAAGGAAAGTCGCGGTCTTCATTACACGATTGACTACCCCGAGTTAAGTGAAAATCCAACCCCGACGGTGCTTTCACCTACGGATGGTGATGCAACGATAAAATAGTCCGTCGTAATAAACGCCAAGCTTCTTGCTGCAACGATTGTGGCAAGAAGCAGACACACGTCTTCTTTTCCACACTTTGTACATAAATCACGACAAGGCCATCAAAAATACGCGATGTAGGCAATAGCCTTCCCATCAATACCACCCCTTGCCCATCATAAATCTCGATATGGCCGTCATTCAGCACCACAACGCCATCAACGATAAACCACTGATTAATCGATTTCCAAGTGTGTAGACTTAAAGGTATCCAGCCAGCTATCACCAGCACCAGCGAACTAAGGGTCGGATAGAGGAATAACAAAGAAGGACAGGTCAATACAACCCAAGCGACTAACCACTTATGGCTTGGGTTGTTATTAGAAAAATCAATCCTATACGCGGACACGGTCAAGAATGAGCGCCACCATTTTGGCTAAAATCGGGTCAGGACATTGCTCATGGCCCATAAACCAGGCAAAGAGATCTGGGTCTTCAACTTCGAGCAATTGTTGGAAAACATATTTATCCTCAGCCGACAATACATCATACGCTGCTTCAACAAATGGCTCTAACAACACATCAAGTTCTAACATGCCACGGCGACACGCCCATTTAATTCTTGCTTTTGAATACAATTCAGTCATGACTTACCCCATCATTTGATGTCGGGAAGTTTATCAAATCGTCCTTTTGCACACCAGCTTCCTATTGCAATCGCACTCTCCTGCCCATACAAAACAAAAAGATTAGCGCGTTATGAGTCATTGGCAAGCGATGCAAGCGATTTCGCTTACTTCAAGTAGACCTTTGAGTGTCGTCTGAAACCGCCTTTACAGCCGCGTCCTTGGCTTTGAAAGCCTATCGCTATCAGGTATCATAGGCACATTCTCGCTTAGCAACACGATGATGGAATCCGATTTATGCAAGCACAGGCTTTTATACTGGATGATGGTCTCATTCAAGTTACCGGACAAGACAAGTTAAGTTACCTACACGGTCAACTTACGCAAGACATGAACTTAGTGACGGATGACCAGTTTAAATGGACAGGACACTGTTCACCAAAAGGCAAACTTTGGGGTGTATTTAGACTGTTTAAAGAGTCGGATAGCTACATACTGTGGGGCTCAAAAAGTGAGGTTGACGCCTCTTTACGTGAGTTAAAAAAATACGGTGTGTTTGCTAAAGTCGAAATTGCACAAGCAGAGCGCGTCACGATTGGCATAATCACGGATTCAATTTCCAGCTCGTTGTCACAACTTAATGTGACACCAGTCGAAGGCCAAACCGCATATTACAGTGAAGCACTGGAGGCAAAAGTACTGGTACTTGATGAAAAACGACTTGTTGTTTTCGCAAAACAAAAACCAGAATTGCCGGGTACGTTTGCCTATATCCCTGACAACGCCCTGTGGTATCTTGAAAGCATCACTGCTGGCGAACCTCGTTTGGATGCACAAAGTATCGATGAGTACGTCCCACAGATGGTCAATCTGCAAGCATTAAATGGTATTTCGTTTAAAAAAGGTTGTTATACGGGACAAGAAACGGTTGCTCGTATGCGCTATCTCGGAAAGAACAAACGAGCGATGTTTATCGTGTCAGCACAGGTTGACTCGCTGCCTGAGTCACTTGATTTAGAAATGGCGTTAGAAACGAGTTGGCGACGCGCTAATACACCAACGCATTTCGCATATGATAGTCACACCAAACAATTTAGAGCACTTGTGGTACTGCCAAACGACACAACGGTAGATACTGTGCTACGGTTTAAAGATTCGCCTGAAGCGCACTTAACAATTCAGGCTCTGCCTTATTCTTTAGAAGACTCGCAATAATTTAGGAAAGATGATGAAAATTGAGCAAAATTCGGTTGTCAAACTTCACTACGCTGTACTTGATAACGAAAAAAATACCATCGACAACACTTTTGATGAAGCACCAATGGAAATCATCATGGGCGCAGGGTATTTGATCCCTGGACTTGAAGAAGCGCTAATCGGCAAACAAGTTGGTGATACGTTTAGTGTTACGGTTGAGCCAGAAAATGGCTATGGTGAGCGTTACGACAATCTAACGCAAGCGGTCCCTAAATCAATGTTTGAAGACATGGAGATTGAAGTTGGTATGCAATTCCGTGCAACAACGGACGAAGGCGACCAACTCGTTGTTATTATTGGTATTGAAGGTGATGACGTTATTGTTGATGGCAACCACCCTCTTTCAGGTATTACGCTCAACTTTGATGTTGAAGTCATTGATGTGCGTGAAGCAACCGCTGAAGAACTTGAGCACGGACACGTGCATGGAAGTGGTTGCTGTGGTCACGACCATGGTCATGATCACGACCATTAATAGTCTGTTTTAAGTGGCCTCAATTGGCCACTTTTGCTTCTAATAAATCCGTTAGTTTGCGTTGCTGATTTGTACCGATACGGATTTGTGTATCGTCTAGCAACGTTATTTCCACCGCTCTAAAGCCGTGAACACCATATACCCAGCCATCGTGGGTGATCCGCACACCAATACCATGGGCCCAAGAATTAATCACTGGCTGAACCGTTTTAATCTCCGAAAATTTAACTTCTCTTTTAAATACACCAGGTCCAAACCACCAGCGGATCGATTCATCATCGACCTCAACAGTTAAAGTTCCAAATAGGATTGCCATCACCAGTAGTAGCACCAAAAAGCCGACCACACCGATATTTGGGCCGATTAAGACCAACGCGATAGCGACAAAACTCGCTATCCAAGTGAGTAGCCCCCAGATAGCCCAACCAAATTGAGTATGTTTATACATCGATTATTGCCTTAAAAACTGTACACCAAAGTGACTCCAAGTTCGCTGTCTTTGGATGCCTTCCCTTCAACGGGCTGAGAATTGTATCGATAGGTGTAGGACGCTTTCATCGAAATCCCCCCTAGCACTTGGCTGATTAACGCCGTTTCGGACTTCAATCGAGAATTAAGCCCAGACAAAGATTGTTCAACACTTAAATCCTGATTAAAACGTGTGCGACTGGACACTAACCGTTCCCATTGCAGAGCAACACGAAGTAGATAACCAATTTGTGATCGCTCATCACCTTCTTCAAGCTCAATGTCGTCGCGAGTTCGTGACATATATAAACCAGGGCCAATATCAAAGTCGACGGTATTTTTTGTGCCTTTGTAAAAGCGATTTCCGTAACCCGTTGCGACCGTTGATTTGTAATCCAAACCACTGAATTTATCGCGCTCGTAATCGCTATAGATAAAAAATGACGCTTTCTTATCCTCAAGCTTGTAGTTACCCTGTGCAGACACAAACACGCGTGAGGCAGTAACGTCATTTTCATGGCTGCTCGAATTTGCTTCTTGGCGATACAATCCGTCTAATTTGAAATGATTTCGCCAAACGCTAAAGTCTTGATATAGATTGCTTTTGAGCTTGAAAGACGTTGATTCCGTGTTGCCTTGGCTTAAGCTTAAACCAAACTCGGTGTCACCATAGAGTAACTCGCCTTGATGCTGTTGGTGGATTTCCGCCTCAGACAAATCGCCGTATTCGTGGAAATCCTCAAACGGATCGCCTGCATAACTGAACGCACTTACACATAACAACGTAATTAAGTATTTTCTCACTACACTTATAACTTCTAATTACGAACCTAAATTTAGGTTTAGTTAACGGGAATTATTGTTGACCACGCAACCAAACGACATGGCAAAATGGCGCATCAATATCACGACTGATCAAAATCTTTGCAAATAAAAGGTCTTGCTCATCGACTTCAAGCCCAACAAGGACTTGAACAAAGGCTTCAGGCTCGATCTCGTATTCAACAAACGCAGCCCAACTTTCATCAGGCTCGCTGTCTTCTATAAACCCAGCTTCTTCGCGATGCTCATTAAAAAGTTCAATGTCATCTTCCGACAAGTTATCCGGCGCCATTTCCAAAAAGATTTCGTAGGCTTGGTTCGTTGCTTCTTCAACGCTGTGGAGTCTTGCTGACATAATACTTTCTCAACATAAAATTAGACGTCTATCATAGCAAATTACGAAAATTATTTGCTATGACTACGATAGAATTTCTGTAAATCACAGGTCATTAGCTCAACGGCACTCATAACACGTAATAAAAAATCCAACGTACAAGACCATTTCTACAATAAGCGCTAACTCTTTCTATTTCAATATATTCAACAATCACTAAACCTATTTTACTCGTCGCGCCATCCTTGGTGATTGTTTTTCATCCAACACCAATATCTCGCCTTGCTTTCTTGTTTTCATAATTCGCTTTACACTTGGAAGAAGTAGACATCAGACCTGTTATAAAAATTAGAATTCAGGCTAAAAATCATGGGATTAAGCACATGGTAAAACTAGAAATAAAAGAACAAGTCGCGTGGATCACGTTATCCAGACCGGAAAAGCAAAATGCCTTATCGTTTGAAATGTTTCAACAACTTGCAAGCGTCATCAAGCAAATAAGAAAGGATAAGAACCTGCGCGCCGCGGTGATCACTGGGGATGGCAATCACTTCAGCTCCGGGCTCGATGTGAAGAGTGTGGTAAAGTCCCCCTTTAAAATTGTCCAATTACTCTTTAAATGGCTTCCAGGAAATCAAAACCTCGTTCAAAAAGTCGTGCTTGGATGGCATTCATTACCAATTCCTACGTTTGCGCTCATTCACGGCAATTGTTTTGGTGGAGGTCTGCAAATTGCGCTTGGCTGTGACTTTAGACTCGCAGCACCCACTTCGCAATTTGCCATCATGGAGGCTCGATGGGGGCTATGTCCAGACATGGGGGCTACAATACATTTGCCAGCCCAAATGAACTACGACGATGCGCTATGGTTAAGTATGACAGCAGACCCTATTCCGGTCGAAACAGCGAAACAACAGGGTTTAATTACGCAAATATGCGATGATCCAAGACATCGTTGCATGGAAATGTTAGACATACTTAAATCGCGTTCGCCCGATGCTTTAGCAGGTATTAAGTCGCTTTGTCAGCGCGCTTACCACAATCGTGAACGGACTATACTAGCAAAGGAAACCGCCACTCAGCTGGGCCTTTTGCTCGCAAAGAACACTAAAATAGTGATGAAAAATGTCAAATCAGACTCTCCAATCCACTTTTTGCCGCGCAAATAGACTGAAAAAAGGATGATCTAAATGATTAAACAAGAAATTCAATTTATTGAGCACTACTATCAGGTCGTCAGCGAGTACTTGATGAACTACAGCATGCAACTTGTCGGGGCAATTCTAGTCTTGTTGTTTGGCCTGTGGGTTGCGAAGAAACTTTCTTCAGTTACCTCCGCGCTGATGAATAAACATAATATCGATGTCACGCTGACAAACTTCCTTAGTAATGTCGTTAAAGTGATTGTCATCGTTATGTTTATCGTGATTTCTCTTGGCAAAATTGGGATTAGCGTAACACCGTTTGTTGCCGCTATCGGTGCAGCATCTCTAGGCGCAGGTCTCGCGATGCAAGGCATGCTTTCAAATTACGGCGCTGGGCTTGCCATTATCGCCACTCGCCCTTTTGTGGTTGGTGATACCATCATGGTCAATGGCATTAGCGGTTTGGTTAAAGACATTCAACTAGGACACACTATCTTAGTTGATGAAGAACAAGTTGAAATTACAATTCCGAATAAACAAATAATCGGTGAGGTACTTCACAACTCATTTGCGAATTCGTTAGTTAAAGGAGAAGTAGGAATTGCCTATCACGCAGACCATCACATGGCGGTTAAACTTATCCAAGGCATTTTGTCTGAACACCCCAATGTAGCTAACGAGCCTGAAATCAAAGTGGGCATAGAAGCCTTCGCGGACAGTGCAGTGGTGATAAGCTATCGCTATTGGGTTCCGACGAATAAAATTATCGAGACAAAGCTTGCGGTAAACGGTCTTGTATTTGATGCAATCAACAACGCGAAAATAGAAATCCCATTCCCTCAACGCGTTGTAACACTTAAAAATCCTACGTAGTCCTTGAATTCAGTTAAGTGCGCAAGGTAATAATGGCTTTTAACCTTGCGCTACCAAAGCTACTCATTTTTTCAAAATCGGCTTTAGCAATTGGCACATGTTGGCAATCAATGGCGACCTGATTAGTTGCAAGCTCAGGGTCATGGACATAGATACTGTGACTGTCCATCGCGGTCACACACACCCAATGTGGCGCTTTTTTGCCATCTAAACGATACGTGCTGATAAGCGCAAGCACTCGTACATTGTCGTTAAGCATACTTTCAAGACTGGCCAGCTTTATATCTTCATAATTCAGAGCAACACCACAATCCTTCGCTTTCGCTACAAAATCCTCATGCACCAACGCCATGATGTTCTTTTTCTTGTCACTTCGAACACCGTCCAGAAATAGAGGCTCACTCGTGCTTAAATAAACGGCTGAATTGAATCCTCGATACTGAGCAGACAACGCCAATCCAATCGGATGACATCCACCGTGACCACTGGTCATAAATATGGTGGTCGCCTCACGCCAAATTTCTAATTCCTCCAGTTGAGATGGCTCAAACTGAGTGGATAAGCTGCCCATCGCCATCATCAATGCAGCTGGACCGCAGGTGAACTCGGTTGTTTGCATATACCACGGCACATTGAACTGCACGCCATCACCACTAAAATGGGCAATTTGCTTTTGCATACGCAGCGCTTCACTGCCATCACCATAGTAATCGCTGTAAGCGCCAAACGTTTTATAGCCAAATTTTTGGTAGAGTTTTATGGCTTTTTGGTTATTGATAGAAACCTCTAAGCGTAAGTAACCTCGCCCACGTTGACTTGTTTCCTGTTCAAGTGCACCGAGCAGCATTTCAGCAATACCACGACCTCGCGCCATTGGCGACACCGCAAGCGAATACAAGCGAGCAAGTCGAGTGCCTTTCAAACACCATACTAAGCCATAGCCAAGTACTTGCCCTTCGAGTTCCGCCACTAACAATATCGCGTGCTTCGCACTTATCCAGCGTTTAAAGCTTCGCCGACTCAGCATATCGCTCGAAAAACAATGCTTTTCAAGGTCAGTCAGCGCATTTAAGTCAGACGGTGAAGCAACCCGAATAATCGCGCTTGGTGTGTCTTCCACTTTAAGCGCTGCATTAGTCATTATCTTTGCCTCTTAACTCTAAGCGACGTTGGAATTCAGCCATGATTTGCATGTACAGCTCATCACCTAAATACGCATCTTCCACTTTTGTTTCAATGCTCGGATTGTCGTTCACTTCAATCACATAAGCCTTACCAGCAAGCTCTTTGACATCAACACCATAAAGACCTTTACCGATCACCTTACAGGCCTTTAGTGCGGCTTCAAGCACGGCGCGAGGCACTTCAAAAGTCGGCAATGTTTCCCAACCACCTGAATTAAAACGCTTAGAGTTATGGTTGTATATCTGCCAGTGATTGCGCGCCATAAAGTAACGACAAGCATAAATTGCACGACCATTCAGCACCCCAATACGCCAATCGTACTCGGTGTATAAAAACTCTTGCACCAAAACGAGAGCACTTTCCGCGAGTAACTCACCTAAACGCGCTTCCAATTCCTCTTTGTCTTTTACTTTAAACACGCCCCGAGAGAACGAGCCTTCAGGCATTTTTAAAACCATCGGGTAGCTAAACGTGGTTTCCAGCTGTTCTAAGGTATGCGCCTCTTTATCACTCACCGTTACTGTTTTTAGCGTAGGCACTTTGTTGTAACTAAAGGCATCATGTAGAAATACCTTATTGCAACAACGTAGAATCGACGTTGCGTCATCAATAACGACAATTCCTTTCGCTTCGGCTTTGCTCGCCAATTTGTATGTGACGTGATCAATCGCCGTAGTTTGACGAATAAACAACGCATCATATTGGCTTACGTCTTCTAACGTTTCCGGCGTTTTCACTTCCGCATGAATACCATGTTTACGTGCTGCTTTTACAAATTTCGCAATCGCTTCTTTGTCACTTGGCGGCGAAGGTTCATTCGGGTCAACTAAAATGGCCATTTCCCAACGAGCGTGTTTTGTTGTTTGACCAATATGCCAAGTTGATTCCGCATGAGAGGTTAATTGCGCTAGAAATGCTTGCTTTTCCTCTCCTTCTAATTCACTGAGTGAACCTTGCTTAATACGCACTTGATTCGTTTCAACTAAATACTCTAAATGCAAAATAGGTGCTGGGTATTTCTTATGCGCAATTTGTCCAACTTTTTGCCACGCCGCCTCGTTCGTTTTTCCAAAGAAAACCCAAGTACTCACGTTCGCAATCTTTGCCACTTCACTTAATTGCTTTGCAGTAAGATTGAGATCTAACGTTTCAGAGCGTAATGCATTGATGGTTTTCACTGTTGGCTGAACAACGTGTTTACGAGCCTCTGCCAACAGTGAGCAATAGTAACCTTTACTTAAATATTGCTCGGTATTACACAAGTTGATAATGCGTGTTTTCGGTTCGTCGCGTTTTGGGTAGTCCTGAAGATAACGCTCAAAAGTAAGCGTATTAGGTAGACCTAACTCTTCCACTAATGCTGTTGATTCAACCACAATTAACGTTTTAAGCATGTAAATTCCTAATTAGTACGGGCACGCATACAAGGTATAGTTGAAAATTCGTTGTGCCGACGAATAGTTTTCATTTTTTTGGCAAAAAGAACCAAAAGATCAATCACATGCACTGCAATAGCGGAATTCAGTTGGTCATTCTGCGCACTTTATAAAGCCGATTTACTTTCATCGCAAATGAAATAAATTTCTCGATAAGAGTGAGTAATTTTTATGTATTACACAGTGATTCGGAATGACCAGTAAATACGCTAAAACGCGTAGAAAACTGATATATCACCATGACTAATAAGCATAAAAAAGCCATTGTTAAAAAGAGTAGAACACCACCGAATGATTGCAAAATTACACCACCAATAAATGGTGCTAATGCATAACCCAAAGAACACAAACCAGCTGCGCCAAAATAACTCGCTTTCATCGATTCTGGCGATAGCCTATCTAGCAATACATTTAAATTTGCAAAGAGTATCGCCTCGCCAAGACTTAAAATGGCCATAGCAATTAACCAAGCCGTATAGGAGTTAACGTTAATCGCTGCCATTGTGATCTGCGAAATGAGCAGCAGGAAGCAACCTACTAGCAGCCGATTTTCAATAGACCAGTTGCGCATGAGTGCAAGTAATGGAAACTGTGCGACCACAATTATGGCACCATTCAGGACAATTAAAGACGAAATCAAAAAAGCAAGATCAGGGACATTTTCGCGCGCTAGGTATTGAACAAGGGTAGAATCACTTTGAGCGAAGACCACAAAAACAATAAAATTTGCAGCTAAAACCATTAGGAAACGCTTGTCTCGACGTAAAATAGACAACCAAGTAGAGAAAGCCGGCACGCTCGCACCACCGATTGCCACTGGATGTCGACCTGACCAAAATACCAGTAGCCCTACCCCCATGCCTAAATAGGCCAATGCCGTAAACGCAAACAGACCCACATTGCCATTTAACCCGACCAAAAGCCCAAACAGCGGACCAAACGCAGCACCCACATTCACCAAAAAATACAACGTTTGGTAAGCCAACTCTCGCTGAGATTGGTCCGGTATTTCGTCAGACATTAACGCTTTACTTGGCGCATCCCACAAAGCTCTAGGCATTGTCGCTAACGCGACGAAGGCCATAAATGAGACAAGCGATGTCATAATCGCAAGCCCCAGAAAAGCAATAATACCGAGTGCAATAGCCAACATTAAAATGGGCAAACGCCCAAAACGATCAGCGAGATAACCCGTGAAAAAACCTATTGACGTTGAGAAGACGGCTGACAAACTCAAAAGCCCTCCTACTTCAACGGCGGTCAGACCATATCGCTCATAAAGAATTACCGCAAGAAAAGGCCAAACCATAAAATAAGACGTGCGAATCGCAAAATTACCCAGTAATAATACCCACGTTAGCTTGGTGAACTGTGTCATTGTTTTGATCATGTTGTCACTCCCTTAAAAGTGACTCCACTCTAAAACCTCAATTACCCTTGAGGTAAAGTTTTATTTATGGCTCGGAATAGGAATGTACGTTTGTTGATTAAACCATTCCTGCTCCGTGTTCGATCTTGCCTAATTTGGCAATATCAAACAGTACCTACTTGCTTTTGTATCCCGCTTATTCGAATAAAAAGAAAATGGTTGAATAGCCAGATTCTATTCTACACTTGAAATGGAAAAGGATTTTAGGAGCAAAGATGAAGCTCAAACTTCTAGTCATGTCCCTGTGTGTTTCACTGTCAATTTTACCCTTATTGATTGGGGTGTATTACATCAATTTAAACACGGCTCAATATCATCGAGACCTAATGGCGAAGCAAATCGCATCACTGGCACAAATTGGAAAACGTCGTATTGAAGCGCTTGTCAACGAGACCCAAAATTACACCGCAATGACCGCAAATAATGTTGGGTTAAAGACAGCCCTCACGGGGTGGCTGAATGAACGAACTCAGAACCATTTAGAAACTCTTAAAAATACGCTACTTAATTCAACACAATCATTGAAATCACTGGATCACTTTACGGTGTACAATGCGCTTGGAAATCTAGTGATCACTACCAACTCATCTACTGCGTATACACATGTCTCGCTCGCGAATCCTTTTGAGTTACAGACGGAATTAGTCCCTGATACCTCAGGCGTTCAACTTGTCCATGTTCAACCAATTTACTTCGAGAGGGTGCTTATTGGTTTTATAAGGCTGGCATTTAGTACCGACGCCATCAATGAACTTATCTCAGACAGAACGGGGCTAGGAAAAACGGGTGAATGGCTTTTTGCTATCCAAGACAAAAACGGGGATGCCATATTTGCCGTTCCATTAAAATATGACCCAGATGCAGCTTTTCATCGAAAAGTCGCAAGTATTCGAGAAGATGTTCCAATCATTCAAGCACTGCATGGCAAATCCATTATCATGAATAATGCGCCTGACTACCGAGAAGTCCCCGTCCTTGCTGCGACTCAGTTTATACCCAAATTAGGTTGGGGACTGGTGGTCAAGATTGATGAACAAGAGGTCAATTACCTCACTTTCCAAAACCAAAATCGGGTTATTTACTACAGCCTAATGATGGTCATCTTCGCTATTGTTATCGCGCTTTTACTCGCTAAATACATTCAAAGCCCTCTGCAACTGTTAAAGGACTACGGACATAAGCTACGTACAGGAGAAAAGTTACCAACCAATAGTTATCACGGTTGGCTAGAAGCCAAAGAACTATCTGCAGAGTTTATTGCTATGGCAGAAAAGCTCCGCCACTTAAATGAAGAGCTACGGGATGAAGTCTCTGAGAGAAATCAACAGCTTCAGGCTAGTCATCTACAACTTGCGCAAAATGCGATTGAAGATCCCATAACCGGCCTCTATAACCGCCGATATTTTTACAAGCGTTTTGATGAAGAGCTTGATAGAGCCAAACGGTTTAACCGGCCACTTGGTTTGGCAATATTAGAAATCGACCAATTCCAAATGCTCCTTGAACATTGGGGGGCTGACATTACTGATATTGTTTTGTCTAAAGTCGCCACAGCGATGCGTACTATTACCAAAAAGGCCGATTGCTGTGGGCGACTAAGCGATTCTGAATTTGCCATTTTGCTGCCTGAACAGTCTCGAGACGCGATTGAACTTGCTATGGAAGAGCTCAAAGCGCTGATCTTTGGAAGTTCAATTTCGACGATTAAAGGCACCGTCAAAATATCCTGTAGCATAGGGATTTCTTTTAATGACGACGTGTCCATTTCACAAAGTGACCTTATGCAACGCGCTGGTCATGCCCTGTCTAAAGCAAAACAATTGGGTCGCAACAACCTTGCTGTGTATCAATATGAAGAAGCCGGAGGTACCGTTGAAGACGGAAGCCACCTTTAGCTCCCGGTTCGATTCTCCCTATAGTGACGCCATTGAGCTATTTTGGCTGACGAGATTTCAGCGAGTGCCCAGCTTTTTCTAACCAAGGTTCTTCAGGCCATCTGTGTTTTGGGTATCGTCCCCGCATCTCTTTGGCAACCTCAACGTAGGCATTTCGCCAAAAATGAGCCAAATCGCTTGTGGTTTGTAATGGCCTTAGTGCAGGCGACAATAACTCATAACGTAATGCGACCCTTCCGCCTGCGATGCGCAGCGATTCAACCTCGCCAAACACTTCTTGAAGACGCACGGCGACGGTAGGTACGGCATTACAATAATCAATCCGTACCTTAGTTCCACTTGGCGTTTCATAATAGTCGGGCGCTTCTTGTTCTAAAACTTGCTGCTGCTCCCAGGTTAGATTGCTTTTGAGTAGGCCGAATATGGGCACCTGTTTTAGCGCTTTAAGATTGGTGACATCAGGCAAGTAAGGTAGTAACCATTCAGCCGCAGAATTGACCAGAGTAAGTTCATTAATTTCTGGGAAATCATCGAGGTATTGCGACAACCAATGTGTTCTAGCGACCCATCGCATACACTGCTCGTTCCAATTCAACAGCGAAAGCCCTTCTTCGCTTAATAACGAGGCGATACATGTTTTAAACGTCATAGGACTTGGCGATGGTAAATTTTCGCTTTTTACCGTCAACTGTTGAAAACGCAATTCTCGTCTTCCCACCAATTTTTCTTTTGTGGCGTCGAGTTGCCAGCGCTCTTCCCTCACTAAGTGCGATTGCAGTGCCTCTAGTAGTAAAGGCTCTGATACCGGCTCAGCCAAATAAATTAAACCATCTTTATTTTGTCCATCGCAATCCACTACGACCAACCAGTCATGTTTGCAAAGAGGATCATCTGCTTTTAGACGTACACCACGACCATTCGCGAGCGTGTAGCGAGCACGTTCACTCGGGCTTTGTTTCGCTATTCTATCTGGAAAGGCCACGAGCAAGAGGCGAGCGATCAGTTCGGACAATTCTGTTGGAGAGTAGGTACTCTCAACCGGTTTCGCGTCACTTTTATGCTTAATAGATTGAAGAATTTGCTGAACAATGTTCTTTCGAACACCAAATATAGCTTGTCTTTGTAACCCCTCTAGTACCACCAGAATTCGGTCTAATAGTTGCGCTGAATGTGGCGCTAAGAGTAAATCTCGTTCTTGCAATACGGCGAGTAAAATCGAAGCAACGTGCTTCTCACTCTCGTTGCAAGCTGCGAGTTTTATTGCACTAAGTCTTGGCTCTGCCGGAATTGCATGAGCTTTAAGCCCAAGTTCGGTCAGTTTATTTGCATCAGACAAAAATCCAAGCTGACGGTTTAGCGTTTGTGCTGATTCAAAGTGCAACAATGGAGGCGCGCTCAACCAATTTGCTTCATCAAATCGAGCGATTCCCCATTTCGCTAATTCCAGCACAACGCCATCCAAATCCGTTGTCATGACCTCTTCTTTGGGGAAGGCGGCGAATGTTGAATGTTCCTGAGAAGACCACAAACGGACACATAATCCAGCTTGAGTACGACCTGCACGTCCCGCCCTTTGCACGGCAGACGAAAGCGCAATGCGTTGCGTATCCAATCGCGACAAGCCGGATTTAACGTCGAAGTTGATACGCTTTTCTAACCCCGAATCGATTACGATGGTGATATTTGGAATAGTCAAACTCGTTTCAGCAATATTGGTGCTGAGAATAATACGTCGCAGGCCACTTATCCCCCCATTTAGAATGTGCATTTGCTCATTCAAAGGCATCGCGCCAAATAGGGTAAGTAATTCAACCTCATCAGCGAATTCTTCTTTTAACAAGTTATAGACGCGGCTAATGTCGCCTTGACCCGGTAAAAAGACAAGGACATCGCCTTTTGGCATGGCAGACATGGCATAGTTGAGTGCCTTACTAACTTGCTTAGCGATTGGCTGATTATCCGAAGGTTGATAAACCGTTTCTACGGGAAAGACTCGCCCTTCGCAGGCCAAAATGGGCGCTCTATCAAGATATTCGCTGACAAATTCGCTGTCCATGCTCGCTGACATCACAAGAATACGTAAGTCATCACGAAACCCTAATCGAATTTCTTGACTCAACATCAATGCTAAGTCGGCGTGAATAGAGCGTTCATGGAACTCGTCGAAAATCAGTAATGCGGTATCAGATAACTCAGGGTCAGATTGGATGCGGCGTGTTAACACGCCTTCTGTAACAATTTCCAATTTTGTTTTTGCCGACACCTTAGATTCATTGCGGATCTGATAACCCACGGTTTCTCCAATCGCTTCTCCCAATTGCTTTGCCAAATAACCGGCAATCGATTTTACAGCGACTCGGCGCGGCTCCAACATAACGATTTTTTTGCCACCCAACCAGGTAGCACTGAGTAACGACAACGGAACAGCCGTTGATTTACCGGCCCCAGGTTCGGCTTCAAGAACGAGAGTTCCTTTAGCCTCAAGCAACTGGGCAATTTGAGAAAGGTGTTGGTGAATTGGTAACACGGATTCTTCGCATTTAAATCATCTTAATTAGGATTATACGACATCACCATGTTGCGTGAAACGCCGTAATCTTTGTGGTTAGGTTTCTAACATCACTTGGCTGTGACTTGCAAAAACCTTTAACTCGCCGCTTCGGATGAGTACTCTTGCCTGTTTTGAGAAAACTTCCGCATTTTGGTACGCGTCTGGATGTAACAATTGCGCTATCCCCATCCAAGCGTTACGACGCGTTTCTTTTGCAATGTACAAACCGACATCGGCCAGTTCCAAAGTTTGCTCCCAATTTAACCATTTATCGCGTTCAGGCACGAGCGGTAACGGTGCAAATCCAATTGAACACGTGCAGGTTAAGATGTGATCATTTATCACAAATGGATAACTACTGACCTGCAATCGAATACGCTCTGCGACCTCACATGCCTCTTGTCGTGACATGTCAGGCATAAGTAACAAAAATTCCTCTCCTCCCCAACGTACCACGATATCTGAATGTCGAGTGCACTGTTTTAGAATTTCCGCAAAACGTTGCAAAATGACATCACCCGCAGCATGACCGTAAGTGTCGTTAATACGCTTAAAATGATCTATGTCGACCAAACAAAGAACGCTTTCTCTTTGCTGAGTTTTACTGATAAAACCATCAATTACACTAAAGAAATAATGGCGATTTCTAAGTCCCGTCAAACTATCGGTAAAACTCAAGGCTTGTAAACGTTCGTTGCGCTCAGCAAGCTCCGCGGTTCTGGCTTGTACTTGTTGTTTAAGGACTATTAAATAGCGCTTGTTTTGCCAGCGCCAATACAAAAAACCACCGACACCAAACAGTAACAGCGCCAATAAAATCCACCGCTGTTGCGTGAGTCTCGCATTTTCTAGTTGCTGTTGCTGCCACTCTAATTTTTGGGCCTGCTGTGCGTTATCACGCTCGAGCACAGTTAATTGCTGTTTTTGCTGCGCGACGGAAAACTGCGCCTCCAACTGAAGCACTTTGTTACTGCGTTTTTGCAAGTTGATGGCGCGCTCAGTCATCAAGGCACGTTGAATATAGAGATGGGCTTGTTTGTACTGCTGTTGCTGTACATGCGCATTAGCCAGAATTTGCTGTAACTCCCCTTGTTCGGTGAGGTAACGCGTATCAAATGTTTGTTGTAGTTCTTTGGTTGCCAAAAGTTCAGCCTGATAGAATTCCCCTGCTTGAAGGTGACACTTGGCAAGCAATATCTGGTATTCAATCTGCTCTTTAGAGGTATACACTTGTCGAAGCGACTTAACCTCGAGTAACGCTCGACGTGCGGCTTCAAATTCGCCACTGGACAATAACCCTCGCGCGTAAAGTAACGTCACTTTTGCTTTTAGGTCATCTGGTAAGTTAGCTTGCTCAAAGAGCGGGCGCATCTTCGCAACCACCTCTCGATAGCTGCCTTTAAATTGCAATATCTGTGCTTGCCAAAGCGATAGAAGGTAAGTTGGCGTGCCGCTAATTTGACTTCTTTTCAGTGTTTTCGCAATTTTGTGCAAATAGCGTTCAGCGGCGTCAAATCGTTCCAATTCCACTTCAAGCTCAACAAAGGCAAAGTAAACATCAATAATACGTTGTTCATCATGACTTTTTTCAGCAAGTGCCAAGGCCTCAAAGTGCATGACTAGAGCATCTTTGTACGCTCCATATTGCTCAAACAATGCCCCTTCAAGAAGATAAGAATCAATGACAATGGACACATCGCCAGAACTTTTAGCTTGCTCGCGAAAAACACGAATTCTGGGCAAAAGCGATAAGTCGTAATCTCGACGCACTGCTCGTCGTAATTCATCGTACACGACGTTGAGTTGTTGCCGCTGTTCAGAAATACCAATAACTTGGCCATTTACCTCTTGCGCCTGTACACAATTTAACGCGCTTTGGATAAGAATGAATAACAATACACAACGCTTCATCGCTACCTTCCTGAACGGGCATTTGTAGGCAACATTGCCGCATTTACGGGCTTCCAATGTGCGACTCTGGAATTAATAAACCCCGACTCACGTAATGCTCGTTCAATCGTCCCCCGTTCTTTCAAGATCCGAAGTCCTTTGTTCAACGCCTTAAATACTCGCTCTCCATCAGGATGTTGTTTACTTACAACAAAATGGCGAGAATCTGGTAGCAGCACTTTGAGGTTATTGATAGGAACGTATTCGCGCCCTTCAAAATTCATCGTTAACGATTCACTGACACTGAAATTGACCAACATGGCGTCAACCACTTGGTTTTCCACCATGTTTAACATGGTTTCCCAAGGACCTATGAAGCTAATCAAATTAACAGGTAAGTTATTAAGTGCGTGCCAATCAACCTGCCAACGAGGGTTGGCAACGACGGTTATTTGATCTAATCGTTCTGCGGGTAGGTCTTGTAAAGCAACATTCCGTTTTGTTACGTAAAGGCCAGCTTCATACTGACCAACCTCAACCAGTGGTTCGCTCACAAAAAGAGACCCTTTTAAATCAATAATGTCTTCATGCCAGACTGTACGGCCAATTAGCACGCTATCCCCCGCTATCAACGCGCTGTATTCAAGTGTGTTAACTGCAGTCTGAGGTCGAAACTCCAATGGCCTACTTTCACCACCTAAACTCAACGCTTGTTGAAGTAATACCATCTCAATTATTTCGATGTGTGAGCCCTTCGTGCTGGGGTAGAAATGTTCAAGCTCAAGCGGGCTGCGACCAGCAAGAAATTCGTGATAACGAGAAGAGAAATTTTCACTCGTTAAAATATCCACCACGATAGAGGTATTTGCTTGAATTGGCATCACCACCAGCAAAGCAATGAGTTGAATAAACTGCTTCAAATACCTTTCCTCATTCGTTGACCGATAATACAAGTTCGCTTTTCACAACCGGTCCCATTTTAACCAATTGAAAACACATTTCACGATAAAATTAAACCTTTTTCATTATTTTTAATGCAACTACTTCAAAAAACAGAACAAACGCATCAAATTAACGATTAAATTTTAGTCTACTTAAGAGGGGTTATAGGTACATTGTCGTGCAATGATGGACGAAGCCACTGGTTTCGGAGTAAGTGGGATAAACAAACTAGTGTGAAGGTAAAATGAAAAAGCCCGACTACGTCGGGCTACACATTACTCAGGGGCTGATTTTCCGAGTAGATAAGCTTTGCCATTCGCCATTACATAATAGTTAATGGGCACAAGAATTAACGTAATAAAAGTTGCAAATAAAATCCCAAAACCAAGGCTTACGGCCATCGGTATTAAGAATTGCGCTTGCGTGGAGCGCTCAAACAAGAGCGGCATCAACCCGATGAATGTCGTCAATGACGTAAGCATAACAGGTCTAAATCTCGATACGCCTGCGGTGAGCAACGCTTCTTTAATTGGGGTACCGTTTTTTCGAGCGGTGTTAATAAAATCGACCAAAACAAGGCTATCGTTCACCACAACACCTATTAACGCCAAAATACCCAGTAAGCTCATCATGGTGAGGTCCATACCCATGATCAAATGTCCCGCAATAGCACCAATCGCGCCAAACGGGATAACCGACATGACCACCAGCGGTTGGCCATAGCTTTTAAACGGAATAGCCAGCAGCGCGTAGATTGCAAACAGCGTAAACAGTAGCCCTATTTCTAAACTCCCCACAGATTGACGCTGTTCTTTTGCTTCACCTTCTAGCGTATAACCGACACCCGGATATTGTGCCGTTAGGTCAGCCAGAAACTGATTTAAATCAGCTTGCAACGCCGTCATGTTAACACTTTGCTTATCAATATCTGCAGTAACGTTCAATGTTCTGTAGCGATCAATACGATAAATCGACGCAGGACTTTGACCTGCTTTGAAGGTTGCAACCTGTCCAAGCGGCACTTGCTTACCTGTCGGCGTAGAAATCAAAAACGCCCCCAGTTGTGCTAAAGAAACACGTTCATCGGTTGGCAATCTTACCATTACGCGCACATCATCGCGCCCTCGCTGAATACGTTGAACTTGCGAACCATAAAAGGCGTTGCGAACCTGACGTAACACATCTGCACGGTTTAAACCAAGCGCTAAGCCAACGTCATTCAAATCAATTTGAACTTCCTGCTTACCGTCTGAAAGGCTGTCCGCAATATCAAACACGCCCTCAAAATGGTTGAGCTTTTCTTTGATTTTCTCCGCAACAAGGCTCAATTCATCTAGATTATTGCCCGTAAGTTGGACATCAATTGGGTCACTAATGCGGCCAAACTCGGCTCTGAAGGTCAGCATTTCAGCACCCGCAACTGGACCGATAAGCTGTCGCCACTCGTTGACCAGTTGTACGCTGCTTACATCCATCACTCGGACTTCGGGTGATTGAATTTCGAAACGAACCCGCCCTGTTGAGGAGCTGTTGCTAGAACCAGATGAACCCGACGATGACAGCACGTTTAAAATAACACTTTGCCCTGTTTCTGAGTCAGTGTACTTGTCTTTCAATTCGAGCGCCGCTTTTACCATGCGATCAATGTGACCGTCCGTCACTTCAAACGGTGTTCCCGTGGGCATTGTTAGGTTTACTCGAGCGGTTTCCGATTCAATTCGAGGGAAGAAGACAAAACGCATCCACCCTGACATAATCATGGCAACAATCACAATGAAAATACCGCTGAAACCAAGCAAAGTGCTCGTTTTGTTATTTAAACACCAACGTAAAATTGGCTGATAGTATTTCAAAATGGATTGTTCAAACCCGTTCGCAAACTTTTGCTGCCAACGGCTAAAACCGCTCACGGAATCGCCATTTTTTTGCTTCAAATACTTAAGATGTGCTGGCAATACAAATTTGGATTCCACCAGTGAAAACAATAAAACCGGGATCACGACCACGGCGATTTGCGCAAACATCGCGCCACGTTGACCTTCAATCATCAGCATGGGAATGAAAGCCACAACAGTGGTAAGTACCCCGAACGTTACGGGCGTTGCGACTTCTTGTGTACCGTGAATTGCTGCATCTAAACCTGACTTTCCTTGTTGCATATGTCGAAACACGTTCTCTCCGGTCACAATTGCATCATCAACGACAATTCCCAGTACAAGAATAAAACCAAAAAGGCTCACTAAATTTAGGGAGATATTGAAATAGGCCATCGCTAAAAAGGCGCCAGTGAAACTGATCGGGATCCCAATAAACACCCAAAATGCAATCGCAGGGCGAAGGAACAAAGTCAACAATGCAAGGACCAAAATACCGCCTTGGATGGCATTAGAGGTAAGTGTCGCGAGGCGTTTTTTAACGACTTCAGAATCATCATCCCAATAGGTTAGTTTCACACCGTCTGGTAGGGTGGCTTGTTTCTTTATGGCAAAGGCTTTAGCGGCATCCGCCACATCAATCGCACTTTGCTCACCCACACGATACACTTGAATAAGCGCAGCCGGTTCACCGTTAAATCGTGTTAGCAACGGTGTTTCTTCAAAATTATCGGCAATCGTCGCGATATCGCCTAACCGCACTAAGCTGCCGTCTTCAGCTGTCTTTACAATAATTTGCGCAAATTCTTCTTTTTGATAGGCCTGACCTTTCGAACGTAAAAGAATTTCACCACTTTGCGTTTTTACGTTCCCTGCTGAAATATCTTGAGAGCTGTTGCTGATGAGCGTGCTAATTTTTGCCAGTGATAAATCATACTGACGAAGCGTATCTTGGCTTACATTTATCGCGATCTCATAATTACGAACACCTTGAAGACTGACTTGCGTGATCCCTCCTTCACGTAGTAAGTCATCACGTAAATGTTCAACCAGCGTTCTTAGCTCTCGTTCTTGCAGCGGACCTGATAACGCTAAGTTAATGACTTCCCGGTTTCGCTGCGCCAACGCAATACGTGGGCGTTCAGCGTCAATGGGTAACGTTGAAATTGCATCGACACGACTTTTGACGTCGGCTAAAAGTTCACGAGGGTCATAACCTGATTGCGTTTCTATCGTCACGCTAGCACTGCCCTCTGTAGAGCGACTGGTGATCCGTTCAATACCTTCCAAGTCTGCAACCGCTTCTTCAATGCGAATAGTCACGCCTCGCTCAGCATCTTCAGGAGTAGCACCGCGAAGTGACACGGACACAGATATTTTGTCACTGACCGTGTCTGGGAAAACTTCAAGCGGTATGTCCTTAAGCAGACTCATCAACCCCACAAACAGCAAACTGAGCATTAACAGGTTAGCTGCGACATGATTTCGAGCAAACCAAGCTATCATGCTGACTCTCCTGATTTTTGGCGAGGCTTCCCATCATGTTTGCGCTCACCTTTCCCTTTTTCAGCGGCATTGCGAGGTTTAGTCGGTCTTGCTTCAAGTGCAACGCCATCTTTTTCCACGATATTTACTGCTGTTCCACTGACCACTTGACCAAGCGGACTAATAACCAACTCATCGCCTGCTTGCAATCCGCTATCAACAACACTGTGAGAATCATTCTGCCAAGCCAGTTTCAAATCTCTACGCTGCAATCGTCCTTCATTGACAACGAAAACATAACTATTTTGGTAAAGCGCTTTGTTAGGAATTAGCAGTTGTTCATCCTTTGTTTTACCTTGAATCTGTGCGGTTACGTACTGCCCTATTTTTAGTGGCATTTTGTTTTTGTGTTGAGCACTGAACGGATCATCAATTTGTGCGATAACGTATAATTGCTGTGCATTACTATCAATTGCCGATTCAGTACGAACGATGCGACCTTCCCAAATTTCAGGCTGTCCAAACAGGGTAGAACGAATACTCACGCGCGGTAACTCCGCACGTGATTCTCCGTCACGATAATGCTCTGGTAACGAAATAAATGGCAAGTCGCGTTGTTTCAACGGTAATCGAACCTCGACGTAATCTGTCGCATAGACCTCAGCAAGTTGCGTGTTATTTCCCGCAAGTTGACCTACATCGACCTTTTTACTGAGAACACGGCCATTAAACGGCGCCATAATTTGAGTACGAGACAAGGCAAGTTCGGCAGTGGCTAATTCCGCTTTGGCTGACAATAACTTGGCTTCGGCTGCAGCCAATTGAGGTTTACGAAGTACTAACGCGGATGGTGTTTTACCTTGATTTCCGAGACGCAACCAATCTTGAAGTGCCTGTTCACCACGCGCTTTTTCTTCTATCAATGCTTGGTCCGCGCTCATCACGTTTGCTTTTGCGGTCTGCACTTTTGCTTGATAATCACGGTCATCAAGTTTGACGAGTACATCACCTTGGTTGAAAAAGCCACCTTCGCGGAATTGGCTACTTAACCACACAACTTCGCCACTCACTTGGCTTTGTAAAAGCGATTGAGTACGAGGTCTCAACACCCCAAATGAATTAAGTGTAAACCGATATGGTTCAGCCGTTATAGTTTGTACTTGAACATTAATTGCCGGAACTGGCGGCGCTTTGCGACGTTTTGCCTCCGGCTTCATAAAATGGATCAATGCCAGAATAGTGACGATAGCGATAACAATCGCGGCAGATAAACGATACTTAGGATTCATCTTAAGATTCCAAATTAAGCGAGAACAAAGCCGAGAGCGGTCGTCCCAATGCTGTTTCTAAATTGATAATTTGTTGACGTTGCTCAGTCGATAACGTGATTTTCGTCACTTCAGCATCCAATGCTCGTTTTTGTGCATCCAGTACGGTTGTGAAGCTCACCAGTCCTTTTTGATATTGTGAAAACGACAGTTCTTGGGCCATGCGCGCATTCTCAAGCGCGACTTCCGCTAAACCCACCCGCTCGCCAATGGCGTGGTAATTTGCGAGCTCCACTTCTATTTCACCGTAGGCTTTATTTAAGGTGTCTTGAAGTTTACTCTTAGCAATACGTTCGTTACTTTGTGAACGTGCATATTCGTTGGCAAGCCTACCTCCATCAAACAAAGGCTGTGATAAATTGACGACCCAGGACCACAAAAAATCCCCTTTCAGAAGCGACTTAAACTCATCGGCACTGTATCCGCCAGATGCTGTCAATTTGAAATTGGGAAACTGTGCTTTGAAAGATGCCGCTGATGCCTTATTGGCCGCCAATAATTCATACCAAGCCGCCTGTACATCCGGTCGATTTAGCGCCGTATCACTCCCGAGCGAATCATAGTTGGCGGCGCTGAACGTTGGCATCGCCGGAGTCAACTTACCTTGAGTCGATTTCACACCTGCCGCAATCTGTAGCTGACTAAATGCTTGAACCAAAGCTTGCTTTTGGCTCACTACACGGCTTTGTTCTGAGGCAACATTATTTCTTGCCAAATACACATCCAAAGCGCTCGTTAAACCTAATTGGTAATTTTCCTCTAGCATCTGCAATTGTTGACCAAGCAATGCGGCCCGCTTTTCATATAAGTCCAACAACGTTTGCGTTTGGATCATCGTTAGAAAAGCAACGCTCACTTGTTTCAGCACGGATTGTTCCGACTGAAAGCTTGTTTGCTTTGCTTGCTCATAGGCCATTACGGCTTGCTGTTCGGAATCATCGAGTTTACCTAACCAATCAAGCTCCCAACTAAAGGACAACGTTAAGTTGTTTCCATTGGCAAGCGCAGTGCTCGTTTTACGTCGACTGTGATCTATCGCGAGCTTGAGATCCGGCAATTGAGCTGCATTTGAATTGGCCAAAGCTAGACTTGCCTGAACTTCCCTTTCTTTAGCTTGGTTTAATGTAGGGCTGTATGAGAGCGCTAAGTTGAGCCAGCCATCGAGAGATTGGAGATTTTCAGGGGAAGAAACTAGCGCTGACTCTGGACGGGTCATGGGTTCGGTGTTTTGAGTGATCTGACAACCTGCCAGTATCATGGACATACACACCAATGAGAGCGTTTTATACATGGGCTAAAAAATCTGTTCCACAATAATTGACGCTAACTGTAGAGAAGCGGTCTCGAATACACAAACATATTTACGCTGATTTACACTCGTTCAGCGGTAAACTGCGTTTGGCCGATTTATGTACCAAAAACAAACGCTAAATCACCAACAAAATGAAATCAAAATGTATACAAAACAAAAGCAAAACATCTTAAAAATGTGAAATATTAGATGCTTTTCAAAATGATTAGAAAACAATCAACAATATCGATGAGTCAAACACACTTTTTCAGCAATAACTAACTAGATAATAAATATACAGTTTGTCTCTTTTACCTCCATTCGTCGCAGTTAATTGTTTCAAATTTTGTATCGCATTTACATTCTTTCACAAATATTTATTATTAAAATTCATGAACTTACAAGAAAACACTTCTTATTGTAAATACATATGCATCATTGTGAAGAATGTTTATTGATTGGGGACTCTCTTTTACATTATAGTCATTACTCTTTTTCATCCCGTTAAGACATCATCATAATTAAATACAATCCAGGGGTAGCTATGTCTAAAACAATAAAAATGTCGTCTGTCGCAGCGGCAGTCAGTGCTGTAATGTTTTCTGGTCTTGCAAATTCTGCGAGTTTCCAAGATTACAACTACCAAAACAAAGCGCCAATTGCGAAGCAATACGCTCAAATTCAAGGTCAAGTTAAGAAAAATGCATCTACAGATGTAACAACTTGGCTTGTTAAATTAAATACACCTTCAATTGCAGACCAAACCATCGCGGGTAATACGGTTGCTCTTGCTCGCCAAAACGTCGAACAAGTTCAGCACTCTGTTGAAAAAGCGATTGTCGATTTAGGTGCAGATTTACAAGTAATCACTAAGACAACTAAACTTGTGAATGCGATTGTTGTAAACGGTAAGAAATCAGACGTTGAACAATTGATTGCTAACCCACTTGTTGAAGCTGTTCTTCCTGTCTACGACTACAAACTAGACGTAGCTGACAGCGCTGACTACATCAAAGCAACGCCACTAGTTCAAGCAGGTACGGCTTCAGGTCAAGGCATCCGTGTAGCAATTTTAGATACCGGCGTTGACTATACTCATAAAGCGTTAGGCGGTTCAGGTAACGTTGCGGATTATGAAGCAGCAGCAGCAGATCCAGCGGATACACCAGCATGGCCACAAGGCAAAATCGTGGGTGGTTACGATTTCTTCCATAACGACCCAGATCCAATCGATGCAGGTTCAAACCACGGTACTCACGTATCGCATTCTGTCGTTGGTATCGCACCAAACGTAGAACTATTTGTTTATTCAGTATGTTCTGAAACGTGTCCAGGTATCGCTCAACTTCACGCACTTGAAGCAGCTATGGATCCAAACGGTGACGGCGATATCTCTGACCGTGTAGACGTTGTTAATATGTCTCTTGGTGGTGATTTTGGCGATAGCAAAGGCGGTGCTGTACAAGAGCTTATCGACAAAGCAGTGAAATTAGGCACAACAGTTGTTATTTCAGCAGGTAACGATGGTCCTACACCATTTATCGTTGGCGGTCCTAGTACAACTGAAAATGCACTTTCTGTTGGTGCGATGACTCACCCAGTTATCAAATCGCCTGAAATGACAAGTCAATTCTTAGGTGAAGCCGCTGAAGTTGGTGTATCTAGCTTCAACCCAGTAAACGAATTTGCGTTTACCAATGAAACGGCACCGTTAGCGTTCGTAGCTACAGGTGAAAACGCATCAGGTGACGCTACTTCGGAAGCGTGTGAAGCGTTCGCGGAAAATGTAGACTTTACAGGTAAAGCTGTACTTGTTGACCGTGGCTCATGTAACTTCACAGCCAAAGTGCTTAATGCTCAAGCTCGTGGCGCTAAATTAGTTATCATCGCAAACCATACGCCTAACGCAGGCCCAACTCGCCCAGGTGGTAGTGCACCAGGTATCGAAATTCCGAGCATTGGTGTAAGTTATGAGCTTGGTAAAGCGCTTAAGGCAGCTCTTGCTTCTGGTGATGTTGCATACTCAGTGAAATCAGAGCTTAAAGACCAACAAGGTGCTATCGCATCATTTACATCTCGCGGCCCATCAATGGACGGCATCTTAAAGCCAGAAATCACAGCGCCAGGTGTTAACATCATGACAGCACACCCAGGTCTTGGTGAAGGCTTGACGCCTGCAAGTGGTACTTCATTCTCAGGCCCTATCACTGCGGGTGCAATGAGTATGCTTCGCGAAGCACTTCCAGCGCGCACAGCTCTAGAAGTTAAAGCAACGATCATGAATGCTGCTAATCTTGATGTTACGATGGAACCTCGTGCAGTAAACCCTGATACAGCACTAGCGCCTATCAGCTACATTGGTTCAGGTCTAGTAGACGTAGAAAAAGCAGCTGCACTTCCAGTTGCGGCATGGGCAAAAGACACAAAGCAAGCTGCGCTTTCTTTTGGTCTTGTAACGCTTAGCGAAGTTACGAGCTATACGAAAACAGTTGAAGTGAAAAACTTCTCAAATGCAGCTAAAACGTATTCACTGTCTTTAGAGCAACGTTTTGCTGATGACATTGAGCGTGGTGCGTTGAGCATGACTTTCCCAGAGTCAATCACCGTTCCTGCTGGTCAGACGATTTCGTTTGATGTTGTTGCAACGGTAGACCCATCTAAACTGCCTGAGTGGACGCTTGACTCAAGCAACATGTACAAGCCAGAAACGACAGCTGACTTAACTACATTGGAACTTGACGGTGCATTAAACTTCTCGGAAGGCGGAAATAAAGCGTTCCATTTAGTTTACCACATGCTTCCAAAAGCAACTTCGGCGGCGTCTGTGGCACCAATGAAAACGGCTAATGGCGTTGAATATGTGTTAACAAACACAGGTGCTGTTGAACTAGAGCCATTCTTTGCACCAACTGTTGCAACGGATGCAGCAAACGACAGCGACCGTTTAGACATTATTGGCGCATCAATTGAAACGATTGAAGTACCAGCGGATTACTGTCCAAGCGGCTATATGACGTTTACTACAATGGTAACTAGTCACCCTATCTCGCACACCTATCAAGGCGGTTTCTTTGCTGATATCGACTTCGCAGCAAAAGGCGAGACTACACCAGATGGTACATACGACGTAACAATTCAAAACGGTAAGTTAGAATGGTTCTATGATTCTGCGGCTTCAGGCACAGCAATCACGTTTACACATCCTTACGACAGTGAAAATGGTAACATCACGGATGTATACTTCACTTCAGGCAACAACTACGTGACGCTATCAAGCTGTATCGAGTCTCTAGGTTTAGACGCGGCATCACTTGCTGAAGGCGTTCCAGCCAAAATTCGCTTCCGTACAGAAGAAGATACGTGGGAACCAGTACCAAGTGCATCTCTTGATGAAGTTAAGGTAGATTACACGTTCAAAGTATCGACAAGCGACGTTGCTGCTCTCGTTGACGATGCTGGTAAGCCACTTGAATCGGCACTTGCAGCTGGTCAGTCAGCGAAACTAGCTTTCTCTGGTGAAAACTTCATGATGCTATCAAGCAACGGTGCAATGCCTCTAAATGCGACACCAATGGCAGACAGTCAGGACGCGCCTATCATCACTGCAGAACAAACGTTCTCAGTAGATGAAAACACAGCTAACGACACTGTTATTGGTGAAGTTGCAGTAAGTTACGCTTCTACATTTGCAAATCCAGTGTCTGAATTCATCGTAACTAAGTCAACGTCTTCCGCTGTTACCGTTAACGCAAGCGGTAAAGTTGTTGTTGCAAACAGCACTCAACTTGACTACGACGCAGGCCTACACAGCATTGAAATCGAAGTAGCTGCGGCTGATACAGCAGGCAACGTGTCTGAGCCAGCAACTATCGTTGTAAATGTTAAGAACTTATTGGATGAAGCAAGCGAGCAACCAGTTATTCCTGTTGTTGTTCCAAACAAGAAATCATCTTCAGGTTCATTGTTCTGGTTATTGCTAGCAGCACCTCTTGCGCTATTCCGTCGTAAGAAGTAATCACTAGAAACGAAAAAAAAAGCCCACGCAATAATGCGTGGGCTTTTTTATTTATACTGGTTTTGTTTTTTAGACGTGGTACGTCGACTTTACCCTAAATACCTTATTTGATGTCAGCTCAGTCAATAAAACGTTAAGCAGCCATTAAATAAGGCACTTGGCCTTTATGCTTTGCAGCGCGTGAATAGCTCCCCTTACCTTTCTTCGCTTTTTCCACTTTGCTCTGAAATAGGACGCTGGTCACAAGCGCTTTCATCGCGTTATCTTTAATCTCACCACGTTTATGATCATGGACCATTTTATTTTTTTTACTCATCTTTTCCTCGAGTTGGTTCTTTTTAAGTTTGCTATTAAAGGCGTACACGATGTTCATCGATGGAGCCCTATTCTTTATCTGAAAATAAGTACCGCATTAGGTTAGTACAAATCTTCACCAAAAATACGCTGCGCATTATTGATAAGAGAAAAGCAAAATACAATAGGGAAATAGAAAAAAACGCAGCAAGCTGCGTTTTTAAAAACAAGGGATTAAGCGTCGGGTTCGTACCCAAGATTTGGCGATAACCACCGCTCCGCTTCAGCGAGGCTCAAGTTCGCCCGCGTTGCGTAATCCTCAACTTGGTCTTGTTGAATAGACGCAACCGCAAAATATTTTGATTCAGGGTGCGAGAAATACCAGCCCGATACAGCAGCGCCAGGCCACATTGCATAAGAACTCGTTAACTTCATTCCAATGCGTGATTCAACGTCTAATAAGTCCCAAATTTTTTGCTTTTCCGTATGTTCAGGACAGGCAGGATAACCAGGAGCTGGACGAATGCCTTGATAATTTTCACGGATAAGCTCTTCATTTGAGAGTGACTCATTTTTTGAATAACCCCAATACACTTTTCGTACTTGTTCGTGTAAATATTCAGCAAAGGCCTCTGCCAGCCGATCTGCGACCGCTTTTATCATGATCTTATTGTAATCGTCTTGTTGCTGCTCAAAGACATCGGCAAGCGTATCTTCTTCAAGGCCACCCGTAACGGCGAATGCACCTAGGTAATCAGGCGTGCCTCTTGGCGCAACAAAATCAGATAAACAATAGTTTGCAAAATCCGTTTTCTCTGTTTGCTGACGTAAATGACACGCAAGTTCTAATCGCTCGGTCCGAGACTCGTCAGTGTAAACTTCAATGTCATCCCCTACACGATTCGCAGGGAATAAACCAATTACACCAAGCGGCTGCAGTGAACCGTCTTTTTCAAGCGTATCTAACATCGTATTCGCATCGTTGAACAACTGCGTAGCTTCTTCCCCCACAATTTCATCGCTCAAAATGCGAGGATATTTACCCGCAAGGCTCCATGTCATGAAAAATGGCGTCCAATCGATGTACTGACGCAGCGTGCCAATGGGCACATCTCTAAATTCCGTAATGCCCAAATTCGCTGGCACTGGTGGGGTGTAGTTTTTCCAATCTAAAGCTAAAGCGTTATCACGTGCCTTTTCAATACTAACTGGCTTTGTACGTGGTTTTTTCCGTGCTTGTTGGTCTCGCACCACCACATATTCCTCTTTCACTCTCTCAAGGAAAGGTTGCTTCTGTGTTTTCGACAAAAGGCTTGAGACTACACCAACCGCTCGGCTGGCGTTGTTTACATACACCACCCCTTTATCATATTGAGGCTCAATTTTCACCGCGGTATGCGCCTTTGATGTTGTCGCGCCACCAATTAATAACGGCAACTCAAAACCACGACGCTTCATTTCTTTTGCTACGTGCACCATTTCATCGAGTGACGGCGTAATGAGGCCCGACAACCCAATGATGTCGGCGTTCGTATCAATTGCGGTTTGCAGGATCTTTTCAGCTGGCACCATCACGCCAAGGTCAATGACTTCGTAGTTATTGCATTGCAGAACAACGCCTACGATGTTTTTACCGATGTCATGCACATCGCCTTTTACAGTCGCCATGACGATTTTACCTGCACTCGAACCACCTTGCTTTTCAGCTTGAATGTAGGGATCGAGATAAGCGACCGCGCGCTTCATGACGCGTGCCGATTTGACTACCTGTGGCAGGAACATTTTACCTGCACCAAACAAATCGCCGACCACGTTCATACCGTCCATCAACGGCCCTTCAATGACTTCGATTGGCTTGGCAAACGAAAGACGACACGCTTCTGTGTCTTCATCAATGTATTCTGTAATCCCTTTAACGAGCGCATGTTCTAAACGTTTAGCAACAGGCCAGCTACGCCATTCTAGGTCTTCGACTTTTTCGGCTTGTGCCATACCTGAGTATTTCGGCGCCAATTCAACCAAGCGCTCACCCGCGCCCGCATCACGATTGAGGATCACATCTTCTACCGCGTTGCGTAGCTCTTCTGGAATGTCATCATAAACCGCAAGCTGTCCCGCATTAACAATGCCCATGTCCATACCTGCTTGGATTGCATGATATAAAAACACAGAGTGAATAGCTTCACGTACAGGATTATTACCACGGAATGAAAACGACACATTCGACACACCGCCCGAAATTTTACAATAAGGCAAATGTTTCTTGATGCGGCGCGTCCCTTCAATAAATTCAACCGCGTAGTTGTCGTGTTCTTCAATCCCCGTTGCCACCGCAAAAATATTCGGGTCAAAAATAATGTCTTCTGGCGGAAAGCCCAGGTCATCCACCAAAATGCGGTAAGAGCGCTCACAAATATCGAACTTACGATCAGCCGTTTCAGCTTGGCCTTTTTCATCAAACGCCATCACCACCACAGCCGCACCAAAGCGCTTGATAATTTTGGCTTGGCGTACAAACGGCTCAATCCCTTCTTTTAACGAGATAGAGTTAACGATGGCCTTGCCTTGAATACACTTTAAACCCGCTTCAATGACATCCCATTTCGAAGAGTCGACCATGATAGGCACGCGCGAAATTTCAGGCTCAGAGGCAATGAGGTTTAGAAACTTTACCATTGCCGCCTTTGAATCCAACATGGCTTCATCCATGTTGATGTCAATCACTTGTGCGCCACTTTCAACTTGCTCACGAGCAACTTCCAATGCGGTTTCGTAGTCCCCTTCCATGATTAAGCGCTTGAATCGTGCCGATCCGGTTACGTTGGTTCTTTCACCGACGTTTGTAAAAATAGCTGTCGCTTGACTCATACTTCAATTTCCTAATTCAAGTTACAGGCTTCTAAACCCGCAAGGCGCATGCGGCGCTCTATTTCAGGCAATGGGCGTGGTTCAATCTGGGCGAGTAATTTTGCAAATGCCCGAATGTGCTCTGGTGTAGTACCACAACAGCCACCAACGATATTGATAAAACCTTCTTTACCCCAATCGACAATTTCTTTTGCCATTTCATCAGCTTCTAAATCATATTCACCGAATTCGTTTGGTAAACCCGCATTAGGATGCACTGAGGTAAACGTCTCACAAACACGTGACAGTTCTTCAACATAAGGACGTAACAAATCTGGACCGAGCGCGCAATTTAAACCAATTGAGATAGGTTTTATATGACGAATCGAATTGTAAAAGGCTTCTGTGGTTTGGCCCGATAGTGTACGCCCTGACGCATCGGTGATGGTGCCCGAGATCATTACTGGCAAAGCACGACCCGCTTGTTCAAAGGCTTCTTCTACCGCAAAGGCGGCTGCTTTCGCATTTAAGGTGTCGAAAATCGTTTCAATCAGAATCAAATCCGCGCCACCTTCCATCAAGGCCAGAGTAGATTCGACATATGCATCCACCAATTTATCAAATGTGATATTACGATACCCGGGGTCATTCACATCAGGAGAAATAGAACACGTTTTAGAAGTTGGACCCAAAACACCGGCTACATAGCGCGGCTTGCTTGGATCTTTTGCGGTAAACTCATCACACACTTGACGTGCAAGTCTCGCAGACTCAACGTTGATTTCTCGACTGAGTGCGGCCATTTCGTAGTCTTCCATTGAAATGGTGGTCGAATTAAAGGTGTTCGTTTCGATTATGTCTGCACCCGCTTCAAGATATTGGCGATGAATATCGGCAATGACGTTAGGCTGAGTAAGACTCAGTAAATCATTGTTCCCTTTCACCAACACATGCCAGTCTTTGAAGCGCTCACCACGGTAATCTTCTTCTTCGAATTTGTGTTTCTGAATCATCGTGCCCATCGCACCATCCAGAATGAGAATGCGTTGTTTAAGTGACTCAACAAGGGTGGTGAGTTTATTCTGCATAGTTGTTAGTCCTTACATCTTGGCTAACCAAATTAATGTCATACGGCGTGGTTTGATATACGTAGTAGTTTAACCAGTTCGAGAATAATAAAAAGGCGTGACTTTGCCATGCCTTAGAGGGCGTGATTGTGACGTCATCATTCGGGAAGTAATGCAGTGGTTTTGGCGCATTCGGCCCTTTGGCTAAATCACGCTCGTATTCTTTTTTTAGCGTATCCGCATCGTACTCAGGGTGACCTGTAATATACACTTGGCTGCCCGACTGATTTTTAATTAAATAGGCCCCAGCTTCCTCTGAGCCCGCCAGCACGACGAGCTCTTTGCTTGCATTAAATCGAGCATTCTCAATATGACCATAACGAGAATGCGGAACATAGAAATGATCGTCAAAACCTCGAGTGAGCGCACCATGATTGAAATAACAATGGTGTTGAAATACACCACTTATTTTATCTGTACGCAAAGTACGTTTAATTCCATGGTGATGATAGATTGCCGCGTAGGCTGCCCAACACGAAAATAACGTTGAGGTCACGTGATGCTCTGCCCAATCAAAAAATTCGCATAGCTCTTGCCAATAGATGACGTCTTCGTACTCTAAATGAGCAAGTGGTGCGCCCGTCACAATTAATGCATCGTAGTTTTGGTCTTTCACATCTGAAAAATAGCGGTAGAACATGTCTAAGTGCTGTTCTGAATTTTCAGAGCTTCGATGCGTATCGAGTCGCAATAAATCAACATGCACTTGCAGCGGTGTATTGGCAAGTAGACGAATAAATTGTACTTCTGTTTCAACCTTATTGGGCATCAAATTCAAAATAGCCAATCGCATCGGACGGATCTCCTGCGTCAGCGCTCGACTTTGAGGCATAACAAAGACATTTTCATGGCGAAGTTTTGCAATGGCAGGTAAATCGTCTTTTACGGTAATTGGCATAGATCACTCCCAAGGTTGATATACCCGACATTATGACGGGAAATGGAAAATTTTCAACCTCTAGATGTATGGACGTCCATATGATTTAACCTGATTCAAACCCTTCATTGTGTTTTGCTTCTGTATATAATCGCAATGTGAAATATTGAACGACGAAAAAGAAGAATGATCATGTCATTGTTAGGGGAATCTGTTGCACTTATAGCGGCATTCAGTTGGGCGTTTTCTACCTATTTATACAAACAGTTTTCCCACCAGCTAAGCGCCTTTGAATTAAATGTAAGTAAAGGCGTGCTCGCATCGCTGCTCATGTTGAGTGTTATTCTCGTAACCCAAGACATGGCATTACCCTCTCAACCACAAACATGGCTTTGGTTGATATTCAGTGGTGTGATAGGCATAGCGGTTGGTGACAGTGCTTATTTTGCAGCACTCAAATTACTCGGTCCTGCACGTACTTTGGTGGTGGAGTCCCTCGCGCCTATGTTCGTCGTGCTTATAAACTACGTGTTTTTTTCCGTGAATCTCTCAGTACAAAGCTATCTGGCCATTACATTAACAACGCTTGGGGTCGTTATTGCGCTTTATCCTGACGACAAGCATGATGTAATGCCCAAAAGCTACCTGATGGGTATTACCTTTGCCCTAACTGCCGCGTTTTGCCAAGCATTAGGTATGGTTCTCACAAAGCAAGCGGTAAGTTATGGAGAATACAGTACGTGGTGGGCAGCGCTCATTCGTCTACTTAGCGGCACAGTTGTTATCGGAATGCTGATTGCCTTGTTACGTCATCACTCGCTTTTAAATGCGCTTTCATTACGTGGTGTAAGCAATAAAATCTGGCTCGTTGTTGCCATCTTCTTCGGGACTTTTTTGGGCGTTTGGCTGCAGTTCATCGCGGTAAAATTTACCGATCCCGCTATTGCGCAAACGTTGTTTGCGACCTCGCCACTGATTGTGATGACTATCGCCTTTTGTCAAGGTAATCGATTAACGCGCAGCATGGTAATAGGCGGTCTATTGGCATTTTCAGGGGTTGTACTTATTTTTATGCCACATTGAATATCGTCTGCCACTAAAAAATTACAATTCGTATTCGAATAGGTTGGAAGCGTTCGTTGGAAAGGAGGCCAGAGCCCTGAACAAGCAGGGGTGGCCCATATGGAGAAAGGAGACTTTCCCGTACAACTTTCGATTAGTATATAAACCAAACGGGAATGACTTTTGAAGGGAAGCTTATGCCGTATAGGCACAAGAGAAGGAAGGATGCACGGTTCACATCACCGTTTAACGTCTGGTTGATGTAAACCAAAAAAAGAGTGATAAAGCGTTAGAATGTCTGTTCTTTCACCGTGAGTTTTTAACTCAATGATTCACAGACGAGTTGACTGCGAAAACCTTGTTGATCGATGCCGTGAGTCACCGCACTGACATACCAATTTCCATCCGCCTCTGAGTCGGTATTGACGACACGAATCGCTTGACCTGCTGATAAATTTGAATTGCCAATTATGGATAAAGTCAGCGTATTGAAACAACGAGTTAACGCTGTTGCCTTACTTTTTGTCGCCGCCATTGCTGTCGCTTCATCTGCAAATAAGTAAGGCAAGACGAGAGCGGGATCACCACTGCCACTTTTTACTTCGACTCGCTCCGCGGTGTTTAAATCATGGTAGTAGGCGAACACTTCACCGACTTGTTTGTAGAAACTACGATTTAGGCTCCAATTTAACAATTCTGAATTATCGAGCTCGATTTTTTCGAGATCTTTGCCACTCAACGACTTGCCTGTACCTTTTGGCATAAAGATCAGCTTATCGTTGGTTATTTTCATGACGGCATCAAATTGGTCGGCGAGTTTAGACAACAACTGCATGTCACTTTCGGACTGCTCTATTTGCGCAAGTGTAGTTGCTTCAAATTCAGGTGCGACTTTGGCATCAAGACCATATTCGCCAGCAATTTTATCGATTAGGTCTTTGAGTTTTTGTAGCGGCTCAGGAGTCTCAGGCCAAGAACGTTGTTTAGGCGTTTTGAATCCTTTATGCCACAGGACTTTATTGCCGAACAGTTCAAGTGACCGAAGTGGACCGTTCAAGTTAAATTCACCAATTTCAAAGAATCCTAGAGATTTTAGCGGCGCATTGCCGTCCTCAGATCCTTGCTTATAGCCAATCGCGATTTCAACTTTGTCGCCTTGTTTTGGCAGCTGGATAGGTGCTTTGCCGAGGTTATCAAATTTAATATAACAAGTATCACTCAAAAGCCCGGTCCGTTCGGTCACCACCACTTCGACAATGCGTTCCCGTAGCGACTCGGCAATTTCATTACCATTCGCGGTAATGGAAAAATGTGGTTGTAAATCCATTCATTAATCCCAAATATTGATGACCTGCTTGGTTTTTGGCTTGGGTAGTTCAGGCAAAAAAATCGTTACTTGCTCTGGGTAAATAGGCCCAAGTGCGGCTAAACCGTAGTTTGCCTCTAATACTTTTTCGACAATCCCCGCCGTACGTCCGTAGTGGCGCCAGCAGATCAAATCCAATACGTCGCCGTCACGTGTCACGTAATGCACTCCGTTCATACTTACTCCTACTTAGACTGCTTTCGCTCGTCATAGCGCTTTAATGTCATAGTGAAATTAATTTCGCGAGGAATGCCGTTATTAAAAAATAACGTGCGCTCCTCGCCGATAGAGCAAATAACCCATTTCCCCATCACTCGCCCCACGCTCGGACTGGTGTTACCGCTTTCTTCTACGTACCCAAGCAACAAAGGCTCACCTTTTGCAGCTTCTTCACGCATCAAATCCATTTGCTTTAAGCCATTACTTACTAACTGTGGGTAAATCGTGCCCTCTAAATTTAGAGATTGCTCACCGACACCATTGAATTGCATCACGGGACTGTTTTTGTCCGTCGGTGCAGAGAGCGTTTCCCAACGATATTCACTGTCATATTTCAATTTATGAAATGCGGCACTGCTCACTGAGAATTTGTAGCTCCCCAATTGCATCATGTAATTGGCGTGGCTCACTTTTGCCATCGTATTACCTCAAAAATATGTGATGGATTGCTTGGGGCGTAGGATACCTACGCCACAGAATTATAATAACGCGCCTGAACGTCCTTCATCGCACGCTGTTGTTGTTGCTCTAAGACTTGCTTGATTTGAATAGCGATATCCTGAGGTTGTGCATTAGGCCCAGCGTTGACGGTAATATTGGCATTGACAGTCACTTGGTTCGTTTGAGCTGATGTCGATGATCCACTCGTACTGTCGAGAGCCGCTTTATTTGTGCTGGTGTCAGTCAACGCCTCAGGTGAAAGTGACGAAGGAAACTCCGCAGAACTCGCGCGAATTTCAGGTTCTTCTTTTTTGCCTAAGCCGAAAAGCGCCTTGATACCGCCGCCAACCACACCATTTGCCAGAAATCCTGCAGCAGGTGCTAAAGCTTGAAGTGCTGGATTTTTGCTTTTGCCCAGAGCACCTTCAGCCGCCTTTCCAGCATACATACCACCCAAAGTACTGCTCACAGCACCAGCTTTTTCCGTTGTAGACATTGAATCGTCGTTAGCCGCACTAAATGCGGTATGCCAATTCAATGCATCACCAGCCCAACTACCGACTTTTGCAATAGCGTGAATCGGGCTTTTTTTGTTTCCGCGTTGATTTGCCAAAATAGACATGGTGCTTGCAACGGCGTTAAACGGATTAATCGCTTTGTTTTTAATAAACGATAAAGGGCCACTGTCTGCGGAAGGGTCCCCTTCCGTACCAGCCGTATTTTCATCTGGTGACAACACGCTGCCCAGCCACCCAGCGCCAATCGCACTCACACCCGGTAATGCTTTCCCCGCGATTGAAAGCAATCCACTGGCTAACGAACCCGACTTCTTTTCGCCTTGTTCATCGTTTTCGCCTTTGATTCCCTGAGCGCCTTGCGCCAATTTGGCTTTATTCGCTGATTTGGCTTTCGTGACCGCTTTAGACTTTGGCGACAACACGCTGCCCAACCACCCAGCGCCAATCGCACTCACACCCGGTAGTGCTTTCCCCGCGACTGAAAGCAATCCACTGGCTAACGAACCCGACTTCTTTTCGCCTTGTTCATCGTTTTCGCCTTTGATTCCCTGAGCGCCTTGCGCCAATTTGGCTTTATTCGCTGATTTGGCTTTCGTGACCGCTTTAGATTCTGGCGACAACACGCTGCCCAACCACCCAGCGCCAATCGCACTCACACCCGGTAGTGCTTTCCCTGCAATTGAAAACAATCCACTGGCTAACGAACCCGACTTCTTTTCGCCTTGTTCATCGTTTTCGCCTTTGATTGCCTGAGCGCCTTGCCCTAATTTGGCTTTCGATAACGCTTTAGATTTAGTTGATACTTTGTTTGCTGCGTTGCGTTTGTCTTTTCTCGATTGACCTCGATTTTTTGGCACGATGGACAACGCATTTGGTACCGTAGCGCTGTTTTGAGGCGAGTCTGTCGATTGCAGCTCAGAAAGGGCAGCAAGCCCAGATGATTCTTTCTCAGAAGATGGTTCGAGCCTACTTTCTCCCTGCTTGACTTCGGATTGTTCAGTGTCGTCACCTCCTAGCATGCCGCCTAACCATCCGCCAAGCGATTCACCGCCAAAGGAACCGATAATACCACCCACCGCACCGCCGATTAACGTGCCGACTCCTGGTATAATTGAACCAATTGCAGCCCCAGCAGCAGCGCCAGCCATTGCACCACCCATGCTCCCTGCGGATGCCCCAATCTGTTGAGCTTTTTCCGCCTTGGTCAGACTGTCATCGTTAAGTGTGGCAGCAATATCCGCAGCACCGAGAATAGCGTTTAATGGACCAGAGGCTTTACCCAACACCTTTGCTACTGGGCTTTTTCCCAACCCCTTCAACCAACTGCCTTTCGCTGCGCCTTTTCCAAGGTTGGCCTTGCTACCGAGCTTTTGTCCTTTGGCGTTTTTAGCAGCTTTACTTACTGTGCCGCCTTTTTTCGTCCTTTTCCTGCTGCTTGAGTTTTTTTCGCCTGATGGAACAGATTCGCCTAAATCCGCAAAGACACTTCCAAGAGAGGCAGATGATGCGTCGCTATCATCTGCGCTGAAAAGCCCTCCAAGTTGCATGATATCCATCACGCTGCCAGCAACTTGCATCACGGCCCCAGCTTTTCCTTTACGGTGTTTTGGGCCTAGGTGCTTTTTGCGCGAGGTAGGCTTTCGACTTGGTCTTGAGTCGGTATCTCTACGTGTTGTGGTATCCGTTAACTCAGCCACAGATGTGTTATTATCAGGCTCGTCTGCGTGTTGACCCTTTACTTTTTTAGCTTGGCGCGATTTTGCTTTCTTACGTGCCGATGTTTTTCGGCCTTTTGCATTTTTAACTGTTTTATCGTTGCTCTCAATCAACGTTGCAACCGCATCGCCGAGATCAGCACTTAACCCTTCAAGGCCAAGACCTTGGCTCAAACCATCAAACAGACTTGGTAACGCATGGCGCAATGATGACAAGTCACCGGCCATTAACCCTTTCACATCGAGCTTGCTGAGCTCGCCCGCATGACGTTCAATAAGTCCCGCAGCATCCTGTAAACCGAATGCTGACAACAACTCGGGAGCTGCATCGAGTAAACTCTTTAAATCACCTTTGAGTAGTGCCTCAGGGTCTAATTTTTGCAATGCTGGCAGAGCCTGATTCAGCGTGTTCGCCGCTTCATCAAACTCCAACGCACTAAGCAATTGAGGTGCGGCTTGCATTAAACTAGACACATCTCCTGACACAATGCCTTTGAGATCTAATTGTTTTAATGCCGGTAGCGCCGCACTCAGCTTATCGGCACTTTGCTCTAATTCTAGTGCACGTAATACTTCAGGAGCCGCATCAAGTAACGACCCTAATTGACCATCCGCCAGTGCTGGCATGTCCAACTGTGTGAGTATTGGAATCGCTTTTTGTAACACATCGGCGCTACTCTCTAAGCCGATAGCCTCGAGTACTCGAGGGCTTACCTTTAATAGCGCCGATAAATCGGTGGACAAAAGAGTGTGTCCGTCTAGCTGCTGGAGCGCTGGTAATGCTTTTGTCATGATATTTGCGGCAGAAGATAGTCCTACCGCATTGAATACTTCCGGACTGACTTGAAGCAGCTGTTGAATGTCACCCGCGAGCAACGCGTCGCCATCTAATTGCCTTAGTGCAGGCAACGACTCATTAAGTGTAGCGGCCATTTCAGGTAGGCCGATTGCACGCAGTAAATTGGGCAAAGCATCCGTTATTTGTGTTAAATCCGGCTTTAATGAAGCGGCTAAATCTAATTGCGAAAGCGCCGGAATTTGCTGTGCAATCAACTGATTGACCGCGTTTAGGTCGATATTGTTAATGACTTCAGGAATTTGCTTTTGCAAGGTATTCAGTTCTGTTGATACCGATACCTCTGGACTGTTCGCATTCATTTCGATGCTTGCAGTCCCTTCACGCTTTTCTGCCGTTCCACTTAAACTTGCAGCGGTCGTATCAACCGTTGATGTAGTCGCTGCGCTCCCTAAATCCGGTGCGCTCATCGAAACCGATGCCTGCTGCATAGACAGCGAAGCGGGTAGTGTCTTCATGAGCTGACTTAATTGACTTTGCTGAGTCAACATCGCGTTCACAAAGACGTTAATATCTTGATTTTGTTTAGTTTGATTATTTAGTAACTGCGAAATAAGTCCGCCAAGTTGTGCGGTGATTTGCGCGTGAGCGGGCTGTGCTGGCAGTACATCTTTGACTTTGTTGCGCGCAACAGAGAGTGCTGATGGGTCCTGTTGAGTCATAGCGATACCTAGGAATGCAGGGTTATTCTGAAATGAAAAACAAAAAGGGAGGAACGGTCAGGCCAAGGTGGCCTGACCGTAAGGCGCGTTAACCCGCCTCAGTCGCATGTTTGAACTCGACGGCAGCTTCGAACCAGCTATGCAATTCTGATTCGGTCAATGACGTCAGTTCATCAAGTCCCCACCCGGTGTATTTAGCCAGGGCGATCACCATGGCTTTTAAACGGCCTGGCGGGATACGAGAAAAGCCTGGAGTTGCTCGCGTAATTTAACAAAGTCGCTCCAGTCTAATTCTTCGATAACATCAGGCGATACTTCACAAAGATTTGAGAAGTAGCGGATTTCGCTCTCAGATTCACTTAAATCCACTTTATCCACCATCAAACGATCACGTACTTTTGGTCGTCTCATTGTCAGTTCGGCATACTCATGCCCATCGACCTTAAATGGAAATGCCAGTTTAATGATTTCAGTCATGAATTACGCTCCGATTGCTGCGCGAAGCGCTGCCATATGGTCTTTGCCGTTGATAAGACGCGTGTCGTTATATAGGTCGATTTCGTAAATAACGTCCTGACCAATTTGCAGCTTGTATTTTTGAACTGCGTATTGCAGGGTTAGCTTCGCTTCTTCGCCATCTTTCCAGTTACCCATGTCCACTTCTTTAAAGAAGCCTTCTAGCGTAACAACAACAGCTTCTGGCTGAGAGCCTTGTGCTTGGATTGCACCACGTGCCGTAAGAGGTGTTGTTGCACCGCTCCAATCGCCCAGTAACTTCATTACATCTGAGTTGTACTCAAGCAGAGTAATGGTGCCCTCAAGCTTCTCAAGTTGACCTACATCCAGTTCAATCGGCGCTTGGAAACCAGATGTAATTTCGCGTGTTTTTACCGTCACTTTCGGTAACGTGATTTCATCCGCAATACCTAAGTAACCTTTACCATCAACGAACAGTTTGAATTTTTTAAGAATTTTAGGAGAGATGGCCATTATACGATTTCCTCAAGGTAGTTGTTTGTTAGAATGCTCTTGAACGTGATGTGTTCAGCAGGTGTTGGAGGTGTAAAGTCGAAGCTAAAGTACACTTTGCCTGCTTGAATATTGGCCGGTGTATTTAGGTCTGCGTCAGCCCAAATTTGACCACCTAAAATAGCGCCTTGAGCTTTTAGGCTGTCTAAATAAGATTGAACGCTTTGCGTCACATCTTCGATGTATGTTTTCGTGATGTTGCGGTCAACTGCCCACATGTGAGCACGAAGTAACGAATCGTTGATCATGTCCGCAGTACGCACCACAGATAGGAATGCCCATTTCGGGTCATCTGAACACGTACGGTTACCCCATAATTTAAAGCCGTTCTGACGGATAATCGTCGCTACTTCATTTTCATTCAGCAGGTTAGCACGAGCATTTACATCACCGAGTTGGAAGTCAATAGCGCGCTCAGTTGCAACAATACCATTCATGTTAGTGTTACTTGGGCTCCACCAGAAACCACGGTCGTTGTCTGATTTGGCAATCATACCTGCAACGCGTGAACTAGAAGGTTCAACTACAGCTTCACCGTCACGGAATACTTTTACCGCAGGGTCGACAACAAACACACGACGTGAGCCAAAATCTTTACGGTATGCTTTTGCTTCTTCATCCGTTGTTGAAGGACCGTCTGCAATGATCACTGCACGTAGGCGCTCAGCGACACCAACCATATCTGAGATCACAGGGTTCTTGTTGCCACTTGGACGTTGATGCGAATAACCAGGTGCAACCAAGATACGAGGCGTGACACCTAGAATAGATTCTGCACCTAAGAATGCAGCCACACCCGTATACGCGCCTTCACTGTCTACGCCCGCCGCCATGCTACTCATAACTAAGCCTTCGTCGGCGTTATCAGCTACACGAACGACAACGATCGCAGCACCAGCTTGGTCAAAAATACCATCGATAGCAGCAGGTAACGTACCTTGTTTAACAAACGGAACTGTCGTAATCGCTTTACGAAGTTTCGTGTCAATGTCTTTCTTCTCCGCATCGCTCAATGTGCGCTTTTGCGCCGCTTCTTGTGCTGCGATTTCTTTAGCAATCTCAGCATCCTGTTTTGCAGCCAGTAATGCTTTAAAATCCGCATTTTCTGGGTCAACCAACTTAGCCGCTTCAGCTCGTTTACCAGCCACTAGCACTGGTGTATTAAGCGGAAACGCTTCCGCATCGGCAAAAGGCGCTGTACCAATCAGACCGATTACTGAGCTTTTAACGGTTTTGATAGGACGCGTACCAGATTGCGCCTCAATGACTTCTACACCGTGTAGAAATTGCGACATAAGGATCTCCTTGTTTAGGTTATGTCTTATTTTTTAAGAAAAAAGCCACGCGATGGCGTGGCTTTTTGATGTGTTTACGTTGAATAAAAATGGCTAAACTTGAATACCTTCAATAAGTACCGGTTCACCATTGATGAGATAGAGTCCATTGATTGCGATCGATAATTTTCCTTCGCCTGCCGGATGCACCGAAACACCATCTAACCGAAATCTGGGTTCCCATTTTTCCAGAGCATTGGCGATGGACATCGTAATATCGCCCACAAGCGAATGAGAGAAAGGTCTGTCAACTAACTCAAAGAGCCCACAACCGTAATCTCTACGCATCACTCGACTGCCAAGTGGTGTCGTGACGATATCGCGGATACTTTGTTTTAAATGTTCTACGCCGGACAACGCTTTGCCCGTTTTGGCGTTCATACCAATCATCTGTATTCCTTAGACCACGCTATACATGCCCGCACTAGAACCGCTTGCTACCGGCACTTGTGCGCTAGAAGTGACATGCGCCACGACCGCATTTGCAATCGCCGTGGCCAACTTTCCAGCAAACGCGTGTTCACCTTCAAGCTTAAATCCTTGACCTTGTAATTCGGCTTTAATTAAGCCTTCTAATGCACCTGCGCTTAATGCCATGTTATTTCCCCGCTGAGACTGTCGATGACCCGTCACCATGTGGTGAGCCTGTAAAGTGACAAATGTGTGCGGTCGTCACACAAGGTGAGCCGCCATTCAACTTAATCGTTGCACCGTCAACGGTCACGTCACCTGCGACTTTCACCGCGGCATTGCCATCAACCGTCACTTCGGCATTTGCCGTCGCAAATACTTTTGCATTCGCTTTGGTTTCAACGCGAATATCCTTTTCAGTCAAAATATTCAGCGTCCCTGCTGAAATAATGTCTACCGTTGCGTCATCACCCTTAATGTCGATTAAATAGCGATGACTTTCTCTGTCGTACTCAATAATGGAGCCATCTTGGTATTTCACTCGTTGAACATGTTCCCGTTTTTCAACGGGGACGTCTGTTTGCGCAGCACCGAAGCGCTGTTGATATAGGCTCCCAAGCACCACCCCTTGAGCGGTATCGCCACCTGGAGCAAGTACAATGACTTGTTCATCCACTTCAGGCGCTTGCCAGGTGATGTCATTGTTTGCTTGGGCATTCAGCCAAGGTAACCAAGCGGTCGTCCAAGCACCTAATTTCACACGTACCAGCGCCTTTTCGTAGTCAACTTCTGCGATTTTGCCGATAGTGATCAACTTGGTAAGGCGATGCTGCAGATCACTCAGCGCAAGCGCACTTTGATGTTCATTTGCTAACATAGCGCTACTCCTTAACCGTCGCGATAAGCCAATGCGCTTCGCCTTGAGGGCCGAGATAAACTTCTTTAATTGCAGGTGATAATGCTTCCGGAGGAGAATCGATTTGGTAGTAAAATTGCCAAACTAACAACGCTTTTGCATTAACATGTGCGTTATCTTCGTTAAACACAAACTCAACCCGCAATGGGATAAAATACTGCCAAGGGTTGGGCGTTTCGTCCGCATCAAGTAGAGCCTCACATTCACTTATCAGCGTGTCCAGCCGACTAAACGCGAGCATCCCATCGGCATCCTTGAGCCGAATTTCAACATGACAGGTCAGCAAACGACGATTGAGTGGATTTGGATACAAATTTTTGTTTTGTACAGGCCCATCGCTGACACCTTTGTCAGTTCCTTTTGCCTGCAAATCCGACGCTTGGTGTTCACTAACTGGGTGTACCAGCAATTGCGCTTTTTGAGTCAAATCAGGCTCAACAGACTGCGACAGAAAACTAACTGTGGCACTCGACGTTAGACCTGAAGTAAGACGCGCCAGTACGTGTTGTACAAGGGAGCTACGTTGGTTCATGGTGTACTCTGTGTATAAACGCGTGGCGCAAAATGCACCAAGAAAAATGAAGGGACGAAACGCCCGAAGAGGTTAGAGTGATGGGAATGGATAGCGAGTTTTGATCTCAGCGACTTTAGCCAACCAACGTTGCTTGGCTTCGTCGGTTTGGTCAAACTGCCATTCCATATAGAGTGGGTCTGATTCCAATTGATAAGCTGATTTTCTTGCTATCTCAGCCTCTTCATCAGAATATTCTAATCTAATTTCACCAATGGGTATTTCAATGTTGAGGTTATCTAAGTACTGCGAAACTTGATCTAACGTTAAAACGTCTCCCAAAATCGCAACGAGTTGATTGTTATGCAACACTTTCATCGTTTTATCCTTTTGATCAAGTTAATGCTGGACGAGCAAATTCGGGGTAAATACCCCATTCTTTATTCTCAAAATTCACAAAACCGCTAGCCGTACCAAATAAACAAATAAGGGCTTCTCCTTCGCCTTCAAAAGTCAATTTAGAATGCGGTGCATAAAACGCTGAAGCGGCTCCATTTAAAGATTGACGCATACCCATTAACTGCCAATCATTGCTATAATTCACATAAGGCTTTAATGCTCCACCTAATTTGCCAGCAACCACTTTTAAGTAGCAACCAGTAGAAATAGATCCCTGTTGATAACCGGAAGACCAGTTATCATCAAAACGAGATGGATGGCCTATCTCGTTACTAAGCCATTTCAGTCGCAGAATGTTGAAATAACCATTTACATAACCACTAAAGACATTGTCACGAAACTCTTTTGCTACGCCGTTTCCAGTATGATCAATGTCATTTTGAGCAGAAGCGTGAATTGTCGCTTCTTTGATTACTTCAAACTTATCTAAATAGATGGTGTTAAACCCAGTAATAGCATTTTGTCCCATAGGCTCCATTCGCTGATTTCGACTTAACAAAATATGAGAATATTCTCCTCGAGCTGCCGATAAATAATGATTAATATCTTGTTGCGCTTTTTGAATGACTAGGTCAACTTCTTTGCTCTTGGCATCAACCTGCTTATCAATCTTACCGAGTTGCCCTTGTACGGTGGCAGTGAGTTGATCTGCGGCCGTTGCGACTCGGGAGAGACGTTCACTAATTGGTAAATTACTTTCAGACATGGATTATCCTTAAATTTTGCTAAGCCAACGCTTTTTCGAGCGCGACGAGACGAATTTCTTGCTGTAATTGACGATGCAGTGTTTGCACTTGAACATAGGTCAGATCCGCCAATTCCTTATCCAAAATGAGATTTAGGTTGTCCACCCCAAGAGAGACTTCAACGCTATCGCTCGGCAACTGCGCCAAACTTAACGTTAACCATTGCAATACTTTGACGTCGGGGGTGCGATAACCAAGCGTGGTATTCGGCTTCGAGTACACTCCCAGCAGGATCAGCTTTGGCTTACCTGCCGCATCCAGCTCGCCGCTATCGAGGTAAACACCTATCTCACGAATGGCGTATTCAAGTGGGGCATCAAACTTGCCCGCTATTTTTAAACTGCTGCTTTCTCCGTCGCTGTAGTCGCTGTCGGCAATAGCAACACGTTCTTTTTCACTTTTTAGTGCCAATTGCGTTTTGCTTGGGGCATACGCGGCATCACCAAACGCCATATGGCTAATGCGACCTCGCAGTCCTTGGGACTTCGCACTGAGCAGTGCGTCTAGGCCGGCTTGTGTAAATTGCAGCGTAAGTGCTGACATACTTCGCTCCTTCGCTACAGCAATATTGCTGTGTTCTCTTCGATGAAATAAAAAGCCCACGCGTTATAGGCATGGGCTTCACGGGAATCCTTCCTTGGATTTAGTACTTACTGTCTTTTCTTCAGCTTAGGTGTATCTTACTGATTTATTGAATGTTAAAACGGTCAAATTTGACCGCTTTCGCTGTTTCGTACGTACTTTTAAGACAAAAAAGCGATGAGTGTGTAACTACGCCGAACCAATAAAATCAAAGTGTTGCAATTGACAGCGAGTCACAAGTATACCCACTGCCACTCGTCCACTCAGTTCGTCTGGTGACACCCCGCTGCCGGCAACTACTCGTTCGTGCAGATGGGTTTGCTTAAGTACGCCATCACAATAAAACGTTGCATTCAGAGGATCAGGTACCACCCCTAACCCGTCGGCAACCTGGTCTCGACAAGCGTAATGGCTATGAAACCCGCCTGTAATACCGACCCCTGACCTTGTTTCATCAGGGAGCACCGCACTGAGCTGCCCTTCTAAATTCATCAACGCAGTCGAAGGTTGAGTAAATGCAGCAACACCTACTGTTTCTTTCAATGACAGACCTAACTTTAAGTCAACATGGATTGAACCACGTTTGACCATCGCAATGATCCGTTGGATACGCTCAAGCATCGCTTTACTCAAGAGACCTTCGGCCGTATTACCTAAGTTATCATTAATGAGTGCCCAAACCGTTGCCGTGCCCGGAGTTCCGTCCGGTAGCTCCCACCACTCCTTGATATTGCTTTCAATATTTAGAGTCGCCAGCGCCTGTTCAATCGCGGCGGGTGTTCCTTTATAACGATGTACTGAAAAGGCTTGATTGATGACTTCACGTTTTACCGCATCCGACCACTTATCATCCCATTCATCCACTGACAGTGCCCACGCAAGCCAAGGTAAATAATCCTCCGGACATTCGTGAGGATCCCAGAGTTGCTTAATTCGGTCTTCAATTTCAGGCGTTTGTAGCAGTGAACATAATGTTGCTAGTACGCCACCAGCTGTTGACGGCAATAACGTCTGAAAATTCTTTTTCATCATAAACTTTCTTTGCTAAAGCTTATTTGGAGGTTCGAACACACCGCAACTTCGTCCGCATTGGTCAGAATATCATTCCGTGGTTCAAGTAATTTTGCATTGATGACGCCGGTATGATTTAACGCCGTATATAAGCCTAGCAACGTAATTGGCTTACCCAACCCATGCTGTACGGCAAGATAACGAGTCATTGCGGCGTTTAACTGCTTTTCCAAAACCGCTTGAGACGGTCCCGCTGCCAGTTGCACTTGAGCCTTTACCTCAAATAAACGTGTTTTCGCTTGACGGATAAACACGCGGTCGCCTAATGGCCTGACATGCGAGGGAGTTCCTAGCGTTTCTTTGCCATCCGAGGTGAGCCCAAAGTATATGTGAAGTTTATCCAGCAGTGCCTTTGACGGCACACCATTCCCCTCATGACTTAGTATGGTCACTTCAATTTCACAAGGACGTAAACTGATAACGTGTACATCCTTTACCAATGGATCGGCATTGAGTGCATGAAATTGATAGGCTTGAAGACTGCCAGCCGTATTTAAACCTTCGAACACTTGCTGTACACGAGTTCGAAAACGCGTATCCGTTTCACCCGTAGCTCGACTAAGCCCATATCGTACGGCAATCCCTTCAAGATCCCGACCTTGTGCACTGGCCAACATTGTGCCTTTGACCGCGTCGTTGATGCGAGCTTCGACAGCTAAACGTTGGTAGGCCAGAAGTTCTAAAAGCGCCGTCATCGGCTCTGATTCAAACTGCAATGCATCCGCATAGTCAGGATGTTTTGATGTGAGCTGATTTTTAAGTTCAGCCAGCGCTGCTTCAAAGTCCAGCAGTGAAATACTGTCAGGTACAGGTACCGTAGACATGTCCAATAATCGAGTCGTTTGCATGATAATCTCACGAATAAAAAAGCATCGACTCGAGCTACCTTTTTAAGGAAAACTTAGAAAAGGGAATCCCGAGTACAACGCTTTGGAGCATGGAAATCTGCACGTTGTCCTCCTCCATGAAAAAAGCCAACATAACGTTGGCTTTCATTTGGGATAACTGTGTTGTTAAGCTCTCTCAAGCTTAGAGGTAGTTTAAGGATTTTTTGGCCCTTAAACAGGTCATTCCTGACCGCTTGATGATTTTTCTGAAAAAGCGTTTATGCAAAAACAAACACACCACAATTTCAAATAGGCGTCTCGACAATATTATTCATCTTACACAAACTCATAATGAAATCTCATCACCAAGCAATTGCGTAAGACGCACTCGTCGCTGCAGCGATTCTAAGCGTTGCTGCAAAAGCTCATTCGATTCCCTACTTTCTTGGACATCAACATCAATTTCAGTAATGGTGGTACGTAACCGTTGAACGTCGTGTTGTAGCAAATTTTCTTTATGGGGTAAGGGATAACCCCGATTGGGCGTCGATTCAAATTTACTCATGTGCTCTCCTATGTTGAGAAAACACGTAAATTACGAATACGAGGTCTTGCATTTGGTTGTCCCTGAAGAATCAGCTTCACTCGAACAAGCGAACTGCTTAATGCGGTCAATCGATGATCTGTTTGGATCCAACCGCCACCTAAATTTTGATTTTGCAAGGTTGACACTGGACGCCACTCTTCGCCTTGCTGGACAAAAACCAACACTTTCGCTTTACTTGGCAAATGGGCCTCATAACTCACGGTGAGATTGCCATTCACTTTGCTCGCAATTGCCCTGGTAATATACGTGGCTTGATCGGCCGTTCGCCCAACCGCGCACTGCGTGCCGGCAAAAACGACGGGAGATAATTCATCCGTTCCCGTTAGTCGAGCCGCTACATTTACTTTTCCAGATATTGTTTGAGTCAGCGCTATCGCTTGCCACTCTTCTGCGGCTCGTTCGGCAACTACGCCATCTTCTGAATTAAACAAGAACTCAACTCGAGTCTGAGCATTTGGTCTTTCAACGACGGAAAGCGCCATTAAATCCGTTGCCTGATCAACATCAATCGCGCCCAATTCAACGGTACGTTCTCGCTGTGTGAAACGAGCCGCTTTCAATTTAAATGATAGGTCTCTGTCTTGATGGGGTGTCCACGTGCTGGCATTACTCGAAGACAGTAAAACGCCGACTTGATATGGCTGACTTGTCACCCAACCTTTGTGTTTATCGTATTTACCGAGTTCCGCAATCGCGACACTGTGCGTTGCGTCATCGGATAACACCACGATTGCGTATTCTTGAGCTGCTTGTAAAAAAACAGGGGAAAAGGTAAATAACGTCGCTTCGTCATTCAACTTAAGTGCAGCAGCTGGAAGTTCCGAACGAGCTAAGATGGTTTGTGTTGGGAAACCTTGCTGTACTTCTCTGATCTGCACTTGCACTGGTTTTGTGCCCAGCGCCTTAAACCACAGTTCAATCCCTGCCACAAATCGACTCTGCTCAAGCGTAAAGGTTTGCGCCAGCGGATCAAAACGTTCCGTTACGATTGCATTGACCTGACGTAACGTCTCGACTCGGATCTCACCACTGCCAACGTAACTTGCACTTCCTGAAGAGCCTCCTGCTCCCACAAAGCGCACCGCTTTGCTGCCTGCAGGAACACCCGATGGAACGGTAAATCGCCCTGTTAGGATTCCCTGTTGATTTGCTTTAATCATGCTGAAACTCCTTCGATGATATCCACACCATCAAAAATCAATGCTGATAGCACTTCACCTGCACCAAATCCTTCAACACGGAACGCAATGTCGCGAGAGCGCAAATACTCCGCAGCACGAGTTGTCGTGCCCACTCGCTCAGTCCGCACTTCCTCAATGATTCGTTGCACTCGACCACTGCCTCGTGTGAAACGAGCCGTGATTGGGCTACTCCACTTTTGTGACGTTTCAGTCCAATGGTCGACGCTCGGCGTTAAGGAAACTTTGGCTGGGATCGGAGCAAACGCTTGATAGGGGTTGATTTTCATGTTGCCGGTTTGCCTATCTTGCAGCAACACGTCTTCTAATTCATAAGGTAATGTAATTGGCGCAGACAGATTACCAAATGTCTCTACCGAGATATTCATCGGTAATTGCAGCTCACCATCAATCACTGCGGCCGTTTGAGTTAGCCCTTGGTCTCGCATGTCATCATCGAGAAACGGGTCAACAAAAACGCCATATTTGCTCGATGGGTCTTGCGCGTTCGCATCGTTTCGAAGTCGCTCAATGGCCAACAATTGATAAAGATCAGTAATTTGCGATTGCATTAAGGCCATGTCAGCCATCGTTACCGCCTGAATCGCAACATTGCGAATTTCAGGAGCTGCTTGAGTAAATGATTGCGTGACAACCGCTAACGGCAAATGACCATTTGGCACACTGGGTGCTACAGGTGATTCTTTAACGGATAATCCTTTGAGTCGCTCTATTTGACCCGAAGGTGTAAGCACCACTAAATCTTTGCGCGGCATAAACCAACTGTAATGCACTGTGACTAAGCTATTTGCCACAATCGACTCTGAAGGGCTTATCTGTTGCTTAAGAACAAAACCCTGCTCGTCATGTTCAACCGTTAGTTGTTTACGAAAAGTGTACTCGACATCGTAGCTACTGCCTGAAGCCGGTTCATTCCCACCTAATTGCCAACTGATGTGGTTTCGAACAAATAGAAAATCGATGCCTTTTTGATAAACTGTGTCACCTTGAGTAACGCTTAAAACATCTATCACGGCATTATCAATGAGCAGGTCCACCGACCCCTGAATTTGGCCTCGTGTATGCTGGACTTTGCGTTGTACGGTTGCGTTGATCTGCGCGACTTCTGAAACGGGCGAAAAATCAAGATCAATACGCATTTCCCCATGCTCATTGGCAACAAAAGATTTCGGCTCTTCATTGACTTGCGCAATATCAGGATCGTGTGGGAACTCAATCGGCCTTGCCGTATTGAACGCAATTTCAAAACCGTGCAAATGTGCTTTACCTTCCTGCAAACTAAAATGTTGCATTCCGTCTCTGAGCCCTCGATAACTCAGTGCCATACCACTAACTAAATAGCTACCACCGTTGGATTCTCGGTCATAGCGAGCAAGCGCTTGACTCACCGAATCTAATTGTGGGGGTTGTTTAATTAACACCACCCCTTTTTCTAAACGATGGACAGGATAAAATGCGCTGCCATTCGTGGGCGCTTCTTCGCTGTGACCCCATCGACCAATCAGCTGTAGACGCGCAGCGCCGGGTTCATCATAATTGTGCGCATTAATCGCAGGATCACGCAGTTCTGGATCGTCCAATTCTGTGACAATGTTCTCGCTCAGCCAAACGCCAATGACTTCGGAATCTCCAAGCGTTAATTGCACCGTTCGCGAGGGAATGTCGCGTACAGCGCCACGTAAATACACTTTGCCGTCGGCCACTTTAGCAAGTTTGTCAGTGCGATTGACGGCAACTGCGCCACCAGAAACCACATCCCCTTCTTTAAACATCACATCGGCAATGCCTTTGACTTGATGTTGCACTTGCAGCTGTAAGTCATTCAGTTCGCGACTTTGCAGCCCTTTACTGGCACGAAAAAGCAATTGTTCATAATGCTTATTAGGGCTAAATTTTTCATAATAATCTTTGAGCATTTCAGTCACTTAAAAACTAATCACAAATTCAAATGTTTCTCTCACACCTTGCTCTCGTTTCAATCTTGAACGATGCTCCAGTAACAGGAGTGAGCCGCTTTCTTCGACTTCGCCAGGCTGTAAATAATATTTTCCTGGCGGGATGTCCGATTTGGCTTGAGTACCAACCATCAATCCAACCTCTCGAATGGTTTCGCCCAGCGCATCCTCAAAGTCATAGGTAAATTGACAATAAAGATGTTGTGTCGGTGTGTCAGAAAGCGCAAATTGCCCATTTGGTACGTCAATCTCGCCCCCATCACTGGGTTCACAAAATGCGACTCGACGCGCTTTGCGATAGCCGAGCAGATGCGTAAGCGCGTTGCTTTGCTGGGACTCAGGCGGGGTGTCCTCATCCCATGCAACTGCACCGCTTCCCCAAGCAAGGTAGATAGGCAAGTCACGTAACGCTTTAGCCAGTGTTACGCGCCCTGCTGAAGTAAGTATTGCCATTAAAAACTCCTAGGCATAAAAAAGCCCGCGGCTGCGGGCTTTTATCGATTTGGTTTCTTTACGAATGCGTTACGACTCAGGTATCCAAAGTGCAGTTTGTTGGCTGACAGCCAATTTACAAGCGGCTTTCAATTGCGCTTTGGTCACTTTTGCAACCGAATTGTCTGAAAGCACCCAGTCCACCGATTCTGTTTCGTCTAAAATCAAGAGTGTTCGCGCCATTCGTTGCTGGCTCGTTTCATCTGCATCAAATCGCATTCCTTCTACCTCAACGATTTGTGCTGCAAGCGCTGCTTTGCGTGATTCTTTGAAGCGAAGACGTTTAACTAAAGCAATATGCTCATTACTGTGCGCCTCCGTTGCAGGATGATGATAGGCAATTAACTTATCATCATCGAAAATCACCTCAGCATGTGAAGTTTCAGTACTCAATTCTAAATCAACTTCGACCAACTCAACTCGGTAACACGATCGGCGTTTGGACATGTCCAACACAGGCTCAATTGGTAATGATGGTACTTTTTTTGGCTCGTCTGGATGCTCAGCATTGTATTGCTCAACGTCACTTATCTCGGCTTGCACTTGCGGCAACAACTCAAGCCAAGCTGCATGGGTCGTCACATGAGCTGCGTCCTCTTGCTCGATTGCGACGCGCAAGGCGTCGTCAATCTGGTCTTGGCCGTGGCGCAGCATGATTTTTTGCTGTACGTCGGCGTAAGTGATTATCGGTTGTTCAATATAAAGTAATGGTTCAGTCATAGTCGTTCCTTAGCCGTTGTGAGCAATACCCAAAGGGAAAATGGAATGGTGGCAAAACGCCTTGACGGTGTTACCGTTCAAGTCCACTTTGACGTCTTCGCCACTTATTACAGGTATAACCTGGTCGTCGCCCCAATCTGTACCGTTGTGTTTTAGTTCTGAGCCATTAAATTGAGCGTAATAGAGTCCATTTTTTTCGATGATTGAAACAAGTGTTTTTAAGGCTGACAACCCATAACTGGGGGCGTTTAAATCAACAAGGCCGTGCCGTGGCTTACACATTCGCCATAATTTGTTTTGATACGTTTTGGCGTACTGGAGCATAGGTAATAATCGCATCTGATTACCGTCCTGCGAGTCCTTTAACACCATTCTCAACAAAGACCCTGACAAGCGATTGCCCTGGAGGGGATGAAAATCCGCCGTTGCTATGACGTTACCTAACTCGGATAGTGGGAGGTTAGTTTCTGGTTCCGTAAAATAGGAATCTGAGCTGTAGAAATATAACTGTACTTCACCGGCTTGAATACCATCGGTCCAGTTGTTAGCTACGGGTTCAAAATTAGTTGCACCCGAATACCACGTTCCACCTGTTCGAATGAGTTTAGCAAACGCCGATTTAATTTTTTGGTTGGCCGAAAGAGTCCCAGAAGAAGGCAGATTCGGGATCCACTCACCATAACAGCCATTCGGGAAAGCATTGGCTAAATCGGATGGATGGCCAGCTATATCAACATTTGGCAGAGTATCAAAGGTTGCAGACATACGTGTGTGTACGATAAACCAACAAGGCCCTGAGATATCTACGACACTCAAGTCATTAACCCATTGACGAGACAAAATAGCATAATCGGTTTCACTACCTACGCTAAAGCACGATGCAGGGAACACCTTGTTTGACGCATCCAGCAGATAGCCGTTAACTTCCGAAGTTTCCCACGACGGAGCAGGTGTTGTCGGGTAAGACAAGATTCCTTTTGGTAAGTTAACATGAATGTAACCGACGCTTTGACCTTTCGTTGTTGGCGTACAAGTAAAAAATTGCTGCGTAAAAATAGGTGCTTGACTACCTCTTAGTTCACCACCAATTAACTGCCTCTCTAACTCTGACAATGTCCCCCGCAGGTCTTTTTCCTGGCACTCAAGCGCAAGTCTTCGACCTGCCCCGCGTAAATGGCGTCGTGGTATTTGTAACCATCATATCTGCCGGAAGAATTTGAACCCACGGAGCCTGAAAGGGTCGCGGGTTTTCGCAGAAAAACCTCAGAGGTTGTCGTGTAATCATTTTGAAGTCCGTCCCAAAAGGCTTGGGCACCTAAAGATTCGTTTGAACAAAACGCTGTACCCATCGGATTAAACACGGGATGGTATGCCCCCTGGTTCATGCGCTGGACGAGGGCGATAGGGAGAGCAAAACCCGAATCAAGCCCTTCGGTTACAAATATTCCGGCATCGAGTTCGTCTTTGGGGCCATCCAAATTATTAGACGTCATAAATACTGAATATGCCTGGGAATTGTAATCAACTAAATCTCGGTCATTGTTTATAGTTTTAAATCTTCCACCGACTAGATTAAAAGGCTGACCACTAACACTTAAAAACTTGTTATACGAAGATCCAGCAAAGCTTGGGCGAACTTTATTCCAAGTATCACCACACCCCTCTATAACCCGCACGCGGTAGCGGGCTTGGATATACGCCCCCGTAACCGCGTCATAGTAGATATTGTTTTTGGGTTCAACTAAAAACGCGGCGCGCTGCGCATCGGTAAGCGTTGACCATTTGGCGCCGTAGCCTTTGGTGGCGGTGTCCCACTCGCCAAACGCGCTATAACCTTGTGCAACAAGGGTGTTGTTTAGCGTAATGCCTGACCAGCTAGTTGCGCCGTATTGGACGTTGCCGAGCGGATAAACCACATCTTTTTCAGATAGCTTTTCGTGCCAAGCCTCCAAAAATACCAAGTCTTTGCGTGTTAAAATGACTTTGTTGGTAGCCGTTTCGGACGCAAAGGCGACCTCGGCGTTGGCGTGCTGAGTCACAACACCGGTGGCGGTATCATAGGTTTTGGTGCCGTCGGGGGCGGGGGTAATCTTACAAACGTTGATTCATCTTGGCGATCCCCACCTACGTACTCAACATGAATCATAACCCCATCCACTAGAACTTGTGGATAATTTGTACGGCTTGCCCCCCACTTGAGGGTTTGTCCGAACCTATTGCAAAGGTGTTCTCCCAGCCACCACCGATATAAAACCACGCACCATTAACGTAAGAAAAGACAGTGGGATGTTTACCAAACTCAACAAACCCACTCCCCGCATATTGCTGCTTGCGCAGTTCGCGCAGGGCATCAAATTCGGCTTTGGTCATTACGTGCGGGTTGGGGTTTACGGTTTGTACCGCAGCGGCCATTTTCTTTAAGCTTGGCACAGCATGAGTATTGCCGGCTTGGTCTTTAAAGTTGACATCGCCATTGGTCGTTTGCCAATCCTGCATGGCTTTATGGTTGGCAGTTAGGTTGGCGTGAGTTTGTAGGTATTCGGCTTGCAGTTTTTCGTGGCTGGTTGCCACGTCGTTAAGCGCCGATACCGCATCGGCAAGATTTTGTGCAGTTGTCGTCATGACTTGCTAATTCCTATTCGCTAAATAATTGGGTAACTTGCGCAGACGTAAGCGTTCCGTCGAGCAAGGCATTAAATGCGGTAATTAGCTTTTGCTGTTGATTGGTCAACAACGATACCGCGAGTACCGCAAGCGACGCATTGGCGTGCGCATGTTGTTTATCTAAACTGACCTGTTCTGCCAATGCGTCACAATGATCAACGCGCGACACCACTGTTTGTTTAAGCGTATCTAGACGACCCTCAAGCGACACAAGCTCCGTGCTCCGCTTTTTGATGTCGGACTGCAACGACACAACAGTATTGGTATTGAATTCAATTTCTTTCGCTTTTTGCTCAGTAAGTTCACCTATCGATGCGCACACGGCTGCATAAGCTTGGTTTTGGACGACATTCAAGGCAATCTCATTCGCCTTTTGTTCCGCGCTGGCCGCCAGCGAGGTCAACGCATCCTTTTGCTTGTCAACATACTCTCGTGTGTCTTCACACGCTTCGACATGCAATGCCGTTTTCAATTCTGCGTATTTCGCTTGCTGGCTATGCTGTTTAGCTTGATGGAGATGCGCCAACATTGTTTTAGCTTGCTCGGTAGTCAACGCTCGGGTCGCCGCCACATCCGCGACACCTTGAGTAAATGCCACCAATTGCTCACTGACCTGTTGCGCAAGGGAAACGCTTGCGACCGTTTGTTCTGAAGCGGCTTTTTGTAATGCCGCAATCTGCATTTCAATACTCATCGTGTTCCTATCGTTCGCTTTGTGTCATTAAGGAGGCTAATTGATGGCTCATTTTCATCGTTAAGGCTGCATGCTCTATGAGCGTCTTTCCTTGATTCATTTGTGCTTCTGTCATCAAGGCCATTTCTTTAGCGAAAAGTACGTTTACGTTGTTCATACCAGTCGTAAACGTAATATTTTGAGTGGGAAGTGCGCCGACATTGAGTGTAAATACCTCTATCCATGCGGCATTGGCTGCTTTGAAGTTTATTTGCAGCTCAGGCATGCTATAAATGGCTACAAGCGTCTCGTCAGCCCAAAGCCCGACTTCACGCACTGCGTAACTTTGTGGCCCATCAAACAAGGCACTGAATCGTAACTGGCCATTTCCAAGCGCTTCAGCTTGGCTTACCGGCACTTTCTGGTGTTCCTGTCGAAGCGCTGTTTGGGTTGGCTCTGGGGTATAACTCGCCTCCCCCGCTGAGACATGCGTAATCGGCATGGCTATCCCATGGCTTGCATTCGAAACTAGTTTGTCTAGTCCATGATGCGTCCAAACCACAGGCAAGTAAGTCAGTTGTGATGTCATAGAGGTACTCTGAACGTTAGCGCGTTAACAACAACGCTGTCGAATTAATGTAAAGATACGGGAAGAGTGACGGTTAAATAGCTGTTGCCCACGTTAAAACGTCCATTGCTTGCCCCTGCAAAATAGAGCGGTTCGAGTTTATCGTATTGCGTGTGCTTGACTTCACCGTGAAGAAGCGCGGTGTGTTGGTCGCTTTCATTGAGCCACCCCCTTGCCATGGGCCTAGCCATCTGGCTTGAGTCATCGTTATATACTGCGGCCGAATTTGCGTTAATCCCACCGCGATGGGTCGTTTCGATGGCTCTCTATCACTCAGGTGGTAATCGCTAAGACGTTTGCAGCCAAGATATTCAGCTTGACCCACCACATGTCTTTGGTGTCCGATGGTAATCTGCGTCTCAAAAAAAGTGGCCGATGCAGTACTTTTACGCGCGAAACTTACTTTACAAAGCCGTTTTCCTTTGTCGACAAAGTCGACACCCGAAATGTCAGAGAGCAATTGCCCAAAACCATTTTTTGATAACACTTGGGCTCTAACATCAAGTCCATGATAAAGCCGCTCAAGTTTAGCGCTCGCGGGGGACGATAAGCCGGATAACTTGTGAATGTGTTTAACTTGTTCGTCTGTGGGCAACTGCCCAAGCGCAAGTTGATAGCGATAATAATGCCGTCCAACGGCAGCGTTTTCTAGTTGAACATGTTTAAACTGCAACCAACTCATCGCCATCAATACACTTTTAGGCGTACCTCGAAGACGTTGCCACTCAAGGCCTTGCTGTAACGTTTGTCGCAAATCTTGGCTGTAAGGCAAAATGGCCTCTAGCCCATATTCCCACACTAACCATAACAATGCGCGGTCATGTGGGTTTGCTTTAAAGCCCCTTAATTGCGTTGTCGCATCCGCAAACTCTTTTTCCAACTCTTGACTTTGCAACCAGTGCCGTTGAAGCGCTGAGGCTGTCGGTGCAAGTAAATGTTGTTTCAAACTAATCCCCTAATGTTAAAACGATTTCTCCAGGCACAGCACATTGATGTTGGGTCATGGTTTGCATGGATGTAGGTGAGTTCAGGATCACTTGATGGACCCCTTGTTTGTGTAACTGGGCGTTAAGCCAACTCGGCGTAAGATCCCAACCCAGTTGCATTTCGTCTTGCCAGGCTGTTGAGAGCGCTTTCTGTAAACTGTCGAGTAAACTCGCTGGCACATTGTCTTTGAGGTAAATTGTTGCATCCACATTGACCGGAATTTGCTCTGCAGCAAACACCGACAGGGTGTCTGTCAACATTTTCACCGAAGGGTCTGATACACCAGCTTTTACCTTCATTACAACCGATTCAACATCACAATTTGGTTTGGCCAACACTGCAATTTCGACAAGTCCATCACCTGGACTGCTGACTGAAATATCTCGTATTTCAGCGGGTGCTGACGCCATCGCCCGACGTCGATAATGCACCGCACTACCCGCCGTGCTAGAAGCAATAGTGCTATCACGGATCCGGCCTCGAAACGCTTCGTCCGATTCACGCTCAAGTCGTTCAACACCATAAAATGCCCCCAAATGAACCAGATCATTCCCTTGTGCCGTAGCCAACAAGTTGGCATACACCGCTTCATTGATCCTTTGTCGCAACAATAGCTCTCTATAACTCTCCACTTCTAAACACACTGAAAGCGGGTCGCTTTCCAACGCCAACGCATCGGCATAGTTTGGCGCTATTTGCAAAAAGCGTGCTTTCCGCTCGGCCAAAATACGTTCAAAATCTAGATTTTCGATGATGTCTGGACGTGCTAACGACGCCAAGTTAAGGTATTGATCTGACATGGATAACCCAAAGATAAATAGTAAAAAGTGAAGACAATTGAACTCGTTCAATACCTAAGAACGGAAACGAGTATGAGGATGGCTAAAGCACACTCACCGAATGAAACGAATCAATGAAGTAGGTCGATATGACCTTCGTGCGCTCACTGTATCGTTATCATACCCAGCTTGATTGATAAAAAACGGTCAAGTTTGACCGCTTTTCGAATCAAACTTCTTTTTTACAAAGGAGTAGAGCAAACGAGGGCATCAACTCGCAGATCACGCTGCGTTCAATTAATCGTTCAGTATTGGGGACATTTTTACGTGGCTACATTGTTGTTAATGTAATCACACAGAAAGGGCTTTAGTGGCAATAACTAAGCGCGGTAAACATCGAACTCAATAGTGGGAAACGATACTCGAAACGGCATCTTTATCCGTTCCAAGCCTTCATTTAAACGTTTTGCCGATAGCGTATAGTTGCCAGTTTTATCAAAGCTGCCAGTAAGAGACAATTTACCTTTGTCCACAGTTGCAACAAAACGTTCATCGTCAATTGCTCTAGTTGCATCAACGACTTTTTCGACCATAACCATGAGGCGATTATCCGGAACGTCTTTTGCGTTTGCTGTTATCGTAAATGCGGTATCGGTTGGCAACCAATAAATACCTCCGTTACCCAATTCAACGGTTTGTGCACTTTCAACGGCACTAACTTGAATATCATTCAATTCATAAACCGGTAGCGAAACAGCTTCAGGTTCTGCCTCCTTCATCAACGCTTCACGCTCGGTAGTTAATTTTGCAACGTAAGCAGCAACCGTCTTTTTTGTCCAAGCTTCACCAGTCTCAGGGTTATATAGATATCGAACACCTTCAACAAACAAAACACCATTACTGTCTAATACAGATTCAATATTAGTCTTCACAAAAACCTCCTATACTTTGTAAATTAATGTGCTCATGTGGAATTTGTTACCACCCGACAAAGCTTCATAACTACCGCGCAAAAAATGGATTTTTTGTTCGTTGCTATCAAAACATACGGGCAATAGCAATAAATCGAAGCTGGTCCCCATAGTACTGGCATTTGAATTTTGCTGTAACTCAGGCAACGGTAATACGCCATGACTCACCGTATTACCTTCATCATCTAATACGCAATAATTCACAGATACCACATCTATCGCTTGAATTACATCAGTTCCTTCGCCAACCTGATATCGCCTAAAGTTTGGTCCGTAGAAAATTTGGTAGGGGACAATTCGACCATCTGTTTTGCATACAAGGTAAGATGTTGCTTTGTCAGCCATGCTATTGGTATTCATGGAATAATTGAGATTAGCATCAGCAGATTTATATAAGTTGTAACCACGCATCGAGTTCGAGTTATTGCTCACAGGGCGATAAATACCCTCAGACAAATAACGCCACGTCCCTGTACTAAGATACCCGCTGCCTAATTTAACAAATTTGTATTCCTTAGCTGTGCCCGATTCATGATCTGAACTTCGAACAAATCGGCCTTTTAATGCCTGTCCACTTTGAGCATAGCCTGTAAAACTGATGTACTTCGAGATATTTTTCATTTCATCAGTTGGCCAACCAAATGTTGGAGATGCGCCAACTTCTAAGTTTTCTTTTGCTGCAGTGGATAACGTCGAAACCCCAACCGCTCGGTTGTAATATTGTAAGCTCCCCATGTAACCGACGAGTCTCTTTTTCTCTTGATCATAAGCGAGATGCTGATAATTGTTTGAAAGTGGATGATAGGCTGTTTTTGCACCTTCATCACACGCAGTATTGGACGCTCCTGTATATATCGAAACACCCGATTCGTCCGGGTTAACAGCAATCACTTTACGCCAACTGTAATCAGCTTCGCTGTGCTTATTAGCACTTGAAGCAATGATTAAGCACATTCGCACATCAGAAGAATCTTCATATTTAGCAAGCGGCACAATCACTGCGTATGTACTATCGATAGCAAAATTTTTATTGCTGTATGCACCAAATTCTCCCTGACTTTGCGAAGCACTATTGTATTTGTACAAAGAAGTAAACACCTCTCCTTGCCAATACCCAAAATTGATATTCATTTGATAGTAGTTATTGCTTGCGTTAAAGCAACTGATGAAGGCATGATATAGTTTTCCCGATTTTTCATCAAAATAGGGTATACACAGGGCCTCCCCTTCTTCGTTAGAATAAGCCCTTAAACTACCGCCATTGAGATAACGAGACGTATCCCTAGTTCCAACAATAGACACACCCACTCTTGAAGGGATAGAACTACCACTGTCCACCGCTTGTTTAACCAGCGGAACGACATTCGCTACGCTTTTTGTCACGTCGTCTCGCATTTGCGGGATCATGGCTAAATTGCTCGCTTGGGCGTTAATTACGCCAGTGCTGGTATTAATCGCAGCGGTTGCGCTCGTTAGTGAAGCCGTAGCGGTATCTAAATGCTCTTCTACCACAGCAACGACCGCTTTTTCCCAAGTCTCATTGTCTTTAAGTGCTGAAATCGCTTTGGACACTAAAAGCTGCTCTTCAGGGGTAAATGGAGTACCCGAAGTCATCTTTGTTGTCAGGTTATCGACCATTGCCTGTACAGCCTGATGGATGGTTGACATTATTTAACGTCTCCTTTTTAGATCATTAATAAATTTTCGCCTAATAAGGCGTTTAGCTTTGCTCGGTATAACTGTTTGTTTAAGCTCACCGAATCGGTTGAATGTAGAGAAAGTAAGGTATTTACGTTTTGCAGTTCGTTTTGGAGCTGCTGTTGTTTCTCTGAAACGCGCGCTTCTAAGCTATGCACGTTTTGTTGTATTAAGGTTTGTGTGGATTTGACCTTTGATAATTCAGTTTGAAGCGCGGTATGATCTTTCCCTGCCTGCGTTTTAAAACTGTCTAAGCTTTGTTGAGTCGCGATTTGCGCGGACTTAACACCCGTTAATTCAGTTTGAAGCGCGGTATGGTCTTTCCCTGCTTGGGTTTTAAAACTGTCCAAGCTTAGTTGAATTGTGGCTTGCGCGGACTTCACACTCGATAACTCAGTTTGAAGCGCGGTATGATCTTTCCCTGTTTGGGTTTTAAAACTGCCCAAGCTTAGTTGAGTTGCGGCTTGCGCGGACTTAACACCCGATAATTCGGTTTGAAGCGCGGTATGATCTTTCCCTGCTTGGGTTTTAAAACTGTCCAAGCTCTGTTGAGTCGTGGCTTGCGCGGACTTAACACCCGTTAATTCGGTTTGAAGCGCGGTATGATCTTTCCCAGCTTGGGTTTTAAAACTGTCTAAGCTCTGTTGAGTCGCGATTTGCGCGGACTTCACACCCGATAATTCAGTTTGAAGCGCGGTATGATCTTTCCCTGTTTGGGTTTTAAAACTGTCTAAGCTCTGTTGAGTCGCGAGTTGCGCGGACTTAACACCCGATAATTCAGTTTGAAGCGCGGTATGATCTTTCCCTGCCTGCGTTTTAAAACTGTCTAAACTCTGCTGAGTCGCGACTTGCGCGGACTTCACACCCGATAGTTCAGTTTGAAGCGCGGTTTGGTCTTTCCCTGTTTGGGTTTTAAAACTGTCTAAGCTCTGTTGAGTCGCGAGTTGCGCGGACTTAACACCCGATAATTCAGTTTGAAGCGCGGTATGATCTTTCCCTGCCTGCGTTTTAAAACTGTCTAAACTCTGCTGAGTCGCGACTTGCGCGGACTTCACACCCGATAGTTCAGTTTGAAGCGCGGTTTGGTCTTTTCCTGCTTGGGTTTTAAAACTGTCTAAACTCTGCTGAGTCGCGGCTTGCGCGGACTTAACACCCGATAGTTCAGTTTGAAGCGCGGTTTGGTCTTTTCCTGCTTGGGTTTTAAAACTCTCCAAGCTTAGTTGAGTTGCGGCTTGCGCGGACTTAACACCCGATAATTCAGTTTGAAGCGCGGTTTGGTCTCTCCCTGCTTGGGTTTTAAAACTGTCCAAGCTCTGCTGAGTCGCGGCATGCGCGGACTTCACACCCGATAATTCAGTTTGAAGCGCGGTATGATCTTCCCCAGCTTGGGTTTTAAAACTGTCCAAGCTCTGTTGAGTCGCGGCATGCGCGGACTTAACACCCGATAATTCAGTTTGAAGCGCGGTATGATCTTTCCCAGCTTGGGTTTTAAAACTATCCAAGCTTAGTTGAGTCGCGACTTGCGCGGACTTAACACCCGATAATTCAGCTCGAAGCGCAGTATGGTCTTTCTCCGCTTGGGTTTTAAAACTGTCCAAGCTCTGTTGAGTTGCGGTTTGTACAGACTTAACACCCGAAAACTCGGTTTTAACCGCTTGTTTTTCAGCAGAAATTTGAGCTGTTAATACCGCCAAATCTTCTTTTCCCGATGTCTCTATGCGAGCAAGCGCTTTTTGCAACATCACAACATTCGGGATAAGCGCTTCATCCGCCGTAGGCGGTTCTGGTAACGTAGAAACAACATTACTTTTGAGTAAATATTCAGAGCTGGATACCCCTCCCAGCTTGAGCGAATCTGGCGCAACTCCACCAACAAGTTGCTGACATTCGTTGCGGTAGAGCTTAGCTTGCGTGCTAAATTCAGACGCTTCTTTCGCTTTAGTTGAAGCGATAATTTCTGAAGAGGCGGCTGATGCAGCAAACTCAGACGCCTCTTGCGCTTTAGATAGCGATAACGATGCCGATGTCGCGGAGTTTTTACTTGAGTCTTCAGAATCCAAGGCATTTTTTGTTGCTGTGCTCGACGCTAACTGCGCAGCTTGAACCAATTTCTCCGTATTCGCTTCTTTAACAATAGCGGCTTGGTAGCTTTCCTCTGCTAACTTTGCGGAGGCTTCAGCTTTTTGACTATGTTCGAGGGCACTGCTTGCGCTTGTCGCTGCTGCCTTGGCGTTGTTAATGGCAACCGTCTTACTCGAAGTAGCACTCGTTTCGCTTTCAAGCGCCTTATTTGCTGACTCCAGAGCAGACTGAGCGTGTGACAGTGCAAGTGCCTCACTTCCCGCAGCTAAAGCCTGACTTGCCAGGGCCTTTTCGGCATGGTCTTTACTTTTCGACTCGAGCGATAGCGCCGCGCTGCGGCTTTCATTGGCATTTTCTGCCGACGATTTCGCGTTACCTTCGCTTACAGCCGACGCTTTAGCCCTTATGTCTGCCGCGTTCGCCGCATCTATCGCCGCTTGACTTTGAGTAAGAGCAACCGTCGCACTTGCTATTGCTGATTCAGCCTCTTTCGCCGAGGCGGAAGCATGCTCAGCCGCATTAGCCTCACTTACAAGCGCTTCATTTTTTGCCTTCAATGCGTCGTCAAGATACTCTTTTGCTCGACGCTCACTTTCATGTGTTGCTTCTGCCGAACTGGCTGCAGACATACGATGGGTGTTAGAGGCTATTTCAGCGTTTTTGGCGTGTTGCGAGTTCAGTTGTACTTCACTTCCTAATTGCCCAACTTTCTGTAGGATCTCTTCTGCTGCTAAGCGGCTTTTCGCCGCGTTTTGAGCACTCGATAAGCCATCAATACGGTGCTGTTCAGCAAGCTTCGCACTTGAAGATGCGGCATCAGCACTAATGCGTGCCGCCGCGTTCGCTTCTTTTGCGCCTTGAGCCGACAAGTCCGCACTGGTTTGACTGTTATTCGCTTTAGCGGCTGAGGCTGCAGCAGCAACGGCATCTTTTTCTGCCGATTGAGCATGGTGCTCAGCAAACTGAGCGGCGGTGGTGGCGATTGTGCTCAATTCCGTAATGGATGCTACGCTCGACTTCGCGTCCAAAGCATAAGCGTGCGCTGCCTCCTCACTGCTAACAGCCCACTCTTTCAGTTCAAGCACTTCGTCTTTGGCCGAGGCTATCTTCGTGGCAGACGCTTCAGCTTCGATTGCTGCGCGCTGTGCCGCGCCTTTAGCCGATTGTGCGTCCTGTGCGTCTTTACTTGCCGATGCCGACTCCACTTTCACGGTGGCGGCATGTGCAGCCGCGGCTTTCGCCTGATCATGGGCCTGAGAAATTGAGCTCATCATGTTTTCAATATCAAGGAGTTGACTTGATATTGCCGACTGATGGTGCTGAAGTAACTTGGTCATACCGAGAGGCGTTGGTATAGTCGCTCGATCCCCAAGGTAAGTAACAATCTCATGAGTATCCTCATCACTGGCAAACCACCCTGTTATGCCTTGCTCACGCTGGAACCACTTAGCTTGTAAATCTGCTATTCCTTTTGCGAGTTGAGCCGTTACGGTCGACGCAAAGTTTTGTACAATACCGTAATGGAGCTCATTTGCCGTTGCCGGTGACAAGAACGGTGTACCATCTAAATTGGCAAGCACCAGCTGGGTATCACTGCATACTTGTTCAACTTGTAACATCACATTCTGGCCATTGAGCTGAATGTAAAACAAGTCACCTGCTCTGATGTTACCGACGTTTTGGAAAAAGGTGTCTGTACCGCTGACAGCTGAACTGTTTAGCGTGACAGCTACGACACCCAAAGAATAAGCCATGGCTACCCTCTAATTTGTGTGACCTAAATAGGTCAGATAGTTACGAAGAAATGGAGAAAGTGAAATTTGAGTAGAATATAGGATGGGACTGATCGCGCAGATGGATAGAATAAGCGTTATGGATGATGGTAATAATGAGCTAATCGCTTGGCTACTTAGGTGAAAAAACCTTGCCCACCGTGCCCATTCAACTCGATAACAGCATGGGTAAACAGTGGAGACACAGCCAGATTTGCCTATCGCTCATGAGCGAAACGGTTAAAGTTGAACAATCTCATTCACTCTGCCGTCATCTTACCGTTGCTTAACGGATAAAAACGGTAAATTTTGACCGCTTACATCACTTTTTTACATGAGACACTTGGTCCCGAAGCGGGAGCCACATTGACTGCATAGGCATTCCTGTGTTTCTTTGGACACATTACGATGCTTCACGCTCAAGCCCATACAATACTCAGTCAGCACAAGCAGCATACCTTTATCATGAAACGTTCAAATCCTCATACGCATCAAACTCGACAGTATCAAACATCAAACGGAATGGTGCTTTAATTCGCTCCAAGCCTTCATTTAATCGACTTGCGCGTAACAAGTAATTACCTGAAACCTTAAACACACCATCAATGGTGACTTTACCGTCTTTAATTTCAGCGAGAACACGTACATCATCCACAGCCTTAGAGCCATCTACGACACGTTCAATCATCACCATTAATTGACTGTCTGGTATGCCTACCGCAGTGGTTTTAATAGAGAAAGGCTGATTGATAGGTAGCCATACAATACCGCCAAGCCCAACACGAATAGTGTCATCTATGGTTAGCGATTGAACTTCAGGCTTTGTGAGTTTGACTGTAACAATTTTCTGTGTTGTATTTTCTCTTTTAATCCAACGCCCATTACCTGCATATACAGCAACTTCATTCTCACCTAATTCTGGCGGTGGAACATCCGTGCTTTGAATGAGTTTTTCAGACTCAGCAATAAATTTCGAGCCAACAAATTGCCTGTTTTCATCGTATAAAAATACTTGCTTCTGGTTCATAGTTACCTCGCTACAATGCCATATTTAAGAGCTGCGTTATCATTTATCATTCGCTTCAGCACCATTTCGGTGTCTGGATCTACGAGTAGCTGAGCTGTGCCATTGCTAATATGTAAGATTTCGCCATCAAAAAAAACGTTTGAAAAATCAGGTATTGCTGTCGCTGTATAGTCGTTACTGAACGATGCTAGATACTGAATATTTTTTGCAACAGCATCAACTCTAATTAATGCACCAGAAGTAGGATCTGCTCTGTAAAAGTAGAAATAGCTCCCATTGTCAATTAACGAGGTAGGTAGCGCGGCATTTCTAGGCATATCAATAAATTCGCTACTACTTTTATCAGCCACAACTCCGTCTATAAGATTAACGACAAAAAGTGCCGATGGTGAATCGCTTGGCGCTGAACTCCTGCGGTAGCTAACGAGGCAGACGTCATCGTTTATTGCCGCTGCAAACGCTCCTCCTGTGTCACTGCTCCAATAGGGAAACTCGATACCGTCCGCACCAGCATATGAATTAGATTCAAGCTTAAAATAATGCAACACAACATTTCGATAAGAATCGCTAGGGTTCACTGTTACAGTATATAGATGCGTTGAATTTGCGCACAAAACAAGTTTAGGAAACGTTACTCCAGATACCGTTGCAATACCGATATGATTCACATGCTTTGTCCATGCGACTCCGTCTTCTGATTGAAGCAACACGTTAATAGTGTGTCCAATTGGATCATCCTTTAAAAAACACAGATAAAAGCGATTCTTTGCATAGATTACCTGCATTTGCTCCATGTATCTTTTTGTTGTATCTGGCATGTTTGACATTTTACTAGCAGGTGAAGCTGTAAATTGCTGTAGCGATACAAACTGCCAAGTAGCACCATGATCTTTCGATACAACCACGCCATAGCCTCCACTTTCTGTTGTGGCTATTTTTACAAAGGTGCGGACTCCATCGCTTGCCGCGCTTCGTCGAGCAACTTCAGTTGTAACCTGTACATACCCGCTAATTTCTGGGGAAAATTTAAATAAATCATAATTCATCCCATCGCTACTTTTAAAATAAGCAGATGAATTAGAAAAACGAATATAGCCTTCTTCGCCTTTAGTTGTGATAGTGCCTGTAGGTTTTACCGTGCTGCTTTGGTTGTTGTCATTGAATAATTTAAGGCCAAAGCCTGCTGTAGTCGGGATCAGCTTTGACAGCTCTGGATAATCAGCACGTTTTACTACTCCGCCATCGAGCGGTAGAACATTGTAAGGAAATCTGTGCTCGGTTTTATATCGAACAACTTCACCAATGCACTTTCCTGAAGACATTAAACTACTCAATGCAGTTCCCATTATTGAAGCTCCCATTCTTTCTTATCGTTCAAAATAAAGGTAAGTATTGTGCCAACATCAAAAGTGATGGCCGTATCAAACTGCACGACTCTATCTTTGAAAAAGGCAATTTTGTCTGTTGCTGGATTATTCACCTCAATTTGAGGTGTGACCGAAAAGCGTTTAGTCACTTTTACTACACTATCAACAGCAAGGTTTGTCGTTGCAGGTAGCTTAATTGTGTTATTAGTGGTTAAGTGGTTTTCACCTAGTGATAAGCTACCGCTGGCTGGTTTGTTAACTGATGATTGCAAAAGCTGGTGAATATTGCGAGCATCCGCAACCTCGTTACCATTGATACTGATGCCTGTGGAATCGTACTTTGATGTAATGGCGTACCCGCATTTGCGCGAGTTATGGATATGCTCATTGCTAAAGCCCGATATATCGGCTGGATTGAACTCTATCACTTCATTTGCAAAAGCTTGTATTGTGCAAATTAAAGGCGCTGATTTAGAACCAATAATCTTCGCTTGAATACAGTATTTCTCATTATTATTACTGAGTATTTTTAGACTTATTGCGCTGTAACCGCCATTTTGTGAATAAACATAAGTTTGTCCAGAGTGGTGAACTAGCACGTCCGCTTTAAATGAAACTACCGTACTATCTGCTGTGCCAAATAACGCTATAGTAATGATAGAGCTAAATCTTTCACCCGTCACCTTTGCAATAGTCGTGTATTCGCTATTACTTACTGTGACCAGTTTTTTATGCGCGGTAAATGCGCCTACATCATTCGCTGTCGGTTTATAACCTTCATGATAAACACGTTTGTCGTAACCAGTGCCCGCATAAATCTCGCCTTGTACGCTGACCTTTTTGTCAAAATGAAATGCTGATCGGTCAGTCTTAAAATGAGAAAAAAAGGTGTTTTGAGGGCCAATTTCAAGCCAACCACTTGGCGTTGTAATACGGGTAGAGTCATTGACTCCTTTGCTTACAACTGTTTTATCGTCTTCAAACTGAATAGATGACCGAAAACGAACCCAGCTCGTCGTCCAGTTAAGCTGCATAGCCCAATGCTCTGGCACGTTTTCAATCAGTGAACCCATCCCGATATAAGTTTGACCATCAGCTCTATAAGCTATATGGAAAGAGGCTGCATCATGACGACCTGACTCTCCAATCGAAATACCAGCAGCTTGAGATTGCAAATCACCAGCAGGATTACTTTCTAAAGTCAGCCAAGGATTATTCTTTTTAACGGTTATATCGCTTTCATACATAAATCCTGTATCAAAAGCGTACCGCATTGGTTTTATGTTTCGATATGGATCATAAATACCAAAGAAGCCATTTTCTTTATTTGGCGTCCAAATGTAGCTATCGTCGCCAGCCAGCTTTAAATCGCCATAAACAGAAACATCAGAACCAAAAGCCCAATCACCAAGCCCATTAACCAGCGGCCAATCTTTACCGAAATTAATAGTAAGGTTGTTACCTTCATTTTCTGAAAAACCAACAAGTGCGCGCTTGCTGTTAATAACAACCTCACGGCCATATAAATTAATTTGCGAATTGGATAGCTCAGTTAGCTTCGTGCTCGCAGGTTGCGCACCAACGTCACTTGCTGTTGGCTTATTGCCTTCGTGATAAACGCGATTTTTATAGGACTCCCCTGCATAGATTTCCCCTTTCACATGGATTGTTTTATCAAAATAAAAACTTGGCAAGCTTGTTTTAAAATGCCAATGAGCTGTATTTAGTGCGCCCGAATCCAGTGTACCAAATGGTACAGAGGTACGCAGAGCGCCAAATACATTCTTTTCAATTGATAAAGCACCATCAACCAGCTTAGTCGGCAAATTAGCGGTCGAATACAAGTTTTGATAAAACTCAAATGGCTTTGCGTTACCGCTATTCTGACATGCTATCTGGCAATGAAAGGAATACGGATAGGTCGATGCGTGTGGATTTTTAAAGTGTGGTTTGTTGTTGAAAATTTCAATTGTTGGATGATTTACGCTACCTGTTGCGCCATAGATATTGACTGCACTCCATGTACTGCCATATTTAACGAATCGACCAACAAACGAAGTATATGTTTCTGTTTCATCTGTCAAGCCATGCACCAAAATATCGCAAGCCGTTGCTGGTAAATCAGGGAACGGTACTCGGCCATTACCATCAATGCGCAAATCAAAACTGCGATTGATGAAGTTAACACTTTGCATAGAAAGTTGAGTACCAACACCGTGCTCAAGCAAGTTACCGGACGTTTGAAGTTTTACTTTATCAATTTCGTCTCTAACTGCTTTTACACTTGGTACTAAAGACGTGCTAGAGCCTTCAATTAAATCTTCTTGCTTTCCTACATCGTTACCATCAAGTTGCTTAGCCCAGTAATTTTCAAACGTATGAGTGGGATTACCTACTTCTGTGCCGTCTGTTACTTCAGTAACGCTAAAATATTCAACGTTACCGTCCCAACCATTCGATGTATATACGTTTGCGTCAAGCGGTGTACTTGGTAAGATTACAGTCTCATCATAAATTCCGTCAGAATTTCTTTCGGTTAAATCTAAAACACCGGAAAAAGATACTCTAAAAGAACCAGTCGACGTACCATTTGTTTTATACACCACTCTGTACGTCTTACCCGATACTATTGTTGCGTTTTTGAATTTAACCGACTTAGTGCCAGCACCACTACCAAATATAGCTTGACCACCAGAAATAGTGACACCACCGCTTAGCGTAAATCCTGTAGCGCTACTAAAGCTTGCGCTAGGGCTTAATTCGTTAAGTTTGATGACTCTAAAGTTCTTGATTGAACCTACGAAGTCGCTTGAGTATAAGTTTGTGTTGGTCGGTGTACCGTTAATTACTGCAATTTCGTCTTTAACACCGCTCCCTGACTGTGTAGATAAATCTTGAGAACCTGCAAATGACGCTTTGATACTGCCGCTGACGTACTCAGTTATCTCATATATAACCCTAACGGTGCTATCAATAGTCGGCTTAGCGCTATCATCTTTAATTGACTTTGTTCCGCTACCGCCAAATATCGCTTTATTATCGCTGATTGATACACCACTAAGCACCCAATTATCCTTGCTAGTAAATTCCTCATCCTTAATAAGATTTCCTGCTTTGTAATCTATAGCATCATTACGCAAAGGGTAGTAATGGATTCTATTGCCACCTCGGATTACTTCTAGGTCATAGATGCGGCCTTTGTATGCTAAAGTAATGTTATTTTTAACTGCAATATGACTTAATGTTTTTGGGCTGGATAGTATGAGTTCAATATTGTGCATCAATCCATCTTGCGGATAATTAGTAACATTGCTAGTGCAGAGCACGCCATCGGCATACAAGTTTACATCGCTTGAATAAAAATACTTGCCAGTGCTTGTTATATATACAACAAGCGGGTCTGTAACCCCATCGATTAACGCTTGCCACGCCGTAGGTATTGAAGTAGGCGCTTTAAATTTAAACTTAACTACGTCACCAGCGACTAAATTTATAGTAGGTATAGTTATATACTGACTAGTACCGTCGAAATTAGTGTAAGTGCGCCCTGCCGTAGTTGGTGGTGCTAATGTAACGTCAGGCATTGGGTTGCGTACTAGGTACTTGCCATTGCGATAGTTTGTCTCAAACTGATAACCTACACTACCTGTCAGGTCTTCCCACTGAGCACCAAAACCAAATGATTTTAAATAGCCCATTATTTGCTTAGCATCTGGTATTTTACTATCTGTGCCTGCTAGAAACTCAGAATCACTAGATAAACTATTAGCATTTACTGCATTCAGTGTTTCAGTAGTAATTGCATTAATGGCTTCTTTAACCGCTTTTACGCTTGGTACTAAGCTAGTAGATGTACCAGTATCAATATCTGACTTAGTAGCAATATCTTTACTGTCTAGTTGCTTAGCCCAGTAATTTTCAAACGTATGAGTGGGATTACCTACTTCTTCACCGTCTGTTACTTCAGTAACGCTGAAATACTCGACGTTACCGTCCCAACCGTCAAATGTTTTGACCTCCGCAGCAGTATAGGAGTTATTATGCGTGAATATAACTTCAAAAACTCCGTTGGCGCTTTGTAAGGTGTGTCCGTAACTACCGCTAACAAGCCTATGATTTCCAGTCGTACCTCCGTTTACTTTGTATACAGCTCTGTACTTTTTACCACTCACAAGCCCTGCACCAAACTGAACAAGTTTAGTACCAGCGCCCGCCCCGAATACAGCTTGTCCACCAGAAATAGTTACACCACCGCTTAGAGTAAAGCCTGTAGCACTATTGAAGCTTGCGGACGGCGATAACTCATTAAGTTTGATTACTCGGAAGTTTTTGATTGTCGCAGTGGTGTTTTCTGTTTTACTTTGTACGATGGCTTTATTAAATGTTGTTAAATTACTAACAATTAGTATTTCGTCAGACTTTCCAGACCCGAATCGTTCAATCCCGTCAGTCACACCGTTATAAAACTCCACAGATACAGAGCCAGCAGTAATCTCATAATCGTAGATGATTCGATAAGTACCATCGTTCACCATGTCAGAAGATAATAGTATGTTTTCTTGCTGTCCTGTGGCTGGGTGGTTATTAAGATACATTGTACCGTTGCCATCAACGCTTGCATTTGATGTAAGCTCGAAATTATCCTTGCTAGTAAATTCCTCATCCTTAACTAAGTTACCCGCTAGATAATCAATCGCGTCTGTACGCAAAGGATAATAGTGGATACGCTCACCGCCTCGGATTACTTCTAAGTCGCAGATGCTGCCTTTAAAGCTCAAAACGCCAGAAGACTGTGCGCCGATGTCTTCCAAGGTTTTATTCAAATTTGCTGTATAGCTTACTGTGTGCCAGAGGCCGTCAGTAGGGTACTTTGTAGACGTCGAAACCGATGTGCCGTCAACCAAAACAGCCGCACCACTGAAGGCGTAATTACCATCCTGTTTTACACCAAAAAGCACGCGAGTTGCAGTGCTGCTAATACCACCGTCAAGTAATAGTTGTTCGCTTGTAACTCCACCAGCAGGAGCTTTAAACTTAAAATTAACAACATCACCAATCATTACATCGATGGTAGGAATACGAATATAATCATCTACACCATTAAACTCAGTATAAGTGCGCCCTGCTGTAGTAGGTGGTGCAATTGCAACATCATCCACCGGTCTTTTAACAACGTACTTTTCACCGCTGTATTCTGTTTCAAACGCATGATTAACTGCACCTGTTAATTCTTGCCATTTTGTTGCGACACCTTTGGATTTAAGTGTTGTGTCTAATACCGCAAGTGACGTTGCATCTGCATCTAACTTATCACGCAAAATAGAAAGGTCGTTGGCTAAGGTACGCTCTACCCATTCACGAGAAGCGTACACTTTGGAGGCATCAATTTTTTCTGTAACAACCTGCGCGTTTTCAACGTCAATAATGGCACGGATCCCAAGCTCTGCCGCAGCATTATCACTGGCATCCGGTTTATACGTTTCTGGGTATTTAATAATCGCGAATGTTTCACCATCACTGGTGTAGAAAGCCCCTTCACGAACATAAAAGCCGCCAACATCTGCCGGCACAACCGCAAACATCTCCACCAGCGCACCATCGTCTTCAAGCATTCGAAGGGAATTGATTTCACTTTGATATTTTAAATTGACTAAATTAGTGTGCGTAGAAAGAACATCACCATCACCAACCGCAAAGTGGCTTATTTCGATTTTGCCATTTGAAGCGATTGCAGCTAACACTTTCTGACGTCCCTGTGCAGTGAGCGAAGTCCAATATTGAGGAATAGACATAGAATACTTCTCGTATAATTAATGAGATAAAGGAAAAATAGTAATGATGTTAGAGCTGCAACTGATGGCAGATAAGGGGATCAACGTGCGACACTGCAAATTGACCGTTAGGTTGTAATGCACTGATTTGCGCTTTGCTCTATCCACAATCGTGCGAACATCTTTTATAAGCGGTAAATCAATCCCTCTATCTGTGACATATACATCGACGTTAAACGTGCCTGGTGTTAACTTGGGTTGGGTTTCAAACCATTCCGTGATTTTGGCATCCATGTTGAATGGCGCAAGGGCATTTACGACCGCATAACGAGTACCTAAATATTTGTGCTGTTCGTAACTGGCGTCAATAAGCTGCCGCTGAGTTTGCTCTGGCCATTTTTCATCCCACTCCTTAATACCTTGACTCCAAGCAAGCCACGGTAAAAACTCGCGAGGGCATAACGCGGGACGCCACAAAAAGGCTAAAGTGTTTAAGGCTTGAATTGTGCTGTCTACTTCATCCTGGAATCCGCTTTGTACGACTCGATTTAATTGCAACCCAATCCCCGGCGAATCAAGTATTTTCACCTTCATAGCAGTACCTCAAACGTAATACCTGACAGATCATTTTCACATAATGCGACTTCGTCCTTTTGCACGTTAATATTTTCAATGGGACTGCTTAATTCGATTTCCTCCACCCCTGCTTGATGTAAAACGGCAAACAAAGCGGAACGTTTGATGGCTTTTCCAAGTCCATGTCGTTCTGCTAGAAAGGCTTCAAGTGAAGAAAGGACTTGGCGCTTAACCGCCTCACTACCAGGACCAAGTTCCAGTTTCACTTTGGCGTTTATCGAAAAAGATCTGGTTTTTGCAGGAAGGATTTCGACCCAATCCCCTATCGGACGGACTTTTTGTGTTTGTAATTTATCCGACACCTGTGTTTGGTCCCCTTCGATAAGCCCAAAAGTGACCGCTAATTTATTGAGAAGGGATGAACTCGGAGTACCTGATTTGGATTCATTGCTTAAAATGGTCAATTGCACATGGCACGGCGACGGGCTTGCAACATACACGTCTTTAATGCGAGGGTCTGTGGACAGTGTGTGGTAAGTGTAACTTTCTTCCGTACCTGCCGTGTTTAAACTGTGGTAGGCCTTTTGTGTTCGCATTCTTAAACGTTCATCGCTCTCGTCACGTAATCTTTGTACCCCGTAACGTGCTGCAATATGCTCTAAGTCTGCGTGCTGAGCAGTCGCAAGCAAGTTCGCTTTTGCTACGTGATTGATCCTGCTTCGCAGCAACAACTGTTGATAAGCAAAGGTATTGAGAAGCTGAGTAAGAGGCTCTGATTCCAACGACAACACAGCCGCAAGCGGTTCATTCAATGCACTTAGTTGAGATTTTAATTGTATTACCAATGACTCAAAGTCCAATTCTTCAATAAGATCAGGTGCGGGTAATTTGGCTAAATCGAGTATTTGAGTAGACATGGTGGTTCCAACAAAACAGGAGAAAACAGCGGGCTAAAACAAGATGACAGTAACAAGTAGAAGTAAAAAAGGCGGCCTCGCGGCCGCTTTTTTAGGATGTGCTTTTAAGCACCAAATTCACGCCATTTGCACGACGGACAATTTCAGCATTGACCGATTCTAACCCTTTTACTTGGTAAGGAAACTGAAGGTCTCCGGCTAAAACTTGCGTTTCAATATGACCAATGGCAGCTTGTAAGCTGGTGGCAGATGCGCGCATTTCAGCCAAACTTTGCGCATTGGCCAGTTTATTGATAAAGCCACTGAGTTCATTAAGTAACAGATGAACGGTGTCTGAGGTGGTGCCTAGCAGCGAATCGCTATCGGCGACTTGAGTCGCGACTTGGTTACGAATATCTTGACGGTAAGCTACTTTTTGTTCAGCCTCTGATAGCTGAATATCAAAACGTGCGTTTTCGCCATATTGTTCAAACACTAACTGAGCAGCAACCGCAAATGGCGTGTTGGCATCGAAAAAGTGCTCGACGATGTGATTGTTTACGATTAATTTTGCCATTGTGACTCTCCTTGTTAGTTAAATGCGGCTTGATCCGCGTCGCCTAGGTAAGCAAATTGTCCCCATGCTTTGTCGAGTGGCACATCGCCCGTAACTACAGCAGGTAACGCGACTTGGATAATACCCGTTTCCGTTTCTGGTCGACCTTCACCCGCGACATAGGGGTGGCAATGGCTATAGGTGTTGCGGCTATCCGCACCTATGTACATACCACACAGTTTGGCTTCTTCATTCGCTTTGAGGCCTTGGCACCAATAGCTGTTAGGTACCACTCCCTTTATATGTTTGACGATGGCACCAACGGTAACCTCGGTAGGACGACGGAAATACTGATACATCAGATATGCATAAAGATTCTTTTGTTCTCCACCACGATTCGGCTGATATTCCAATTCCCAAATATTAAAACTACCTGCGAAGTATTGTGTATCGCTATTGATAGCACGCAAAAATTCGCGCGCAAGCGGAGAGCGTGCGTTGGCTTCAACCCCTGTACTAACCGTTTCCACCAATTTTGCTGATTTAACATACCCACTGCTCCAATGCAGCGGAAAGCTATTGTCCGCATTAGGGATCAAAGCTTGGTTTTTGGTTAAGCGAAAATGCGATTGCTTAGCCCGCTGAGAGTTTATAAAACCGTTAACTTGGTTGATGTAGCCATCCACTTGTGTTTTGGCTTCTTTTACACGCGCATCAATACTTTGGATTTTATTATCGACTATGGTCGTTAAGTTATTTGATGCATCAATTAAATTGGCAATATCTTGTTCTAGTGCCATGATTTTTCTCCATATATAAAAAAGGCCTGAAAAGTCAGGCCATCAATTCAAGGTTGTTATTGTTGTTACAAAGGTTTAGGGTAACGTTCGTTAATTTCTTTATCTTTAGACGCTACGTTCAAACGAGCAGCCTCTACTTCTTCAGCTGAATATTCACCAGCAATTTTTCGTTGGAGTTCCAGTACAAGTGGATCTAACTCTTTTCTTCGTGCCAAGGATATATTGCTATCCCATTTCGCTTTTTCGATTGAATTAATTCCAGATTGTGTGATCACTAAAATTGACATTATTGTTCCTCCTAAACTCTATCATTCGCAGGATCACCGCCTGCCGCGGTGTTTCCATCATGAAACGCATCAAATAAGCTGACATCAAACCAAGCTGCACCTTTTCTATACATTTCATTCTTTTGACTGTATAAATTGCCAAGCACACGACCTTCAGGCCAAACACCGGTCACAATTGTCGGTAATGCTAAATAGAGTTCTCCACCAACTTCATGCATATATACATCGATGTGCACGTAAGTTCCTGGATTTGCAGACGGATGCCATGCATAAACCACTTGTTTCCATTGCATGTTAGTATCCATTCGCCAATTGAATCCCTTGCCTTTTGCCCAGCACAAGAAAGAAGCGCCTTGTCCTGTTTTGACATGTTGTTGCGGTATAAAGAAAACCCATTTGGTTGGTAAAGGCATATTTGCTTTGTGTTTTAAATGTAAGATATTAAATGAACCACTAAAGTGCTGTGTGCCTCGACCTATGTTCATTGCAGTTAATAACTCTTGTGCAACATCGTGACGCTTATCTGGTTCAGCTCCCGAAGTTACAGGAATGATTTCAATGTCAAAATAGTCATTTAGTGGATTATCCGCATGCAAACCCATGCCAACGGGGAGTTTTATGTCTCCACGGTCGTAAAGATCCATAAAGTCGTGATTGTAATTTTGGACTTCAAAACCTTGTTCATTTCGAGCGTTTAGTAAGTAGGAATCCACCACCTTTTCTTTTGCTGCTAAACGACGGTCAATTTCCGCTTTTTTGGCGTCGAGCTCAGCTTGAATGCTTTGAATTTTATGATCAACGGTATCGGTCAGCCGATCCGCTGACTTAATTAAATCGGCAATATCTTGTTCTAATGCCATGTTTTTCTCCATATATAAAAACTCAGATACTGCGCAGAGTTTGTGTGTTGTAGGCAATAAAAAACCCACCGATTGGTGGGTTATTGATTGCAATGTCAGCGAGCCTGTTGCGCTCGCAGTTCGTTACTACTTAGGTAAAATTACTCAGGTTTTGGGTAACGCGTTTTAATGGTTTGACGCGCTTGTAACCAAGCTTGTTTAGCCGTTGTGGCTTGTTCACTGCTCTCACCAAACTCGGCAACCGCAGCTAAGTAGTCAAATGCCAAACCGTCAGAGCTGGTGTGGTAGGCGTAACTGCGCGCATGTTGGCACTGGGCAGTAAGCTGGGTCATTTTTGCCTCCGCCAAAAGGGCTGCTATATCTAGCTTAGCAACACCTAAATCGAGCAGCGTTTTTTCGTCCGCAGGGACATTGACCAATTCTGTTTGGCCAATGGTTAGTTTTTCAATAATCATATTTATCCTTAAAGATTAGGCGGTTGCTGGTGGTGTATAAGGGTGATTAACATATGGGATGGTGTTTGCAATTGGCGCTTTGCGTTCACTAAATGGGATAGGTTCAACAAACCAACGGACTGTTGAAGTGGCATTTGGAACGTTATACTCGTAAATCACTTTACGTTCCATTGAGCTTCCATCGTTATAGTAAACGTCCCCTTTCCAGTTTTTCGTGATGCGATACTTTAAGCCACCACCTCGTAAATAAAGACCACTAGAGATATAAGACCAAGGACCAACCGAGCCATCTGCTCCACCACCATATAGATCTCTATTCGGATCAACTTTTTCAGCTTTACATTGCATCATAAAACTTACATGGCTTGCAGTGTTCGCATAACGCTCGCTGAAACGCTTGATGTTCATAAAGTTTGCGTCTCCTGACCATTGACAGGCATTCCCTTCTAATTCGAGTAATAGAGCGGCTTGATGCACTGACCCTGTATTTAACGGCCGCTCCCCTGCTCCACCATTCCAGTGATATTCACGAGCGAAGGTAAGCTTACCAACACCATGCCCATTTGATGGAAATGTCCACCACACCGGATACAAATAGTCTTTTGAACCACCGATAAAAATATCCTGTACATAGCGAGTTTCTGGCATTGCCTCTTGCAGAAACTTGGTTACTTCCTGTTCTTTTTTCGCCACGCGTGCGTCAAGCGCGGCCATTTGTTTATCTAAAGCTTGTGCCTTGTTATCAACGACCGCAGTCAACTGATTGGTTGAGGCTATCAGTGCCCCAATATCTTGTTCTAATGCCATGCGTTACTCCTACAAAATCCCTTTATCCATTAATTCAAATTTCTGTTTTAAATGACGATACATATTGCTAATTTGCGCCGCACCGACTTTGGCCAGTTCTGGGGCGATGAGAATATTCAAGTCAACGCCGCTGTCGACAATGGTGATTGCATCAGCAGGTACACCCGTCAACACCAAGTCAAACGCGAGTAATAGGTCCACTTCCGCTGACTTGTAGGCAATAGGCTTATCTGGGTGTGAATACACAGCAAAAAGCACATCGACCTTTTTACCGTTCTCTTCCTTTTCGATAAAAAAGCCAACTTCGTTTACCCAGAAATTGTGATTGGTGTCATCAATCACACTCATATGAATTTGCGCATTGCCTTTGTCTTGGCCGCTCGCGACCAACACTTTATGCACTTCTTTTTCTAAACGTGTACGACTTTGATCTGGCGTGTAGTTGCCAGTTCCAAGTCCTACTTTGCTTATTTTGGCTTGGAAACCATTTTTCTGTGCATTAAACACAGCTTCCAATCCCGCCATGGTAATGGTCGGCCTTAAGATGGTGCTCACCGCACAATTCTCCTTAAGTTATAGTTAGACCAAAAACAAATCCCTGCGTTCTAAACGCATATTGAACGCGCGAATCTTTCAATATCGCCGCGCTAATTACGTCCTATTTAGAAGGAATGTGTTTTTGGTTTTTAATGGTTCTCTTCAGCAACAAGGTATTAGCGAAACGCGTGAGATAAGGCTGCGCATTGGCGCGGGCGTTGTAATAACCCGTTGGCAGTGAAAAGACTGTTGTCTCAGCGCAGGATTGCGCAAAGATCAGGTATGAAGATAAAAACGACCGACAGAGAAACGTCGGTTCGACAGGTGCAACGCGATAGCGGGATTGGCATCCCAGTAATAGCATCCCTTTGGTAATTTTTGGTCATTACTAAAATAGTATCGACCAACCTGTTGACGTCGATTGTGAAAGACAACAGCCATCCCTAGGTCGGAGCGACTGTAGCTATTTACCGCTTGGGTTTGTCCGTACTGCCGTTTGACAGCCATACGCTGGCTATCCACAACGCTTACCCCTACCGTCATTTCACTCGAGGCTGCGTTGACAGGTTGCGTTTGGTAAGTTAAACGCCCCACTTGCATCCCACTAGAAGTAGACGCTATTTGCACACCTAAATCCAGTTTAGCCCCGACTAAGAATTTGAAATGTGCACGTTGTGGTTTGGTTTGATTGGTAACACGAAAAATAGCGTCATATACCGCCTGACTTAGCACCACCGCTTCACTTGTGAACGGAACTTCGTTTGCCCAAGCGATAAAGGTAAATGTGTTCGGTTCACCTGAATGGTGCGGTGCGAGTGCGAGTTCATCGACGTCTTGAAACCACTCAAAAAATTCAACTTTGACGCCAAGAGATGACAATGCGCGTTTTACTGCCCCCACAGTCCCTTTGTGTTTGTGAATGTCCACCGAACGCGCAATGAGTGCACGTTTCGTCGTTACTGGCCATTTCTCATCCCAATCATCGACAGACAATGACCATGCAAGCCAAGGCAGAAGTGTTTCAGGGCAAGTCTCAGGGTCCCATTGTTTACCAATGTGTTCGGGTATCGTTGGCGTAAGAGATAAGCGTTCAGGTAAAGTATCAATTGCCTCAACAATTTGATGCTCCAACTCCGTGTAATTACTTGGTAAGAGTTTGCTATGGTCCGCCATTAACACTACTCCTCTGGATAACTCAATATCGGTTGTCCACACAAATAAGCTTGAGCACTCTGTGCTTGGAAGTCCCTCGTCGGTGAAATCAGTGCCACCTTCCTGACCCCAGGTTGATGCAAGGCATCGATGATCCCGGAATACGGCAGTTCTTTACCTAAACGAAAGTGTTCGCGAATAAACGTGTCCAAAGCGTGATGTATGGCAAGCTTTACAGGCTCGGTACTAACCCCAACATTGAAAAATATTCGTGCTTCAATGCTGTAACGAGTTGGTTCAACAAGGTGAACAATGACTTTATCAGTCAACGGACGTATGTCTTCATCATTGAGATGCGCTTCAACCATCGCTTTTACAGCTGGGCCATCTGAGTCTTGTTCAGCAAGCACATGGACATCAACAATACCGGGATTGGAAGAGTCCACAAAAACGTCTTTCACCTGTTTCGATGCACTCAGTGTTTGATACTGATAAGCGCCCATTGTCCCTGCCATACTGTAGCTTTCTAACGACAACGGAATACGCTCACGATATCTCTCATCATCTTCGTCGCTTTTACGTGCCACGCCAAACAACGCACCTAAGTGGTCAAGATCTTTACCTTGCGCAAATGCCAACATAACAGACCGTGCCGCGTCATTAACCCGTTGACGTAGTAAGAGTTCACGATAAGCCGTTAACTCAAGTAATTTATTAACCGGGTCGGATGGCAGGGTGGTGAAGTCTGGTATTTCAGTTTGTAACGTTTGCTGCATCTGTTCATAAATTTGCTGATAGTTCAACGGCTCAATAATGTCAGGCGCTGCCAACCCTGCCAATTCAATAGCATTGTTCAAAATTATCTCCTTATAAGAAGGTAAAGCGAAGTCAAGAAAGGGGGCGATTTACGCTCAACAAGGCATCAAGTTTTTTCTCTATCGAATCAAGTCGTTTTTCAATCCGTTTTTGATCTTCATTACGGATTTGCTTAATATGATTCAACTCTTGAGTATTCGTGATAATGCGCTTATCAAGGTCGTTGATGTATAAAATCCCTGAAACGAGCAACGCAAGTGTGGTTAATACATGGGCTAAATTGAGTTCCTTTTTCATTTGCCACTGTTCTGGCTGACTCACTTAGAAACTCCTTTGATTTTTTCCACGGTACGCAAGCCCGCAAGTCCTAACATACCCAATGTTAATTCCATCATGACATCCAAGGGCAGTACTGGCGTACCATGTTCCGGCCACAACCACTGCAAAATCGGATTAATCACAAAGGCAAACAGGAAACCGAAACCACAAACCCACATTAAAAATGGTCTTGCGCCTGCGACAAACACACTTCGATGAGCCGCTTGCACCTTATTTATCTCAGCTTGGATTTGCGCCTGCTTAGCGATCATTCGCGCTTTCAGAGTTTCTTGCTGCAGCATTTCTTCATCGCTTGTAAAAAGCTCATCCAAAATTTTGCCAACAGCTTCAATGGGCGCAACGGTTTGCACAGAGAAAAAATCGCCGAGCAAACTCATGATTGCCATTCCCCTGAGAGCATTTGCTTCGCCAACTCCTGAGCACGTGCTGGCACTTGGTATGCCCATCGGCTGTTGAGCATTTCCAGTGCTGCTTGTTGAAAATCCCCAGATTCGACCGCATTAAGCATTTTCTTGAATCCCAGTAAGCCATTGATCCCTAGATTAAATGCCATATTCACCAAGACAGCTTGTTGGGGTTCATTACAATGTTGTAAGTTAATGCGCCTGCGCACACCGGCTCGTGCATTTTCAATGTCGTTCGCTAGTAGCTGCTCAGCTTCAAATTCATTGACGCCAGCATCATCTAGGTTTCGACCAAATCCAATCGTCAACCTCCCTTCGGTACAGTAGTAAGGATATTGCCGGTATCCTTCATGTTTTTTCAATTGCTCAACAATGTTCATCAATGACAAGTTACTTCTCCTAGCTTAGTTGTGTCATAAGGGTCCTCTCTGCCCTATGCAGCCAGTAATCAGCACTTTTTTTACTTTCAAAACCATACTGGTTAATGGCGAGAGCATAAGGTAATGCCGCAACATACTTCGCGCGCAACGCTTGTATACACTTAGGTTCTAAGCGTTGAATTTGTGCGGTGAAAGTCGCGATAAACTCAGGTTCATAAATCGAATCACTCGCGCTGTGTCTTGATTGTTTGGGCGTTTGAACAAAGGACATATTTTGCTTGTTAAACCCTTTGCCACACTCCCTGAGCTTCCAAAACGTTCCCCAGCGCTTTAATGAGTGACGAATTTCTTTAATTGTTGTCAAAGTTGTTTGCATGAATTTTCCCTATTAATTCTAAAATATTGAGTGCATAGACGTCCTCGACAAGCCCTATGACATCATTCCACTTTGGACTGTATTCTCGGTTTTCCCAGCGCCTGAGCGTTCGTTCTTCAATGCCATAGTGAGCGGCTGATTCTGCTTGCGTTAAACCACGCAATTGTCTTGCATAACGCAATATTTCGGATCCCATAGGGGTTTTTTTTGGCTCGAAAATTTGCCGTGAAATGAGATGAGACTGCTCCATCATTATTCCTTTGATCAGTACAATATCTTCATAACAACAAGTTGCAGACCATCGAATGAAATCGTTCGTATTTTGGGATTAAAGTAGACTTGAAGAGGAAAAAACTATATTTCCAACTGATTTCGCTTCAATTTTGTACAAGCTGCTGTATTTGTGAATCTAAAATAGTCAGGTTACGTAATGTTCTATCAGCTCAAAAAGAAACACAAAGAATACATCCATGCAACTTTTGTGAATAATTGTACTGATAGCTGTTCGTTATCATAGCGATATAGTAGTCATTTTCTAATTTAGAAACAGGTCAATAATGACCTATTTTCAGAGACTTTAAGTGAAAGTATATAATCTGACCACTTGAGATTAAAATTCACACAACCAGATTACAAATGTTAATTTAACATGGCGTTTTTTCATACTTGTAAACTACGTTATTTCTTGCGTGAATCACTCTGTACAACGCTATTTAACCATTACGTTAACAACGCTTCACGACGTTATTGCACTTTATTCCCGAGCTCAGCATGATGTAATGTCGAAACACTACCAAGTAGGTTGTAGTCTTTGCGTTGACCGAAGTACTTTGCCAAGCGTTAATAATGGCTCTCACAAAGTAAGTGGTTAGTTACGGTAAATAGATTGTGTGTAGGCTGTACTCATTCGTTGAGTTAACCGGAGGTTTACGAGTGGGATGTTGACCGCCTTTAGTAGGTGAAATCGATTCACCTGCAGTGATAATAACGGTTGGCCTATCGGCATTCGCCAGTGTTTCACCTCTTTTTATGTCTAATTGAATTTGATCTGCGCTTAATAGTAATTTCGCTAACTCCTCAATATTAGTAGGTCATATTATTTTTTAACTCTTTTAAATTGAGTGTGACATTGAATGCCACCTTGTATGTCACTACAATATTAGCGATTTTATTGACTATTTTTATAAGGTTTGGACATGCCATTACCGGATAAGTTTATTTACACGATGCATCGTGTAAGTAAAGTAGTACCCCCTAAGCGTACTATTTTAAAAGATATCTCTCTTTCATTTTTTCCAGGCGCGAAAATCGGTGTGCTTGGTCTAAACGGTGCAGGTAAATCAACCTTGCTGCGTATTATGGCTGGAGTGGACCAAGAGTTTGAAGGTGAAGCTCGCGCGTTTCCAGACACCAAAATTGGTTATTTACCACAAGAGCCAAAACTAGACGAAAACAAAACCGTTCGTGAGACGGTTGAAGAAGCGGTAAGCGAAGTCAAAAACGCGCTTCGTCGTCTAGACGAAGTATACGCGGAGTACGCAATGGAAGATGCGGACTTTGATGCGCTTGCAAAAGAGCAAGGTCAACTTGAAGCGATTATTCAAGCACATGACGGTCACAACATCGACAACGTGTTAGAACGTGCTGCCGATGCACTTCGTCTGCCTGAGTGGGATACGCCAATTAAGGTGCTTTCTGGTGGTGAGCGTCGCCGTGTTGCTATCTGTCGTCTGCTACTTGAAAAACCAGACATGCTACTTCTTGACGAACCGACTAACCACTTAGACGCAGAGTCAGTTGCGTGGTTAGAGAGATTCTTACACGACTATGAAGGCACCGTTGTGGCGATTACGCACGATCGGTACTTCTTAGATAACGTTGCAGGTTGGATCCTAGAACTTGACCGTGGCCACGGTATTCCATGGGAAGGTAACTACTCTTCATGGCTTGAGCAAAAAGACGCTCGTTTGAAGCAAGAAGAAAAAACAGAAAAAGCACGTCAAAAGTCGATTGCTCAGGAACTTGAGTGGGTTCGCTCGAATCCAAAAGGTCGTCAGGCTAAGTCGAAAGCACGTATGGCTCAGTTCTCTGAGTTACAAGCGACTGATTACCAAAAGCGTAATGAAACCAACGAGCTATTTATTCCGCCAGGTCCGCGCCTAGGTGACAAGGTCATTGAGGTTTCAAACCTGAAGAAAAGCTTTGGTGACCGCGTGTTAATCGACAATCTTAACTTTAACGTTCCAAAAGGTGCGATCGTGGGTATTATCGGTGCCAACGGCGCGGGTAAATCAACGTTATTCCGTATGTTAAGCGGTCAAGAGACTCCTGACAGTGGTACGATTGATATCGGTGATACAGTGCAACTTGCAACCGTCGAACAGTTCCGCGATAGCATGAACGACAATGTGACTGTATTCCAAGAGATCTCTGATGGTCTAGACATTCTAAAAATTGGTAACTTTGAAATTCCAAGCCGTGCTTACATTGGCCGCTTCAATTTCAAAGGAACGGATCAACAGAAGTTCGTTAAAGAGCTATCAGGTGGTGAACGCAATCGTTTACATCTCGCCAAACTTCTTAAAGCGGGTGGGAACGTACTGTTACTGGATGAACCAACCAACGACCTTGACGTAGAAACGTTGCGTGCGCTGGAAAACGCGATTTTGGAATTCCCTGGTTGCGTAATGTGTATCTCGCATGACCGTTGGTTCCTTGACCGCATTGCTACGCACATTCTTGACTACCGTGATGAAGGTCAAATCAATTTCTTCGATGGTAACTATACTGAATACGAAGAATGGTTGAAAAAAACTTACGGTGCGAGTGCTGCAGAGCCGAAGCGCATCAAGTATAAAAAAATCGGTTAATCAATACCTTAAAAAGCCCTGTTCATCAGGGCTTTTTTCTATTCTTAGTTTGCAATTCTTACTCAAAAGCAACTATTCTTAGGAGAGATGAACTTAGGAATAGATTATGGAAGAGCGTAGACGTTTTACACGAGTCATGTTTTCAAATCCTGCCAAGCTTATGACTGCAGGAGGGGATTATCAATGTAAGCTTTTTGACTTGTCTTTAAATGGTGCACTCGTTTCCTTACCTAACGGTTACATTCCTATGAAGGATGAACCCGCTAGCTTATTGTTCAAACTTGGAGATAGTGATATCGCCATTTCAATGCAAGTTGAAGTTCGACATATTGAAGCCCTCCATTTAGGTTTGCATTGCACGCAAATTGACTTAGAAAGTGTCACACACCTAAAACGGTTAATTGAATTGAATTTGGGTGATGACGATATTTTGTATCGTGAGTTAGAACAGCTCGCTACAATCGAAGAATGATCCCCCATATTGCCTGTTATTGTAGCCTAGCGACTTTTTTCCTTGCTTTTCTCGCTTGACTACATCAGTCGCATTAAAACTCTAAAATCCGCTCTTTACGTTTTATCGCAAGGTCCGTTGGTACTTTTAATATTTTGAAAACAAGCCTCTTTGATGTATACAATAGCGATTCCAAGCGTTTTTTTTTAAAGGAATGAACATGAATGCCTTTGACTCATTACAAGGTTTACTGCCTTTTGCACTCTATTTTGGGCTCGGTTACCTACTTACTTTTTCATTTTTGTTCATCTACACCAAGATCACTCCACACTGTGAGTGGACGTTAATGAAGTCAAATAACACTGCTGCTTCGTTAGGTTTTGCAGGCGCATTAATCGGCTTCGTTTTACCAATTTCAAGTGCGGCGGTTAACGCAGTTTCTCTTGTGGACTATATTATCTGGGCTGTGGTTGCAGGCATAATTCAACTCATTACCTTCTTTTCTGTTCGTTTTTATATGCCGACACTCTCAAACAAAATTGAGCAAAATCAGATTAGCGCTGGTGTCTTTTTAGGTGCCGCATCACTCGCATCGGGCATTTTAAACGCAGCATGCATGACTTATTGAGATGAACGACATGAAAAGGAGCAAGTCAGTAAAGCTAACCCTTATGTTAGGCGCATTTTCCCAGCTTAGTGGGTGTGTTGATTCCGAGGAAAAGGCACTTATCTTCAATAACGTTGATGATTGCACATCATTTGGTGTTGAAGAAGCAGCTTGTGTTTCTCAATACCAAGAAGCATTAGCTAATCATGATATCGAAAGCCCTAAATATAATTCAGCACAGTTATGTGAAAATGATTTTGGCTTCAACCAATGTGAAAATAAGGGGTCAATTTGGCAGCCGATCATGGCTGGATTTATGCTTGCGGCGGTGGCTCAAGCCGTTGATGAGGGTCTTGATTACTATAAAAAGAAAAAACGTAGACACGCTTTTTATAACGGGGCTTATTTTGGTCAATCTCGCCCTCTATATCGCTCGAAAGATGATTATTTCAGTTTCAGAAATGCCAACAATAGTTTTGTTTCTAGTGTAAGTAATCGCGGCACTATAATGATTAAGAAATCGGTAACGAATGAACCCGTTGCTGCCAAACGCGTCACCACAAAACGAGGGGGATTTGGACGGAGCGCCTCGTCAAGAAGCAGCTGGGGTGGTTAGTGTTTCGCGTACCATGCAATGAGCGACAAGATTTAAAAGACCAAGCTGAGTTTTATGGGTTTGACTTTTACCGCATAGATAACGATGTCTACTGGGATGAAACAGCTTACTATCAACTCTCCTTGAAGCAGATAGAAACACACTTGGAAGATCCAAGTAACGAGCTAGAACAAATATGTTTAGACCTAGTAGATAGAGTTGTAAAAGACGATTACTGGCTGAGAAAGTTTTGTATTCCCGAATCCTCGTGGCAGTGGATTGCGGACAGCTGGCAAAACAATGAGTTAAGCCTGTATGGTCGCTTTGACTTTAGTTATAACGGAAACTCGCCTGCAAAGCTCCTAGAGTACAATGCTGACACACCTACTTCGCTCTATGAAGCCTCCTTTTTTCAATGGCAATGGTTAGAACAACAAGTAGATAGTGGCGTATTACCAAGATCAGCCGATCAATTTAACAGCATCCAAGAACGACTAGTTAGGCGTTTTACCGAGTTCAAGAGAAATAACACGCTTCATTTGGCTTATTGCCGTGATTCGATAGAAGACCAAGGTACAGTAATGTACCTGCAGGATTGCGCTTTTCAAGCAGGCCATTCGACGAGTCTTCTTCCTATTGAAAGTATTGGTGTGGATGATAGCGGACAGTTAACCGATTTAGACGATAATCAGATTGAACTGCTTTTTAAGCTCTATCCATGGGAACAGTTATTCGAAGACGAATTCTCTTGTCATCTAACGACAACTAAAACAACGTTTATAGAGCCACCATGGAAAGCTATACTCTCAAACAAAGCTATTCTGCCACTCCTTTGGCAGCTTCATCCAAATCACCCGAATCTTCTCCCTGCGTATTTTTCAGGTGAAGAAAAAGGTGGACTTGAAGGGGGCTTTGTCAGTAAGCCGCTTTTTGGTCGCGAAGGTAGCAATGTTACTTGGTTTCATCCGAGAAAAGGTCGAATTCATCAAAGTGGCAGCTACGGTAAAGAAGGATACATAACCCAAGCATTAGCGCCTCTTCCTCGATTTAATAACAATTCAACATTGTTGGGAGTGTGGATGGTTGCACATGAAGCATGCGGGTTAACGATCCGAGAAGACAATTCCCCCATCACAAAAGACACCGCGAGATTCGTTCCTCACATTATTGCTTAAGTAGACACTTGTTACTGGGTAGACTTACCCTGCTTATTTGTTTCTAAGACAAAATCCTTCAGTTAACTACGATTTAAGTTGAAGTAACATCTATAAGTGACCATTGAGAAACTTGATTCAGCGTATGGCATAAGTACAAAAGTTACCATCTGATTATTTACCAGGAGTCTGCATACGTCTAACCAGTCTGCTCTACCTTGCATCACGCATTCAGAGAAGAAGACGAAGCACCGCTTCTTAGCGTTACTTAGCTGAGGTCAGAGATAACCGAGATGCGATGCTACTGGGGGATACCAACGTTAATTTGGGTTTTAGATATGTTTAATACCATTCCGCATATAGATTAGATCAACTTTATCCATTCACGACTACACATTTTCTTCACTCTATCCGGTATTGAAATAAATTGATTCCAAGCTTTTGAAACTTCATCAACGATCTCGTCATAGCCCGAAAACACTCTATTGGATAAACCGTGTTGTCGTATCCAACTCCATATTTGTTCTACAGGATTGAGCTCGGGTGAATAAGGTGGAAGCTTTATGAGCGTGAGGTTGCTAAATTCTGCCGGCAGTGTCATAGGTGTGCCAGCCTGCACCATCTATTATCACGACTGCGTACCTATCAACTTCTGTCGCTTGTGATATCTGACGCATGTGCTGTGTCATTGCTTCTTTGTTTACGAATGGACTTACTAATGCTTCCGTTTGGCCTGTGGCTGGACATACTGCACCAAACAAATACCCATACTCAAACTGTTGCTGTTTTATAATCCTTGGCCGAGTGCCTGTTTCAGCCCAAATGCGCGTAGTCGGATTTTGCTGGCCAAATCGAGCTTCATCCTGAAACCATACGTCGATACGCTCAAGAGGTCGGTGTCCTGGTGTGTGAAGGACCGTTTCCAGTTGGAAGTTTTTTAAAAGTTTCTTGATTCTCTTGTGACTGTTTAGGATGCCTCGAGCGGCTTGTGATCCAACTAAACCAAGCTGCTTTAGTATTTTGTAGACATGATTTAAGTGGTAATGCACACCAAATTCAGCGTCAATGTAATGCACGATGTCTTCACCGGTAAGGCGGCCACCTTTAAGCTCGGTGTTTGAGCACTTAATAAATTCAGACAGTTGCTCAAGTTGTGACTGTTGCAATCTAGGAGGACGTCCTTGAATAGGCTTATTGTCTAAGCCTTCGAGCCCATGGTCTAAGAAGCTGGAAACCCATTTATTCACGCTACTTCGTGCTGTACTAAGGCGTTTTGCAATATCGGTTCTGCTATTGCCCTCATAAAATAATGACACTGCAAGTAATCGAATGCGTTTTCGTGCGTTTGGTTCTTTCCGTGAAAGCGCTAAAAGCTGTTCAGATAGGTTTGGGTTCAAGTTTTTGAGTCGGTGATTTTCTATGGTCTATATTAGATCAGATATTTAAGCGGAATGGTATAAGACTGACTAACCTGTCTGGTATAATCGTAATACGATTTAATGATGAAAAGTAAAAAAGCCCGACTCTTTCGAATCGGGCTTTCTTTAATTAAGAGTCGGGGGCGCCCAGCCTGGCGATGTCCGGTCTGCGGCCAGAGGCCTTCGACGTTCAAAGCCGGTGAAGCAAAACTGTTTGCTTCCCTAATCGACTTTTCACCCTACTTTCACGTAGCACATCCCTAAACACGTAATAAATAAAAAGGCCTCTTCTTTCGAAGAGGCCTTTTTATTTAATTAGAGCCTGGCGATGTCCTACTTTCACATGGCAGCTGCCACACTATCATCGGCGCTGTTGCGTTTCACTTCTGAGTTCGGCATGGGGTCAGGTGGGTCCACAACGCTATTGTCACCAAGCATAAGCTGGTCGTCTACTCGCTACCGCAAGTAAACTAAATCTGGAACGCTAATATTAATGTCTTTTACTTCGTCGTTGTCTACTTTAGTCAATACTTAACTTCTAACAACTTAAACCACTTTGGCGTTGTATGGTTAAGCCTCACGGGTAATTAGTACAGGTTAGCTTCACGCCTCACAGCGCTTCCACACCCTGCCTATCAACGTTGTAGTCTCCAACGGCCCTTTAGTGGAGTTAAACTCCAAGTGAGAACTCATCTCGAGGCTCGCTTCCCGCTTAGATGCTTTCAGCGGTTATCGATTCCGAACGTAGCTACCGGGCAATGCCATTGGCATGACAACCCGAACACCAGCGGTTCGTCCACTCCGGTCCTCTCGTACTAGGAGCAGCCCCTCTCAATTCTCAAACGCCCACGGCAGATAGGGACCGAACTGTCTCACGACGTTCTAAACCCAGCTCGCGTACCACTTTAAATGGCGAACAGCCATACCCTTGGGACCGACTTCAGCCCCAGGATGTGATGAGCCGACATCGAGGTGCCAAACACCGCCGTCGATATGAACTCTTGGGCGGTATCAGCCTGTTATCCCCGGAGTACCTTTTATCCGTTGAGCGATGGCCCTTCCATTCAGAACCACCGGATCACTATGACCTACTTTCGTACCTGCTCGACGTGTCTGTCTCGCAGTTAAGCTTGCTTCTACCATTACACTAACCGAGCGATGTCCGACCGCTCTTAGCAAACCTTCGTGCTCCTCCGTTACTCTTTGGGAGGAGACCGCCCCAGTCAAACTACCCACCAGGCACTGTCCGTAACCCCGATTAGGGGCCAACGTTAGAACATCAAACATACAAGGGTGGTATTTCAAGGACGGCTCCACAAGAACTAGCGTTCTTGCTTCAAAGCCTCCCACCTATCCTACACATGTAGGTTCAATGTTCAGTGCCAAGCTATAGTAAAGGTTCACGGGGTCTTTCCGTCTAGCCGCGGGTACACAGCATCTTCACTGCGATTTCAATTTCACTGAGTCTCGGGTGGAGACAGCGTAGCCATGATTACGCCATTCGTGCAGGTCGGAACTTACCCGACAAGGAATTTCGCTACCTTAGGACCGTTATAGTTACGGCCGCCGTTTACCGGGGCTTCGATCAAGAGCTTCGTCCAAAGACTAACCCCATCAATTAACCTTCCGGCACCGGGCAGGCGTCACACCGTATACGTCATCTTACGATTTTGCACAGTGCTGTGTTTTTAATAAACAGTTCCAGCTACCTATTCTCTGCGACTCCCGTCTGCTTACACCGCAAGGGCTTAACAGACAAGAGCGTACCTTCTCCCGAAGTTACGGTACCATTTTGCCTAGTTCCTTCACCCGAGTTCTCTCAAGCGCCTTAGTATTCTCTACCTGACCACCTGTGTCGGTTTCG